>NZ_JAMYOM010000090.1:0-506 GCF_040319805.1 Mesorhizobium sp. M0848 | reverse complement strand
TCGGAAAACGGCATGTCGGTGTTGGCGCCGTAGACACTCGACGTGCTGGCATAGGTCAGGTGCGCGACGGCGCTGTTGCGGCAGGCCTCCAGCATGTTGGTGTAGGCGATGATGTTGCTTTCGACATAGGCATGCGGGTTTTCCAGGCTGTAGCGAACCCCGGCCTGGGCGGCGAGATGGATCACCCGGTCGAATGCATGGTCGGCAAAGCAGGCGTCGACCACGCTCTTGTCGGCGAGATTGCCGCGGATGAAATGATAGCCGGCATTGGTCTTGCGGCTCGCCTCGTCCAGGAGCCGCAGCCTCGCCTCCTTGATCTGCGGATCGTAGTAGTCGTTGACGTTGTCGATGCCGACGACCTCGTCACCGCGCTCCAGCAGCCGCTTGGCTACGTGATACCCTATGAAGCCGGCCGCGCCGGTGACCAGAACCCTCATCAGAAGCGCCCATCCGTAACATGCCTGGGGAACAGACCCTTGATGTCGTAGATGACGCCCGGGGTCTTG
>NZ_JAMYOM010000089.1:0-567 GCF_040319805.1 Mesorhizobium sp. M0848 | reverse complement strand
GATGTAACCATGAGATGTTCTTTCACTGTGTAGAGAGTGGATTGAGCGACCGAAGGCGTTCCACGCATATCGGCCAGATGGCGATGCGGATCACAGCACTTCGGCGAGGAAGTGCTTCAAGCGCGCGCTTTTGGGAGTGTCGAAGATCGCAGCGGGCGTGCCGGCCTCGATGACACGGCCCTCATCCATGAAGATGACCTGATCGGCGACCTTGCGGGCAAAACCCATTTCATGGGTCACCACGACCATTGTCATGCCACGTCGGCCGAGGTCAGCCATCAGGTTGAGAACGCCCTTCACCAGTTCCGGATCGAGAGCGCTCGTCACCTCGTCGAACAGGATCACCTCAGGGTCCATTGCCAGTGCACGGGCGATTGCCACCCGCTGCTGCTGGCCACCGGAAAGACTGCCGGGACGATGGTGTTTGCGTGCGGCAAGGCCAACATCGGCGAGGCGCGCCTCGGCGATGCGCTCGGCTTCCCGCACCGGAAGGCCCTTGACCTTGGTCAGCGACAGCATGACGTTTTCCAGGGCTGTGTGGTCGGGAAACAGGTTGAACTGCTGGAA
>NZ_JAMYOM010000088.1:0-594 GCF_040319805.1 Mesorhizobium sp. M0848 | reverse complement strand
AGCCAGGCATGATCTTCCACTTCATGACTGGTTTCTGGTACGACGACTTTGGATTCGAGATCACCGAGACCGTTCTCATCACACCCGACGGGAACGAGTGCCTGTCGAAGGTGCCCAGGAAGCTTTTCGTCAAAGACTAGCGGCCTGGACCGCACCGTTCCGTTCAGCGCTTGTAGCCACAGTAGACCAACCGATCTGTACGGATCTAGCACGTCATGTTCCCCAAATCCGTCGATGAGAGTGCTCTCGGAACTTCGTCAAGGCGGGCCCGAGTCAACCTGGGCCAGGAGACAATGCGAGCGGGCTCACGCATGAAGGCCTGTTGCGCAATTGGCAGAGGCTTGGGATGAGCGAAGGAGAGGTGCATCGGATCTGCGGTCAAGTCTCGCGAGACCCGAACCTCGCCGAACTACATCCAAAACACCATCGTGACCTTCTGTTGTCAGGACCTCCGTCAGAATCGCAGACCGCACAAGAGTCCTTTCTACTCATGGGCGATTCCCCTATCACTCCGTTCGAGCCGGCACCGCGTATAACTACCTCGCCTCGAGCACAGTACTGAGGAACTGTCGGGTCCGCTCGTTCTGCGGATTG
>NZ_JAMYOM010000087.1:0-650 GCF_040319805.1 Mesorhizobium sp. M0848 | reverse complement strand
GTTGGCCGCGTGACAGTGAGCTATGCTGGAGATTGGGGTGACGAGGCTGATCAAGCCTTCCAACAGTACCAGCCTGATCAATTACGGCGAGAGCTACCGGTCCGGAGATCGCATCAGCCCCTCTCTGCATATGCACGCGGCCGCCTGAATTGCCGATTTCGCTCAGCTGCTGCTGAATGGCGACGGCTTGCGGCGTATTCAGGGCCCTCTGCGTCTGCGCTGGCCACAACAGCGCTGGTGAATGTTCATTGTTGGGACGACTCACTCGGGTGGCAGGTGGTTGCCCTGGTCAAGCTCATCCGGCGAAGGGCGGATCTGCTGTTGGCTGGCAGCCAAGACTGGGGGCGGCGGCCCGAACTCCGGCGTCCCAGAGCTTGCGAAAGCCTCCGACACGCTTCCCTTGAGGTCATCCCGTCCAGCGGGCATCCCTGGGTTGCTGAAAAAAGACGAGGCGGCTTGATGATCCTGCCCTCGCTGAAGCACCTCGCGAAACCCCCTGTTCCAGTCGCAGAAGCTCCTCTGGTTTGGTTGGCGGCTCGTCAGCTCGACCATCGAACAGCGGCCGGAGCGCCTCGGACACGTGCTGCTCAAAGCCCACTCGCCGGGCCTGGACCGCTTGCCCGTCTTCCAAGCCGGCGTCCTGCACCTGC
>NZ_JAMYOM010000086.1:0-676 GCF_040319805.1 Mesorhizobium sp. M0848 | reverse complement strand
CTGCTGCCCGTGGTCGAGCATGAGGATACCAAGAAAACGTGAAGGCTGCGATATCATGTATGAAGGTCCTCAACGTTCCATCGAACGGCGAACCACCTTAGCGGGACACTCCACGAAATGTACCGGCGCAAGAAGGACGATTTGCGCCGATTTTCCTCAATTGCCGCAGGAAATCTGCGTTCCTGTGCCAACTCCAATGGCGATTGGAAGGCCCCATCTGGGCAGCTTAATCGTCGTCGACAATGTGGCCTTGCCAAACGGACCGCCTTACTCGGCCGGCCCCGAGATCAACACCCGCCACCCGGAGGGCGAGGAACTTGCGCGCGAGCCTCACATCAAGGCGCGGCGCTGATGATGGCGCCCCTCAAGGAGACGCTGGCCGGCCTCGACTTCGCCTTCCAGGCATCGCTCGATAAGAACCGCATCATAGCGCTGGCCGAGCTGACGTTCATCGAGCGCGCCTAGGTGGTCCATGTCCGCTATAGCGGCGGCCTGAGTTGACGCTCAAGGCGATCATCACGGCGACTGAGACGATGCGGCCGCCGCGGCGCAAATGCAGATAGGTGGCGTAGAGGTCCCGACCACAATAGTGCTCGTCCTCGCCAATACCTCAAGCCGCGAGCGTGTTCTCTGCGAGTTTGATCCAGTACGATGTCCCAAACTGAATCGCCTCGTC
>NZ_JAMYOM010000085.1:0-761 GCF_040319805.1 Mesorhizobium sp. M0848 | reverse complement strand
AAAGGTAAATTCGAGCGTAACAAGCCTCACGTGAACATCGGCACGATTGGCCACGTCGACCATGGCAAGACGTCGCTGACGGCGGCGATCACCAAGTATTTTGGCGAATACAAGCGCTACGACCAGATCGACGCTGCCCCTGAAGAAAAGGCGCGCGGCATCACGATCTCGACGGCGCACGTCGAATACGAGACGGCTGCCCGCCACTACGCTCACGTCGACTGCCCCGGCCACGCCGACTATGTGAAGAACATGATCACCGGTGCCGCGCAGATGGACGGCGCGATCCTGGTCGTGTCGGCTGCCGACGGTCCGATGCCGCAGACCCGCGAGCACATCCTGCTGGCCCGTCAGGTCGGCGTGCCGTCGATCGTGGTGTTCTTGAACAAGGTCGACCAGGTCGACGACGCCGAGCTGCTCGAACTGGTCGAGCTCGAGGTTCGCGAGCTTCTGACCAAGAACGAATTCCCCGGCGACGACATTCCGATCGTCAAGGGTTCGGCTCTGGCTGCTCTGGAAGACAGCGACAAGAAGATCGGTGAAGACGCGATCCGCGAGCTGATGGCTGCGGTCGATGCCTACATCCCGACGCCGGTTCGTCCGCTCGACAAGCCGTTCCTGATGCCGATCGAAGACGTGTTCTCGATCTCGGGCCGCGGCACGGTCGTGACCGGCCGCGTCGAGCGCGGCGTGGTCAAGGTCGGCGAGGAGCTGGAGATCATCGGCATCCGTCCGACGACCAAGACGACCTGCACGGGCGT
>NZ_JAMYOM010000084.1:0-817 GCF_040319805.1 Mesorhizobium sp. M0848 | reverse complement strand
CTCCGTTCGAGCCGGCACCGCGTATAACTACCTCGCCTCGAGCACAGTACTGAGGAACTGTCGGGTCCGCTCGTTCTGCGGATTGCCGAAGAGCTGGTCGGGCGGGCCCTGTTCGGCAATCTTGCCGCCGTAAAAGAAGCAGACGCGGTCGGAGAACTCCTTGGCGAAGGCCATCTGGTGCGTGACCATCAGCATGGTGAGGTCATGCTCTGTGCCGAGCTTACGGATGACGTTGAGCACCTCCCCGACGAGTTCCGGGTCGAGCGCCGATGTCACCTCGTCGAACAGCATCACCTTGGGCCGCATGGCCAGCGCGCGAGCGATCGCCACGCGCTGCTTCTGGCCGCCGGAGAGCTGGATCGGGAAATGGTTCTTCTTGTCGCCGAGCCCGACCATATCGAGCAGCTCCGCCGCTCGGGCCTCGGCCTCCTGCCTGGAGAGCCCAAGCACCGAGACCGGCGCCTCCATGCAGTTCTGCAGCGCGGTCATGTGCGGGAAGAGGTTGAAGTGCTGGAACACCATGCCAATCTTGCCGCGCACGCGCCGCAAATGACGCTCACTCGCCGGCATCATCTGGCCGTTCTTCTGCATGTGCGTGAGCGGCTCCCCGTCTACCCAGATCACCCCCTCGTTAATGCGCTCCAGCGTCATCAGCATGCGCAGTACAGTGGTCTTGCCCGAGCCGGAGGGACCAATGATGCACACCTTCTCGTTGCGGGCAATGTCGAGATTGAGTTCGTCCAGCACGCTAAGCGCGCCGTAGCGCTTTGCGACGTTCTCAAAACGGACTATAGGTTCGCCCATGACTTTCTCGTTG
>NZ_JAMYOM010000083.1:0-835 GCF_040319805.1 Mesorhizobium sp. M0848 | reverse complement strand
TGGGCGGCGGCGAAGGCTGCCTACCGCTTCTTTGACAACCCGCGCGTGACCGAACACAGCGTTCTCGCCGGCCATTTCGCCGCGACCGCAGCGCGCGTTGCGGCGAGCGAAGGTCCGATCCTTATCCTGCAGGACACGACCGAATTTATCTACAGCCGCGCGCAGCCGGGCAAAATCGGCTTCACCAAAACCATCAACGCCGGGCGCTACAAGGCCGGGCAGCCCAACGTGCAGACCTTGTGCGGTGTGCTGATGCATTCGAGCCTGGCCGTCACCCTCACCGGCACGCCCCTCGGTCTGACGGCGGCGAAGTTCTGGACACGAACGAAGTTCAAGGGAACGCTCGCGCTCAAGCGGCACATCAATCCCACGCGCGTGCCGATCGAGACGAAGGAGAGCTACCGCTGGCTGGAGAACCTGCGCCAGTCCATCGCGCTCATTGGCACGCCCGAGCGCTGCGTGCATGTGGGTGACCGGGAGAGCGACATCTACGAGCTCTATTGCACCGCGCAGGACCTTGGTACCAGCTTCCTCGTGCGGGTGCAGACGAACAGGCTGGCTGAGCGGCCTGCCGATGCTGCCCCACACGATCCAGCTCATCGCGTTTTTGCCCAACTTGCGGCGACGCCTTGGTCGGGACGTCATCGCATTACGGTCGATCAGGACGAGACGACCTGGCTGCAGGTGAAGTTCGTCGCCATCAACACCTTGCCGCCTGTGGGCAAGCAGAAGCGCTACAGTCCGCAGGTTCTGACATACATCCACGCTCTCGAAGAGGATCCGCCGCCCGGACGCGATCCGATCGACTGGAAGCTGGTGACCAACTTGCCGGTCG
>NZ_JAMYOM010000082.1:0-880 GCF_040319805.1 Mesorhizobium sp. M0848 | reverse complement strand
GACTTTGACAAAGTGACAATGTCAGGAACGATCTTAGCAGCTTCAAAACTGAAGAATTGTCCTGTGCGGCCCACACCTGCCTGGATGTCATCGAGGATCATCAGGATCCCATGTTTCGCGGTGAGGTCACGCAGCCTTTGCAGCCATTTAAAGCTTGCAGGATTGATGCCCCCTTCCCCTTGAACCGCTTCCAAAATCACCGCGGCAGGTTTGTCGAGACCGCTGCTCGCGTCGTTCAGCAGCTTTTCGAAGTAATCGAGCGTGTCAACGGAAGCGCCGAGATACCCATCGTAGGGCAAAAATGTCACGTGCGCGACGGGGTAACCCGCAGCACTCCGGTACTTCTTGTTTCCAGTCGCAGCCAACGATCCCGCGCTAACGCCATGGAACGCATTGGTAAATGCGACGATATTCGCCCTGCCGGTTACTAGGCGCGCCAGCTTCAGGGCCGCCTCGACCGCGTTCGTGCCTGTGGGACCCGTGAACTGCAATTTGTAAGTCAGACCACGCGGCTTCAGAATATACTGCTCAAAGGCTTCGATAAATGCCTTCTTCGCACTCGTGGCAAGGTCAAGCCCATGCACGATGCCGTCGCGCTCGATGTAATCCAGCAACGGCTTCTTGAAGGCGGGGTTGTTATGGCCGTAATTAAGGGCGCCTGCCCCGGCGAAAAAATCAAGATATTCACGACCATCTGCACCTATGAGGGTAGTACCAACCGCACGATCGAAGAGGATTGGAAAGGACCGGATGTAGCCACGCACCTCAGACTCGAGGCGCTCGAAAATTCCGATGCTTGCGTCACTCGAAGGTGAAAACTTCTTGCTCATAGTGGCAATCCTTGTTCATAGAGGCGATCTATTGCGAATTGGCAACCTGC
>NZ_JAMYOM010000081.1:0-1051 GCF_040319805.1 Mesorhizobium sp. M0848 | reverse complement strand
CTAGAGCGATTCCTATTTTGAGAGAATCGTAGGATTCCCAAAGCCGGATGTTTGTGATTCAAGATGCTGGCTGGATTGGAGGCCAGCATCTGATGACGCGAGCGCTTTCAAATGATCTTCGTGAGCGTGCAGTAGCGGCGGTTGGCGACGGGGAGACCTGCCGTGCGGTTGCCTCGCGCTTTGGCGTTGCGGTTTCCTCTGTAGTGAAGTGGTCGCAGCGTTACCGTGCCACTGGCTCGGTGGCGCCGGGCAAGATGGGCGGACATCGCAAGCGCGTCCTTGAGCCGCATCGGGCCTTCATTATGGAGCGGCTTAATCAGACCTCTGAACTGACGCTGCGTCGGCTGAAGGACGAGCTGGATGCTCGCGGGGTCAAGGTCTCGCACAATACGGTGTGGCTGTTCCTGCGCCGCGAAGGCCTGAGCTTCAAAAAAAACTCTGTTCGCCCTTGAGCAGGCGCGTGCCGATATTGCCCGCAGGCGCCAGCGATGGCGCTCTTGGCAAAGCGGTCTCGATCCACAGTGCCTGGTCTTCATCGATGAGACCTGGATCAAGACCAACATGGCTCCACTGCGAGGTTGGGGGCCGAAAGGCAAACGGCTGCGCGGCTTGGCTCCACACGGCCACTGGCGCACGCTGACCTTCCTCGGTGCACTACGCTGGGACCGGCTCGCAGCACCTTGCGTCTTCGACGGACCGATCAACGGCCAATGCTTCCGTGCTTATGTCGAGCAGCAGCTCATCACCGTGCTGAAGCCCGGCGACATCGTGGTCATGGATAACCTGGGAAGCCATAAGTCGGCGGCCATCAGGCAGACGATCAAAGCTGCCGGCGCCAGGCTTTGGTATCTGCCGCCCTACTCGCCGGACCTCAATCCGATCGAGCAGGCCTTCGCCAAGATCAAACACTGGATGCGACAAGCTCAGAAACGCACCGTCGAGGACACGTGGCGCCACATCGGCCACCTCGTCGAAACCATCGAGGCAGCCGAATGCAAGAACTACTTCGAAAACGCAGGCTACGCTTCCGTCAAAATATGAAACGCTCTAG
>NZ_JAMYOM010000080.1:0-1121 GCF_040319805.1 Mesorhizobium sp. M0848 | reverse complement strand
CCCGTTGCGTTATTAAGTTATAGGGGCAAGGAGGGAGGGTCAGGCCAATGTGGGGTGCCTTGCGGCTCGGGTTTGAGGCCGGATTGGCTGGGGTTTGACGGGTTCGGCGGATTTCGGGCGCAATGCGACCCTGTATTAGGTCGCCAGCGTCACCCAGCGGCGCATGTTGAAGGCGATGGCGGCGATGAGGATCTGTCCTGCCGCCTTGGCCAAGCCGCGGTAGCGGATGGCGCAAAGCCGCATGCGGTTCTTCAAGGTGGCAAAGGTCGTCTCGACGGCGAAGCGTTGCCGCGCAATGAGCCGGTTGAAATGCTTCAGGCGCGCTGGCAGATGCGGATGATGCTTGTTGGCGCGCCGCATCAGTCTTGGCTTGATCCCGCGCTCCCTCAGCAATACCTGGCGCGCCTTGGTGTGATAGGCCGCATCCGCCAGCACTGCGCCTTCGTCGCCACAGATCAGATGATCTGCCTCGACCGTGTCGTTGACGTTGGCCGCTGTCGTTCTCACCCGGCGGATCAGGCCAGAGCCCTGGTCGACACCGACATGGGCCTTGTAGCCATAGGAGGAGCCAGGCTTGCCCTGCCGGCGTGTAAAGCCGGCATCGGGATCGCCAGCCTCGCCGGCCTCGTGCGCCGTTCCACTGGGTGGCCGTGCCGCCGCCGTCTCGATCACCGTGGCATCGAGCATCGTACCGCGCCGCAGGATCAGCCCGGCCTTGTCCAACTGACGGTCCAGTTCGCCAAACAGCTTCTCCAGAAGCCCCGCCTCGACGAGACGATTGCGAAAGCGGTTGAGCGTGGTGTGGTCGGGCACCGTCTCTTCGAGCGTCAGCCCAACGAAGCGGCGGAACGACAGCCGATCGGCGAGCGCCTCCTCCAGTTCGCTGTCCGACAGTCCATACAAGGACTGCAGCAGAAGCGCCTTGAACATCACCAACGAATTGTAGGCAGGCCGGCCTGGTCCGGCCGGCGAGCGCAGCCGTGCCAGGATCTTCTCGAAGCGATACCACTTCACCAGCAACGACAACCGGTCCAGGCGACCGCTCCGACCAAGACCCTGCGGCAGCAGAGCCTCCACAAAACTGAACTGACCGCTCGGCTTCGTCGTCATCGCAAGATCCC
>NZ_JAMYOM010000079.1:0-1154 GCF_040319805.1 Mesorhizobium sp. M0848 | reverse complement strand
CCTTGTATCTACACGAGAGAGATTTCGTGGGATTAGAGCGATTGAGCCAAGGTCCGGGCGGCCGCCCGGACCTTGGCTTGGCGAAGTCGCCCGTACCACCTGAGGTTACAACCGCGGGAGAGCTTGGGATCTTCGCCTTCGTCACGCACGACCGAACAGTCGCTTGGTTCCAACCGTACGCACAAGGCAGGTTACCGTGAACAGGATTATTTGTGGAGTTGATGTTTCGAAAGATTGGCTGGACGCGCATGTCCGGCCTGGCGGAGCGGCAGCGCGCTTCGCCAACGATGCGGCGGGGATTGCAGCTCTTTGGCTGTTCTGCCGCAGCCATGGCGCAGCCCTTGCGGTGATGGAGGCATCGGGCGGCTATGAACGGCTGGGGTTCATGCTCTTGTGGGCGCACGGCATGCCGTGCGGCGTGGTCAATGCCAAGAGCGTGCGCCGTTTCGCCGAGGCGATGGGCTATCTGGAGAAGACCGACAGGATCGACGCCGCTGTCATCGCCCATTACGGCGCAGTCAAGAACACGGTGCCGACGCCACCGCCAAGCGCTGCCCAACAGCGGCTTACCGCGTTGGTTGGCCGGCTTTGCCAGATTGTCGGCGATGCGACCATCAACAAGCAGCGTAGAAGTGCCGCATGCGACGCCGAGGTATGCGCCAGCATCGAGGCGACGCTGGCCTTCCTCAAGCGCGAGCAACGGCGCCTGGAAGGCGAGATTGCCTCGATGATCGATGACGATCCGCTGTGGGCCAGGCTGGAGCGAGCCTTTCGTTCGCTCAAGGGCGTAGCCGGACGCACTGTCGCCCGTCTGATGGCCGAACTGCCCGAGATCGGCCTCATCTCCAACAAGGCCATCGCCAAGCTGGCAGGCCTGGCTCCTTTCGCCAACGATAGCGGCAAGCGCACCGGCAACAGGCATGTGCGAGGCGGACGCGCCGGGCCGCGTGGCATCCTCTTCATCGTCGCAGCTATCGTGGCCAAATTCGATCCTCATCTCAAAGCTTTCGCTCAACGGTTGCAACAGGCGGGAAAGCCAAAAATGCTCATCCGCATCGCACTCGCCAGAAAACTCCTGGTCATCCTCAATGCAAAAGCACGCGATGCGCGCAACGAGTTCGTAATTGCAACTTGACACCCCAGATAGTCGCTCT
>NZ_JAMYOM010000078.1:0-1198 GCF_040319805.1 Mesorhizobium sp. M0848 | reverse complement strand
GACGCTGCTAAAATTCACGTCATGGGCTTCGTGCCCGTGCTTGACGTCCGTCGGAATCCCGGGAGCCAACAATGGTCGCCACAAAATTGAACTTCAGCCTGGAAGAATATCGAACGCGGCTTAGCAAAACTCGCTCCGAGATGCAGAGGCGCGGGATTGATATCCTCATCCTTAGCGAACCTGCGAACATGGCTTGGCTGACCGGCTATGATGGTTGGTCCTTCTACAACCACCAAGCGGTCATCGTTCCCCCAGAGGGTGACCCCATAGTGTGGGTTCGTTCTTCAGATGAATTCGGCGCTAAGCGCACGGTCTATTTTTCGGACGAGAATGTCGTCAGCTATGCGGACAAATATGTCCAGACGCCTGTTTGTCATCCGATGGAAGATCTTTGCAAAGTGCTTGCCGACCGCAAGCTAGACAAGGGCGTCATCGGCGTCGAGAAGGATAATTACTATTTTTCTGCGACCGCATTTGAGACTTTGGTTTCGCGGTTGCCCAACGCCAAATTCGTTGACGCAACGGTGCTTGTTAATTGGCTGCGCGCGATCAAGAGTCCCCAGGAACTCGAGTACATGCGCAAGGCGGGGCAGATCGTGACCCTGATGCATGAGCGCATCTTGGAAAAGATTGAACCGGGTATGCGCAAGTCTGACCTCGTTGCAGATATTTACGATGCTGCGATTCGCGGAACGCACGATTTTGGAGGTGATTACCCATCCATCGTACCTATGCTTCCATCAGGCACCGATTTATCCGCGTGCCATTTCACGTGGGACGATCAGCCTCTTCGCAACAACGAAGGAATCTATTTCGAAATTGCTGGTGTCTACAAGCGCTATCATGTCCCGCTCTGTCGGACATACTGCCTTGGCAAAACGCCACAACACTTCTTGGATGCAGAGAAGGTCACTCTAGAGGGAATGGAAGCAGGCCTCGATGCTGCGAAGCCAGGCGCAACTTGCGAGGACTGGGCCGTGGCATTCTTCAACGTCCTTGAGAAACATGGGGTGGAGAAGATTACTCGAGCCGGTTATCCAGTTGGGCTATCTTACCCTCCAGATTGGGGTGAACACACGATGAGCTTGCGGCGAGGGGACAGGACCGTGCTCCAGCCAGGCATGATCTTCCACTTCATGACTGGTTTCTGGTACGACGACTTTGGATTCGAGATCACCGAGACCGTTCTCATCACACC
>NZ_JAMYOM010000077.1:0-1207 GCF_040319805.1 Mesorhizobium sp. M0848 | reverse complement strand
AGAAAGGAGACTCCCATGCCTATCGTCAATCGCGTCGCCGACCTACTCCCAGACATCGTGTCCTGGCGCCGCGATATTCATGCACATCCTGAACTGGGCTTCGACGTCAACCGCACCTCCGCAGTCGTCGCCGATCGCCTGCGCGAGTTTGGCTGCGACCAGGTCGTGTCCGGCCTTGGCAAGACCGGCGTCGTTGGTGTCATCACTGGGAAGAGGGCCGCGAGCGACGACCGCGCAAAGGTCATCGGTTTGCGCGCTGATATGGATGCGCTGCCGATCGAGGAAAAGACCAATCTGCCCTATGCGTCCAAGACCGAGGGCTTCATGCATGCATGCGGTCACGACGGTCACACGGCGATGCTGCTGGGCGCGGCACGCTATCTAGCCGAAACTCGAGACTTCGCAGGCACTGTAGTCCTGATCTTCCAGCCTGCGGAAGAGATTGGTATGGGTGCGGTCGCGATGCTCAAGGACGACCTGATGGAGCGCTTCGGCGTTGAACAGGTTTATGGCATGCACACCCTTCCGGGCTTGCCAATTGGTGCGTTTGGTATCCGTCGCGGTGCGGTGTTGGCGGCAACGGACAGCATCGAGATCAAAATAGAAGGCCGCGGCGGTCATCCAGGGATGCCACATAAAAGCGTCGATGCTATCTTGGTCGGCGCGCAGCTTATTACGGCTGTACAACAAATCTTGTCGCAGAACGTCGATCCCTTGGAAGCGGCTGGAATTACGTTTCACGAAATCCGTGCCGGCAGCACGCATAGAGTCGTAGCCGAGACGGCAGAGTTGCGAGGCAGCATGCGCACGTTGACGCCCGAGGTGCGTCAGCTTGTCAAGAAGCGGTTGCGCGAGGTGGTTGCCGGCATCGGCCAAGTAACCGGTGCAAGGATAGATCTTAATCTCGAAAGCGACCATGGCGTTGTTTTCAACCATGCTGCGCAGACTGAGATGGCGATCAGGGTGGCCAAGGATGTCGCGGGTGAAGACAATGTCGTGGAGACGCTGCCGGTCTTAGGAGGCGAGGACTTCGCCTTCATGTCCGAGGCGCGACCGGGCGCCTTCATCTGGTGTGGCAACGGCGACAGTGCTGGCCTGCACCAGGCTGCGTATGATTTCAACGACGAGGCGATTCAGTTTGGGACATCGTACTGGATCAAACTCGCAGAGAACACGCTCGCGGCTTGAGGTATTGGCGAGGACGAGC
>NZ_JAMYOM010000076.1:0-1242 GCF_040319805.1 Mesorhizobium sp. M0848 | reverse complement strand
CCGTTATGTCATGCTGTCGGTGCAGCTTCTGCGGATTCTGCGGGTCTATTGGCGGTTGGCAAAGCCGAAGGACTGGCTGTTCCCCGGTCGCGACGCAACCGCGCCGATCGATGTGCAGGTCCTCTATTCGGCCTGCCGCTCGGCGCGTGCCGCCGCCGGCATCGACAAGCGCGTGACGGTCCATACGCTTCGGCACAGCTTCGCCACGCATTTGCTGGAGAACGGCACCGATATCCGGATCATCCAAGTTCTGCTCGGCTACAACAATCTGTCGAGCACGGCGCGCTACACGAAGGTCTCGAACGGCCTCATCCGGCGGACGGAAAGCCCGCTCGACCGGCTGCGGCTGGAGGTCGTGCCACCCGGCTGAGCTCGCCTCGCCATGTCGGCGAGACTGGAGGTGGCGGATATCTTTCGCCGCCACGCAGAGGCGTATCGGCAGGTCCATGACGGCCATCTCGGGCGCGTCGAGCGGCGGGTGATGAGCGCGATCGAGCTTTGCCGGACGGCCGAACTCGGTGGCCATGTCCAGCGATGCCGATCCTGCGGGGCGATCAGCATCGCCTACAACTCCTGCCGCAACCGGCATTGCCCGAAGTGCCAGGGACAGGCCTGTCGCGAATGGCTTGCCGCGCGACAGAACGAGCTTCTGCCGGCTGCCTACTTCCACGTCGTCTTCACGCTGCCGGCGCAGGTCGCGGCGATCGCCTTCCAGAACAAGGCAGCGCTCTACGCCATCCTGTTCAAGACTGCGGCTGAGACGCTGCGAGTGATAGCCGCCGATCCAAAACATCTCGGCGCAGAGATCGGGCACATCGCGGTGCTGCACAGCTGGGGCCAGGGCCTGCACTATCATCCCCACATCCATTGCATCGTGCCGGGCGGCGGGATCTCCCTCGATGGAAAGCGTTGGGTCGCCTGCCGGCCAGGATTCTTCCTGCCGGTGCGCGTCCTGTCGCGCCTGTTTCGCCGGCTCTTTCTGCAGGAATTGCGAGCAGCTTATGATGCGGGCAAGCTGAGCTTCTTCGGCGATCTCGCCCACCTGGCGGCGCCGGCTGCGTTTAACTGCAAGCTCGCCGAGGTTCGTCGCCTCGAATGGGTCGTCTACGCCAAGCCGCCATTCGGCGGGCCAGACCAGGTGCTGGCCTATCTCGGCCGCTACACCCACCGTGTCGCCATCGCCAACTCTCGCCTGATCAGCATGGCTGACGGCAAGGTCGCGTTCCGCTGGAGCGATTATCG
>NZ_JAMYOM010000075.1:0-1326 GCF_040319805.1 Mesorhizobium sp. M0848 | reverse complement strand
CCCCGCCCCCCCCCCCCCCCCGCGGGGGCGCGGCGCCCCCCCCCCCCCCCCCCCCCCCCCCCCCCCCACCACCCCCCCCCCCCCCCCCGCCCGCCGGCGGGCGCCCCCGCCCCGGGACCACGCGCTGCCGCGTTTGATGTCGGACGATGCGGACAGCGCAACCGAAAGGGGGCCGAATGAACTGGCTTGAAAACTTGCGGCGCAGTTTCCTTGACTGGCAAGCCATGGCGGACGTGCTGCCAAGCATGATCACCATCGGATTGAAGAACACCTTGATCCTCGCGGCCGCATCCACGGTGCTGGGTGTCGTGCTCGGCATGATCCTGGCAGTCATGGGCATCTCGCAATCGCGCTGGCTGCGCATTCCGGCCCGGGTCTACACGGACATTTTCCGTGGCCTTCCGGCGATCGTCACGATCCTTCTGATCGGCCAGGGCTTTGCGCGCATCGGCCGTGAAATCTTTGGGCCTTCGCCCTTTCCGCTCGGCATTCTGGCCCTCAGCCTGATCGCCGGCGCCTATATCGGCGAAATCTTCCGCTCGGGCATCCAGAGCGTCGAGCGCGGGCAAATGGAAGCCTGCCGGGCGCTCAGCATGAGCTACGGGCAGGGCATGCGCCTGATCGTCATCCCGCAGGGCATCCGCCGCGTCCTGCCGGCGCTGGTCAACCAGTTCATCGGCAACGTCAAGGATTCGAGCCTCGTCTACTTCCTCGGTCTGCTCGCATCGGAGCGCGAGATTTTCCGCGTCGGTCAGGACCAGGCGGTGGTCACCGGAAACCTGTCGCCATTGCTGCTGGCCGGCGTGTTCTATCTCGTGATCACCGTGCCGTTGACCCACGTGGTTAATTACATCGACAACTCGCTGCGGGTCGGAAAGCAAAAGGCAGGCCTCGTCACCAGCGGCCTTGCCGAGGTGAGCGAACTGGAGAGCGCCGTCGGCAGCCCGCTCTCCGAGGCCAGCCCTGAAGACAGCTCGGCGCTTTCACGCTTCAAGGGTGGTAGTCTCGCCGTCACCAATCTCGACATGGCCTATGGCGATCTCGATGTCCTGAAGGGCGTCAGCCTGACGGTCAAGCCGGGCACGGTCACCTGCGTCATCGGTCCGTCAGGGTCGGGCAAGTCGACCTTGCTGCGCTGCCTTAACCGCTTGGTCGAGCCCAAGGGCGGTGACGTGCTGCTCGATGGCGCGAGCATCCTGGCGATGAAGCCCGAAAAGCTGCGCCGGCGTGTCGGCATGGTGTTCCAGCAGTTCAACCTGTTTCCCGACCACACAGCCCTGGAAAACGTCATGCTGTCGCTGACCAAGGTCAAGGGCCTTCCGGTGC
>NZ_JAMYOM010000074.1:0-1405 GCF_040319805.1 Mesorhizobium sp. M0848 | reverse complement strand
CTAATGCAGTTCACTTAAGTTGGGCTGGATGAGGATCTGGTAAGACCTATCGAACAGGATGGAGATTCGTTTCCATCCTGTTCGTGTTTTGAGATGCCAGGTCGCATAGGACATACAGCCGATTTATCGGCACTTTCGGGTGCAATTGATCCGGAATGGATCGCCTTGGCGCTTGCCAGCAGCGGCAAGGCGAGCATCCGCAAGCGCAAGCTCCCCGCCGAGCAAGTTGTCTGGCTGGTGATTGCGCTTTCCTTGTATCGTCATCAGTCCATGCCTGAGGTGGTGGCCCATCTGGATCTGGTGTTGCCCGATGAGGTGAACCCGGACATTGCCAAGAGCGCCTTGACGCAGGCCCGCCAGCGCTTAGGCCAGGCGCCGCTGGCGCAGTTGTTTGCGATGAGCGCGACGTGCTGGGACGAGCGACACCAAGTCGGGCGAGGCTGGCGGGGTCTTGCGCGCTATGCCGTGGATGGCAGCACATTGCGTGTCGCCGACAGCGTGGAGAACCGCGCGCATTTTGGAGCGCAAGCCTATGCATCCGGCGCTGTTGCAAGTTATCCGCAGCTACGGCTCTTGACCCTGACGGCGCTCGCCACGCACCTGGTGCGTGATGCGGTGTTTGGGATCTACGGCAAGAATGAGATGCTCTATGCCAAGAGCTTGCTCGACCAAGTGCCGGACCAATCCCTGACGGTCTTCGACAAGGGCTTTTTCAGCGCCAGCCTGCTGCTGCAGCTTCAATCGAAGGGCAAGCAACGTCATTGGCTCCTGCCGGCCAAAGGCAACAGTGCATGGCAGCGCCTGGACCAGAACGCCACCGACTATCGGGTGCGCATGAAAGTCTCGCCGCAAGCACGCGAGGCCGAGCCCGACTTGCCGACATTCTGGGAAGCTCGGGCGATCGAGACGGTCAACCGGCATGGGCAAAAGCGAATATTGCTCACCTCATTGACGGACAAGAAGGCCTATCCTGCCCAGGAGATCGTGCAGCAATACGAAGACCGCTGGCGGATCGAAACCAGCTATCGAGAGCTGAAGCAGGAGCTTCTTGGCAGCGAATTGACGCTGCGCAGCGGCACACCGCAGACCGTTTATCAGGAAGTTTGGGGAGCCTTGCTGGCTTACAATCTGGTGCGGTTGGAAATGGCCGAGGTTGCCTCTGAAGCCGAGGTCAAGCCAACCGAATTGAGCTTCACCACAGCCCTGCACTACATTCGTCACGAATGGGGGTGGATGGCGATCGAAGCGCCAGCAAAACTACCCGCACACCTCATCCGATTAAGACAACGGCTGGGAGACCTCATCCTCCCAAAAACACGGGGGCGATCATGCCCCCGTGTCGTCAAAAAGCTACCAGCCAAATATCCTGTCAGAACACTGAAGGTGCCTAAGTGAACTGCATTAG
>NZ_JAMYOM010000073.1:0-1448 GCF_040319805.1 Mesorhizobium sp. M0848 | reverse complement strand
GGCCTCCAATCCAGCCAGCATCTTGAATCACAAACATCCGGCTTTGGGAATCCTACGATTCTCTCAAAATAGGAATCGCTCTAGCCCCTCCCCACAAGGGCGAGGGAGACTTCCGCTGGCGCCGACCCAAGCGAATCGCCTGTCTTTTCGGCGCCAAAGAAGAATTAAAGGCACGCGGCAGCGTTCCCTCCCCCTTGTGGGGAGGGTTAGGGTGGGGGTCCCTCTTCGCAAGAATCCATATGCGATAGCCCTGCCTTCAAAGGGGTAAGAAGCCTCAGAACTCGATCCCCTGCTGGGCCTTCACGCCCGCGGAAAAATGGTGCTTGGTCACGCCCATTTCGGTGACGAGGTCGGCCGCCTCGATCAGCGCCGGCTTGGCATTGCGGCCGGTGACGACGACATGCAGGTCCTCGCGCCGCGCTTTCAGCGCCGCAACCACCTTGTCGAGATCGAGATAGTCGTAGCGCAGCGCGATGTTCATCTCGTCGAGCACCAGCAGGCTGATCGACGGGTCGGCCATCAGCTCGAGCACCTTGGCCCACGCGGCTTCGGCGGCTGCGATATCACGCTTCAAATCCTGCGTTTCCCAGGTGAATCCCTCGCCCATCGCGTGCCAGACGACGCGGTCGCCGAAGGCGGCGAACGCATCCTTCTCGCCGGTGTGCCATTTGCCCTTGATGAACTGGACGACACCGACGCGCTTGCCGTAGCCGAGCATCCGCAGCGCCAGGCCGAAGGCGGCCGTGGTCTTGCCCTTGCCGGGGCCGGTGTTGACGATCAGCAGCCCCTTCTCGACCGTCTTGCTCGCCACCTCGGCATCCTGCACCGCCTTGCGCTTAGCCATCTTGGCGCGGTGGCGTTCTTCGTCCTTATCGTCGATGTCGGTCATGTCATTTCACCTTGAGCGGCAGCCCCGCCACCATCAGCAGCACCGTATCGGCAATCGCCGCGACCTGCTGGTTGAGCCGGCCGGCGGCATCGCGAAACCGGCGCGCCAGTGCATTGTCCGGCACGATACCTTGGCCGACTTCATTGGACACCACGAACCAGGGTCCGCGCGGCCGCGACAGCACCTCTGCCAATCGGCGGCATTCCAGCTCGAAATCGTGTTCGGCCAGCATATGGTTGGTCAGCCACAACGTCAGGCAGTCGACGAGTACCGGTTGGTTATCAGGCAAGGCGGCAAGCGCGCCGGCGAGATCGAGCGGTGCGTCGATGGTCGTCCAGCCTTCGCCGCGCTGCGACCGGTGCAGCGCGATGCGCTCACGCATCTCGTCATCCCAGGCTTGCGCCGTGGCGATATAGGTCCAGGGCGGCGGCAAGGCGGTCGCCAGGATTTCGGCGTGGGGGGGGGGGGGGGGGGGGGGGGGGGGGGGGGGGGGGGGGGGGGGGGGGGGGGGGGGGGGGGTTGGTCTAATGAGGGGCGGGCGGACGGGACGCGGGGGTCG
>NZ_JAMYOM010000072.1:0-1526 GCF_040319805.1 Mesorhizobium sp. M0848 | reverse complement strand
ATCGCCATCTGGCCGATATGCGTGGAACGCCTTCGGTCGCTCAATCCACTCTCTACACAGTGAAAGAACATCTCATGGTTACATCTCATCAGGTCTCCAAGGTCGTTGTTGTCGGGGGCGGTATTTTTGGCGTCTCCTCGGCCGTTCATCTTGCAAGGCTCGGCATCGAGACCGTTCTGGTCAATGATGGACCGCTCGCCAAGGGGGCGTCCGGCCGCTCGCTCGCCTGGATGAATTCGGCGCGCAAGCGCTCGGCTGAGTATCATCGCCTGCGCATGATCGGTATCGACCGCTACCGCACGCTGTCGGCGAGATATCCGGATGCTGCCTGGCTGCGTTTCGACGGCGGCCTGACATGGGATGCCGACGATGCCTCAAACGAGATCGCCGATGTCTTCGCCCATGAAAAAGGCCTCGGCTATGATGCGCAACATCTGTCCGCGGGCGACATAGCGTTGGTCACGCCGGGTGTCTGCGCAAGCGCTGTCACACCGCAAGGCGCGATCTTCAACCCGGGCGAGGGCTGGGTCGACCTGCCGTCGCTGATCGAAATATTGATCGCGGAATTCGTGGAGCGTGGCGGGCGGCTTCTCACCGGCGCCGGAAGCGCTACCGTCACGGTCGCCAACGGCCGCGCAACCGGCGTCACGACGACCAGCGGCATCAGCTTCGCCGCCGACGCGGTGCTTCTAGCGACCGGTGCGGATGTGCCGCGAATGGTTGCCGACTCCGGTCAGCGTATCGCCGACGGGACACCGATCGCGCTGCTGGTCAGGACCAAGCCAGTCGACTTGCCGCTCCGCGCCGTGCTCAACACGCCGCGCGTCGCCGTCCGGCCAACGCCAGATGGCGCGCTCGCGCTCGATTCCGCCTGGTCGGAAGAAGAGGTGGTGGTCAATCCGGATGGCACTTATCGCGTAAACGCATCGACCATCCAGGGACTTCTCGACGAAGCGTCGAATGTTCTCGAGGGTCATCCGAAATTGGAACTGGACAGCTACGGTGTCGGGCCGAAGCCAATCCCCGGAGACGGTGAACCGGTCTTCGGCCAGTTGCGGGAGGTCAAGGGATACTACGTCGCCTTCAGCCACAGCGGCGCAACACTTGGCCTGATTGCCGGCGAACTGCTTGCAAGCGAGATCGCCACCGGGACAGAGCACCCACTCCTCGCAGGCTTTCGACCGGCTCGATTTTCTTGAGGAGCGCAACGACCTCTGCCGCGCACGCTGCCAATACCGCGTGGAGAGCCTCCGGCTTTAGATGGGTGTAGCGCTTCAACATTTTCCAGTCCTTGTGCCCAGTTACCAGTGCAACTTGTTAGATCGTGAACCCGGCCTCGAAAAGGCTGTCCCTTCGTGCCGCAAGTCATGAAAATGAAGGTCGTGGATGTCCAGGTCCGCGCACCCTAGACGGAAGGCGGTGCCGACTGACCTATGATTGAATGTATGCGGCTCGGGCCGCCGAACGAGGTCCCGTGGACAAGGTCCTCGTTACCCCACGCCATCCGTACACGAGAGGGCTGATCA
>NZ_JAMYOM010000071.1:0-1861 GCF_040319805.1 Mesorhizobium sp. M0848 | reverse complement strand
ATGTATGCGGCTCGGGCCGCCGAACGAGGTCCCGTGGACAAGGTCCTCGTTACCCCACGCCATCCGTACACGAGAGGGCTGATCAACGCGATCCCACGGCGGGAAGACCCGATCGGTTCGGAGTTTCGCGGTCTTCCCGGGATACCGCCAACGCTGGGCGCGCCATTCAAAGGCTGTGCCTTTGCCCCGCGCTGCGAGCTCGCAATTCCCGCATGCACCGCAAGCCGCCCTCCACTTGCGCGGTCGGTCGACAGCGCTGTTGTCGTGGCCTGCGCGGTTGTCAACCAAAGGAAGGCAGCAGCATGACGCACGGTCCTGTTCTGAAAGTCGAAAACCTGCAGACGCGCTTCAAAAGCGTTCAGCGAGGCAAGTTCATCCATGCCGTCGACGACGTCTCGATCGAGCTCTATCCGGGCGAGATCGTCGGTCTGGTAGGCGAGTCCGGTTGCGGAAAGTCGACGCTGGGCCGCACCATTGTGGGTCTCGAAAAGGCAAGCGCGGGACGAGTCCTGCTTGATGGAGTGGACCTCACCACACTCTCCGGTGCAGCACTGCGCGAAAGCCGCAGGGCGCTCCAATACGTGTTTCAGGATCCATATTCGTCCCTGAACGACAGACAGACGGTCGGTGAGACGATCGATGAAGCGTTGCTGATCAGCGGGTTGAAATCACAATCCGACCGCAACCATCGTACCAAGGCGCTCCTGGATCAGGTCGGACTGGCGGACGCTTTGAAGGATCGGCACACGCGGGAACTGTCCGGAGGGCAGCGCCAGCGCGTTGCGATTGCCCGATCCCTCGCCGTGAATCCAAGAGTGCTGATCTGCGATGAACCAGTTAGCGCACTGGATTTGTCCATCCGAGCCCAAGTGATGAACCTTTTCCTGCACCTGCAGAAAGATTTTGGGGTGGCGTGCCTGTTCATTGCCCACGACCTTGCGTTGGTCAGGCAGGCTGCATCGCGCGTCTACGTGATGTACCTCGGCAAGATCGTGGAGCACGGGCCATCGCAGGAACTCTACGATCACCCAGGCCATCCCTATTCGCAGATGTTGCTGGCCTCGACACCGGAGGTGGATCCGATCGCCGAAAAGCAGCGCAGGGTTCCGGTCATGATCGGGGAGGTGCCGAGCCCTACGAATCCACCATCCGGCTGCAGGTTCCGGACTCGCTGCCCCTTGGTGGTCGAAGAATGCAAACAACAGATGCCACCGGCCTTGAAGCTATCTCCTGGGCACAGTTCGGCTTGCGTGTTTGCCAAGGATCTCCATCGCGGCAAACGTTCGGCGCTGATTTCGCCAACAGCCAATGCGGCATGACACGTTGACACAGCCTAGCGGCGCACCAATTCACCACGCCGCCGCCTACCTCGACACGAATGCTCACGGGACGGTGGTGCGCCAAACAGTGAGGTCGTGGCAATGAACAGCGCGTCACTCCGGCGCCAAACGGCGCCGGATAAAATTGACGTATCGTTCACATCATCCGTTTGATGTCGGTGTAGGCACCGTTCGTCTTCAGCGTCACGGTGACGTCGGCATCGGTGCGGTTACGCCAGAACCAACCGTGATTGCCGTCAAACGCTGCCTCAAGTACGCCCTCGTCCTCTGCAGCCCCGCGGCCCTTCTCGTATGAAATGTTTTCGCCGCCGCCGTCACCATGGGTGTCGAAGTTCACCGCCGCGCCATTGGCCGTCCAAGAGTATTGTGCCTGTGCGCCCTTGGCCATGACGAGCTTGATCTCAGCTCCTTCGCCGGGCTTCAGGGTGACCGACATTTCGTCTGTCCGGAGTTCCTGGGCAGAGGCGGAACCCATCACCAGTTCAGCGAAGACGCGCTCCAGAAGACTCGACTGCTGATCT
>NZ_JAMYOM010000070.1:0-2136 GCF_040319805.1 Mesorhizobium sp. M0848 | reverse complement strand
GTGCATGAATATCGCGGCGCCAGGACACGATGTCTGGGAGTAGGTCGGCGACGCGATTGACGATAGGCATGGGAGTCTCCTTTCTAGCGATTGAATTAACTGGAAAGCCAGCCGAAGAACCGACAGAACGCCCCTTGTGAAACGCCCCTTGTGAAAGGGGCCTTAGCCAACGGTTCTTGCACGTCTCGATTGAATCTGAATAACATATCGATCTGCGTCGACCAGAACGGGCCTCCTAGATACATAGGAGGGGAGCGCTAACAATGACCACAAATCCCGAACGTTTCGTTCGAGGAGCAGTTGCCCTTCGAATCAAACCGATCGAGCTATGTCCGCATCGGATTAGCTGTTGCATAGCTCAAGCAAGTCTCTTTGCCGACCGAAGACACTGTCAAACATCAAGCCCGCTGCGCCTTGAATGACGCAACCTGCGCACCGGGCCAGATCGTTTAGACCGCCTCCTACGATTGCGGCGGGAAAATTGATTTAGTCTCAAGAAATGCCGCCAGTCCCTCCGGCCCGAGTTCGCGACCAAGACCGCTGCCCTTAACACCACCGAATGGCGCATCAATATGAAGCGTGTAACGGTTGATGCCGACGACGCCGGCCTCCACCCGGCGGGCCATTGCCATGCCTCGTTCGGGATCGGACGTGAAGACCGCACCACCCAGGCCGTATGCCGTGCCGTTGCAGATCGCGAGCGCTTCCTCCTCGTTGTCATACGGGATCACTGACACCACCGGCCCGAAGATCTCCTCCTGGGCGATCCGCATCGAGCTCTCGACGTCGCGGAAGACCGTTGGCTCGATGTAGTATCCGACGTTAAGCCCCCGGGGACGACCACCGCCGGCGACGACCTTTGCGCCTTGTTCGCGTCCAGAAGTGATGTACTCTTCGACGCGGTCGCGCTGCCGCTTCGCCACAAGTGGTCCGACCTGTGTCGCGGGATCGAGCGGGTGGCCCACGACGAGACCGGCCATCTTGCTAGCGATCCCCTCGACCACTTCATCGTAGCGCGCGCGTGGAGCAAGCACCCGAGTCAGGGCGTGACAGATTTGACCGCTGAACGGTATGCAAGCGGGCGCAACCAGTGGAAGAAACGTGTTGAGATCGGCGTCGTCTAGCAGCAGTGCCCCAGACTTGCCACCAAGCTCAAGTGTGAAACGAGCGAAGCGATCCGCGCAGGCTCGTGCCACCTGACGCCCTGCATCCGTCGACCCCGTGAAGGACACCTTATCGACCCCCGGATGGGACGCAAGCAACGCTCCTGTTTCGCGCCCACCGAACACAATATTCACAACCCCCGGGGGAATGCCTGACTCGTCCAGGGCTTCTGCAAGCAGGTACGAGTCCAATGAGGCCTCTGGTGGCGGCTTGATAATTGTCGTGCATCCGGCAGCCAGCGCCGGTGCAAGCTTCCACGCTATTGCTCCTTGGGGCCCGTTCCACGGCACAATCAATGCGGCAACACCGACCGGTTCTCTCCGAATAATCGTACGCAAACCATGTCCGACACGTTCGGATTCGACTTCAAGCTGATCAGCGAGTTCAGCGTAATAACGATAGTATTTCGATGTGCCGTTGCCATTCGACTGCACCGAACTTGCCAGGGGCATGCCGATCTGCGCAGTGACAATCGCACCAAGTTGCTCGGCGCGATCGTCGATTGCAGCGGCAAGCCTGCGCAAATAGTTGGCTCGCTCCGATGGCGGCAACTGCGGCCAACCGGAATTCCTGAACGCCTCTCGCGCGGCGTGCACCGCAGCGGAAACGTCGTCCTTGTCGCCATCGGGTATTGTCGCAAATTCCAGCTCATCCGCCGGATTCACGACCGGGATCCGGGCCGACGCGTGGGCCGGCCGAAGCTTCCCGTTGACATAGATATTGACGTGATCGCCCTCCATTAGGCCGATCATTCCGTCGGTCGTCGCTTTCATTACCATGCCTCGTGCCACGTTGGTTGATGCTTCAACTGGACCCAATGTCCATTGAGCGGGACGCGCTGTTACGCATCGACCTCGAGGTCGCTGGTCGTTTCGGTGGGGTTTTTCTCCATACTGCTCTGCACAGCGCCAATGCTCTCGCGAACAATTGATAGACCACGACGCAGGTCAGCCTCAGTGATGGTGAGAGCCA
>NZ_JAMYOM010000069.1:0-2238 GCF_040319805.1 Mesorhizobium sp. M0848 | reverse complement strand
GCGCGGTGCCTAGTTTGAGTTCCTCCAGCACGCTATAGCGCTTAGTGAGGATCTCCAAGCCGACTATGGCTTCGCTCATGGCAGACCTCCTACTGTAGATGGTAGCGACGGTTGAGCCAGAAGCTCACCGACTGCACGATCGCGGAAGCGACTAGGCTGAACACGAGGTAGAAGAAGCCGGCCATGGTGATCGCCTCGACGTAGCGATAATTGTCACTCCCGAAATTCTTCGCCTGCTGCAGCATCTCGAGGATCGCGATGGCCGCCAGGATCGGCGTGTCCTTGAACATGCCGATGAAGTAGTTGCCGAGGCCGGGCACGATGGGCGGGATCGCCTGCGGCAGGATGATGGCGCGCCAGGACCGCGTCCGCGACAGGTTGAGCGCTGTGCAGGCCTCCCATTGGCCCCCTTCCACGTTCTCGATTCCGCCCCGGTAGCACTCCGAGCAATAAGCGGCGTAATGGATGCCGAGCACGCCGATGCCAACTGTCCAGGCAGGGACGACGATGCCGAACTGCGGTCCGACGAAATAGACGAAGAACACCTGCAGCAGCAGCGGCGTAGAGCGGATGAACTCCACGATCTCCGCCATCACTGTGGAGATGTAGCGGTTCGGCGACTGGCGGATCAGCGCGAAGACCAGGCCCAGCACCAGCGCGATCGCGAAGCCGAGCAGCGTGGCCTCAACCGTGACAATCGCCCCCCGATAGAGATACGGGAACGCCTCCCAGACATAGGACCAGTCCCAGAGCTTCATGCCTGCGCCTCCCGCACGAAGCCGCGCGAGAAGCGGCGTTCCAGCCAGCGCACCAAGGGCGTGATGAGGGCGCGCGCGATAACGTAATAGCCGAACAGCGCCACGGCGAAGAACAGCAGGTAGTTGCCGGTGGCGTCGGCTGCCTGCTTGGAGGCGGTGGTCAGCTCGGTAATGGTGATGAAATAGATAAGCGAGGTACTCTTAAGCAGATCGATCAGCAGGTTGCCCCAGGCGGGCAGCATGGCGCGGATTGCCTGCGGCAGGAGGATACGCCGCATCATGGTGAGCCGCGGGAAGTTGAGCGCGATGCTGGCTTCATATTGGCCGCGGTCGACGCCCTGGATGGCAGCGCGGACCAGCTCGGCACCGTAACCGGACACATTCATGCCGATACCGAAGATCGCGACGGTCCAGGGTGACAACGCGATCCCGAAGATCGGCAGCACAAAGAACCACCAGTAGACCTGGACCAGCATCGATGTTCCGCGAAAGAATTCGATATAGGCGACGCCGAACCAACGCAGCGGCCAACGGTGCGAGATCCGGATCAAGCCAACGATCAGCCCCAGGACGATCGCCACCAGAGATGACGCGACGGTCACGACGAGGGTGATCATGACGCCTTTTGCCAGCGCGGCCACGCTGAAGCTGAGCGCGACTTCACTCATATCCTTCCCCCGTTTGGCGCCCCCCGGCCAGGGCCGGGGAGGCGGTCAGGTATATGAATGGCAATTCCCGGCCTGGCTTCAACGCTTGCAGAGCTCGGCCGCCTTGGTGCCGTCCGGCAGGGTGGCTTTGGTGTAGCCGTATTTGCCGACCGACGCCATCATCTCGTCGGAACCGATATAGTGTTTCAGCACCGCGTTGAAGGCATCGACCTCCGCCTGCTGGTTGGGCAGGAACGCGAGGCCCGAATAATAGCTGTTACCTACCGGGACCAGATCGACGCTGTCGTCTTTGTCAGTGAACTCCTTCATGGTGAAGTAAGCGCCCGAACCCGCGGCGGCACGGCCGGCCTTCACCGCCTGCAGGATTTCCGCCGGGCCGGCGACCTGCATGATCTTGTCGTCGGGGACGCCGAGTTTGCGCATGAGCTCGATTTCGCTGTAGCCCGCGCCGGTGACGAAGGTGAGGCCCTTGTCGTGTACATCCTGATAGGAGTGCAGGTTTTCCGGATTGCCAGCCGGAACAACCAGCGCGTCGGTAGCCTTGACGATTGGTTCGGTGAACAGCACGTTCCGGCAGCGCTCGGGTAGGATGTACATGCCGCCCGTGATGATGTCGAAGCGACCCGCCTGCAGGCCGGGAATGAGCGAGCCCCATTCGGTGACGACCGGCTCGACCTTGGTCGTGCCCAGCTTCTTCAGCATGTCGATCGTCATCGCGTTGACGAAGCCGAGCGGCTCGTTGTTCTCGCCGGGATAGGCCCAGGGAACCTCGTTGGAGAAGCCGATACGGACCGTCTCTCCGTTCTTGATCT
>NZ_JAMYOM010000068.1:0-2563 GCF_040319805.1 Mesorhizobium sp. M0848 | reverse complement strand
TCCAATCACGACCTATAAATTCCACCGCCAATGGCTCGCTCAAGACCAAGCACCCGGTCAAGCACCAACAGCAAGATGAGGGTTAGCCCTATCAGGGCGACGGCTACCGCAGCTATTGTGAGATCGAAACTCGCCCTCATTAGACTGATGAGCGCGACAGGCAAGGTATAAGTATTGAAATCACTCAGGAAGAGGCTGATCGTCAAATCATCCATAGAGAACGCAAAGGCAAAGATCGCGCCCGCAGCGATGCTGTTTTTGGCAAGTGGCAGAGTAATCGTGAAAAATGCCTGGCGTACATTGGCACCAAGACTCAACGCGGCCTCGCCCAGCGTTGGGCTTATACCGGTTAGCCCGATCAATGTCATTCTGATCGTGTAGGGGATCGTAATGATCAGATGCCCAGCGAGCAATCTGGCAAAGACCGGCAGCCCATTCAATGCCGACAAGAACATGAGCAACCCAAATCCAATGATGACGCCTGGCAATACGAGAGGCGACAGGAAAGCCGTCGTGATAAGGTCACGCCACTGGGGAGACATCCGGCTGATTGCTAGCGCGGCCAGTGCTCCAATCGCGGTTGCAAGGGCTGCCGTGGCGATTGCCAGCAGCAGGCTGGTATTGAACCCCGACCACAAATAGGAATTATGCCAGAACCGATCGAACCATTTCATAGATAGACCAGGTGGTGGGAATGGACCGAGGTAGTCCCGCGAGTCAAACGACATGAGCACGGTTGTGAATACCGGGATCAGTAGGAACGCAGCTGTCACGGCAATGGTGGCCTTTCCGAAGAACGCGAGAATGGCATCGGCATTTCGCCTGCGGATTAGTCCTGTTATCTTGCGAAGCATTTTTCACGTCCTGTCGAGTAGCGTGGTTACTCTAGACAAAATAAAGATCAGGAGCATGGAGAGAATTATCATCAAAATCGAAATAGCTGCTCCACTCGGATAATTTCCAACCTCGCTAATCCGGCTATAGATTAGGTTTGAAACGAATAGAACCCGCCCTCGCCCCAAGATCCACGGTATAGCGAAGGCGCTCACACCGAGTGTCATTGAAACCAAGAATGCAGATACCAATGCCTTAATGCATAACGGCGTTGTTACGGTGAAATGGGCCTCAGATGCCGAGGCTCCAAGTGACTGAGCCGCTTCGATCAAGCACGGGTTTAGGTTCTGGATCGCTCCGATCAGGATCAGGATAGACAAGGGTATCTCATAGTGGAGCAGTCCGGCGATGATAACCAAGTTAATGGACGAAGCGCCATTCATATTGGCTCCGAGGAACGACATGATCGGCGCCAGTAACCCGACAGAACCGAAGGTGAGCTGGATCGCGTATATTCGGACCAAGGAACTTAGGAACATCAGTCCGATTAAAGCAAAAATCCAAAGCTTTCGCGCCCTCGGGGATGCGTTCCTCGCAATATAGTATGCAACTGGAAAGGAAAAGACGACGGACATCACAGCTGCCCCGAAAGACAGCAAATAGGTCTGCATGAAATACCGAAGATAGGCCGAGTTGAAGAGCTCGGCATAGTTCTCGCCGGTGAGAGGCGCCCCGGCCACAGCTCCGATCCGACCCGGCTCGTATGCGCGAAAGCTTTCCCCGACGACTGTTAACAAAGGCAACGTCAGGAAAAGGGCAAATACTGCCACTGCCGGCAGCAGCAGCAGCACTTGGGATCTCATGCTTCTCATTTAATCTCTCCAGCCAAGATCCTCGGCCCCTACCCAGGGTTTGAACATTCTCCAGCTAGAGAAGAGGTAGGATTTCCTGTTCCCAGCGCTTCATCCAGGTATCGGTCTGTTTCGAGAGATAAGTCCAGTCCGGGAGGTAGGCGTAGCGGTCCATTTCCTCGTTGTTGAATACAAAGGGCTTCACTTTGTCGGATACCTTTGCCTTGGCATTGGCGGGCACCCCCGCCCCAGAGATGTTATTGAACTCCGCATTGTTCTCCGGGTCGATTGCAAAGTTTGCAAATTTGAACGCGGCATCGGTTTTCCCGCCTCTCAAAACGCACCATCCTTCTTCGTAAACAAACGTCCGGAATCCGGTCTCCTTGTCCATTTTGTTGAGATACTGGAGGTCGAAGTTGCGCGCAATGTCAATCGCGGTGAAAGCTGCGGCATTGGCTACAGAGGTTTCTCCCGAGCTTACGGAGGTCGTTATATCCTGATCTGAATTTGCAACACGCCCGATATTGCCCGTACGCGCGAGGTCCTTCACAAATTCCCACGCCGGCTCCAGGTTTCTTTCGTCGCCACCTTTGTGCAATGCCAGCATCACCATCGCCAGGTTAGAACCCAGGGAGGGTGCCGGAAAACAGATCTTTCCTTTGAGTCGCGGATCCAAAAGGTCTTCGACCTTGGATATCTGGAATGGTGTCGTATCCTTTCGATATAGCCAGAACGTGGAGGCCGTTGTGCGTGGGATGTTTATGATGTTCCCAGCGCTATCTTTGATCAGTAATTTTTGTGGGATGTCAGCGAGGTTAGGTACCTTTTCCAAGGTTACCGGTTCTGCCCAGCCCTCCGCCGCGACTGCTGGCCAAGAC
>NZ_JAMYOM010000067.1:0-3091 GCF_040319805.1 Mesorhizobium sp. M0848 | reverse complement strand
TTTGTGGCGACCATTGTTGGCTCCCGGGATTCCGACGGACGTCAAGCACGGGCACGAAGCCCATGACGTGAATTTTAGCAGCGTCCAATGGGAGAACTACGCGAAAAATATCCAATAGTCGCAGGAAACCGGCGTTATCGCTTTCCCAACGCACAGTTGCGAGCCTTCTGGCATCCGTTGGTCGTGCCCGACCTTGCCTATGTAGCTCGCCAATCGCGACACGCGGTCGACAGCGGTATATAAGCCATCGCGCGCGGTTATCGATACTCCTTAGTTTAGGGGCAGCTGTGTCCAGCAACCAGATTCTTCGGAACCAACGATGGCCGAGGCTGCGAATGCAGCGGCCGGTCATCCAAGCCACCTTCGAGCTGCCAAGGCGCGTCGGGACAGGGCAAAGCCTGGCGGCGCCAAGACTAATGCCTTTGCTGCCGCACCACCCTGTCGAGCGATTCAGCTGACGGGCCCGTCAGCGATAATCAGGCCTTTGATTGAGCGCCATCGGCGTCTGGGAGTCCGTTGCCCGTCCTGCGGCACGCTGGTCGTTGCGGCTGTGCCAGATGCGGAGAAGGGGAGGCCGTTCGTGCCACGCGTGCACGCCGTTGCGACCTATCTCAAGACTTCCAGGCCCTATCCTACGAGTTGCCGCAGGGCTCCTTCGCGAACCTTTTCGGTCTCACCAGCCAGGTGATGAACATGTTGCGCAGGGCAGCGCCTTCGCGGCCGAATGCGACAAGGCCGCCGCGGCGTTGCGCCGGGCCAAGGTTGTCGCCTCCGATGGACCGGCGTGCGGATCGAATGAAGCAACGCCTCCACTGGGTTCGCGCCACATCGCCATCCTACCCTTATGAGACTGACGATCAAGATTCGGATCAAGATAGCGGCGGCGCCGTTGACATCGAGCACAAGACGATCTGATGTACGGCGGCTAACTTCAGTACCGGCTGGCTTCTCATATCGGCTCGATCTAGCGTGTTTCCGCGAGATGATGACCCGCCCTTAGGATGTGAAGGTCGGATCAACGGCCGAAGCTTAACTCGCCAAGGAACTGTTCGATCGTGGCAAAACCTTCTGCAAAGCTACACGCCAGCGGACTAAAGGCGATGGGAGTTATCGCCTTTGCTTACCTACTGATATGGCTCATCGTCGGTCTGAACTCCCCCGCCTATCAGCTGCTAGTGGGGGAAGAAATGGCTCCATCGCGTAGGCCACCAAGCTCTGCACCCCCGACCAGGGACCACTTGGGAATGGAATGGCCCCTCGGTTCCGGCCATTGAGATAGCGACGTGGCTTTGCAGGCAGCCGCCGCAATTCATCATCTGCGCCACATAGCGCGTCGATAAACCGCACATCGCAGGCCATCTTGCGTGGAGGCCCTTCTGAAGATTTCGTGCGGCGGCTGTTCTGCGCGTTGCCGAAGACCTGGTCGAGCGTGCCTGCAGCGCCCGAGCGATCGCAAGCGCTGGTTCTGGCCGCCGGAGGGCTGGGAAATGGTGCTTCTTGCCGCCCGAGCCCGATCCGATCAAGCGGCTCGGTCGACGCCCTGGATGGCGGCTAATCATGACGCCCATGGCGAGCTCCGCCACGCTGAAGCCTAGCGCAACTTGCTCATGTCCTTCGCTGGGCGCTCCCCGGCCGAGGCCGGGGAAACGATCAGCCACATGGATGGTAATCCAGGCTTGGCTTCACTGTTTGCAGAGCTTGGCGGTCGTGGTCCCGTCCGGCAGGGTGGCTTTCGTGTAGCCGTATTTGCCGACCGACGTCATCATCTCGTCCGAGCCGATGTAATCTTTCATTACGGCGTTAAAGGCATCGACCTCCGCCTGCTGGTTAGGCAGGAAGGCGAGGCCGGGATAGACGCGGCCACCCGGCGGCGTGAACGGCTCGGCTAGTTCGATGCTGTTATCCTTGTCGACAGATGCCTTCAACGTAAAGTAGGCGCCGCCGCCGGCGGCGGCGCGGCCGGTCTTCACGGCCTGCAGGATTTCTGCATTGCCAGTGACCTGCATGATCCTGTCGTCGGGGATGCCGACTTGTTTCGCGTCCTTCACGAAACTGGAGCCGGCGGCGATGGCCAGAGTAAGGCCCTTGTCACGGATGTCCTCGTAGGAATGCAGCCCTTGTGGATTGCCCTTCGACACGAGCAGCGAGTCAGAGAAAGCGCCTAGCGGTTCGGTGAACAGTACGTTGCGGCAGCGCTCCGGCAGGATGTACATGCCGCCTGTGATGATATCGAAGCGACCCGCCTGGAGGCCGGGAATGAGCGAGCCCCATTCGGTCACGACCGGCTCGACCTTGGTCGTGCCCAGCTTCTTGAGCATGTCGATCGTCATCGCATTGACGAAGCCGAGCGGCTCGTTGTTCTCGCCGGGATAGGCCCAGGGAACCTCGTTGGAGAAGCCGACACGGACCGTCTCTCCGTTCTGGATCTTCTCAAGCAGCGACTGCGCCGAAGCCGAAGTGGCAAACGAGGCGACCGGCAACGCCATGCCAAGTGCAACCATCCCTATCACAATCGCTCGCTTCAAGGGATCGAACCTGTTTGCCTTGCGTGTCAAACTAGCCATCTAGAAACTCCCATTGTTCGCCGCATCGTTTTCGATTTGCCGGCACAATTTATGTTGGGGCATTCCTCTCTCATGCGGTTTTAGATCGGGCCGCGATACTTTGACTTTCCATTACCGGACTGCCGACAGCCACTGGTCGACCGTAGCGATTTTAGGTGGGATATTCGAACGAACTAACCGTCCTGAACGCAGGAAAACTGCGTTCTTCCTGGTTTGTACGCAACAATCGGCGTGGTAGGAACCCGGTCAGGTAGTCATCGCGAGGGCCATGACCATCCTATTCTAACTCGCGTAGCAAGCCCGCAGTACGGTGTTTTTGGAGGGTTCTGTGATCGACATCATGCGAGCTTGAGATTGAGGTCATTCAGCACAGTAAATTGCCATACCGTTTCCTCACATTCCCCGAAGCGCACCACGGCGCCGGCGGGTACAAGAAAGTATAGCTCGTCCTCGCCAATACCTCAAGCCGCGAGCGTGTTCTCTGCGAGTTTGATCCAGTACGATGTCCCAAACTGAATCGCCTCGTC
>NZ_JAMYOM010000066.1:0-3445 GCF_040319805.1 Mesorhizobium sp. M0848 | reverse complement strand
GTGCCATCGCTGCTATGCCGACTGCGGCAATTCCCCTCAGGATTGCGCGTCTCAAGGGCCCATTTCTGGTTTCGTCATGTTTCCATTCATCCATCTGCAGTTTCTCCCAGCTCACGTTTTGTTTCACACTAGTCCCACCAAAAAGGGATCGTGAGACTACCGTTCATGTCCATGCGTTCACATGCATCGTGATGCGGCAGTTCCACTCGTCAAGCAGGTTTCGCCCCCCGATATCCTTGGGCTGTCCAGCTCAACCGACCACTCCAGTGCCCGCTTCTAAAATGTAGCAGCATAAATCGACCGCTTTGCGCGAACCAACCCCTCTGAACGCAGGAAATCGGCGTATTCTCGCTGTGTTCGCACGAAAGCCGACGATTAGCGGGAGTGTGGGGGTTGCACTCTACGGTGATCAATGGAAATTGTGAGATACCTGCGTGGCACACCTCAAGCCACGAGCGTGTTCTCTACGAGCTTGATCCAGAACGATGTCCCGTACAGAATCGCTTGGTCGCTGAAATCTAGGCAGCGTGATGCAAGCCAGCGCTGTCGCCATTCCGCCATTCCCGCACCAGACGAACGCACCGCGTCGCCCTTGCGCCATATAGGAGAAATCTTCCTCACCCAAGATGGGCGGGGTCTCAAGCACATTATCTTCACCGGCCACGTCCTTCGCCGCCCTGATCGCAGGCTCGGTCTGCATCGCATGAAATCGAGGGCGACCGCCGGAACGTTGAATTCTTTCAGCGGATCCGGCTCGGACTCGCGGCGTTCGCGGAGAGGAAACAGGACGCCGGCAGCGGCAATGAACAACAGGGCTCCTGCGGAGCCCTCCAGCGCCCAGGTCAAGGAATTGTTCTGGGCAACCGTACGCCACACCCACTGCCGGCCGCCATCCCGCCATCTGCCAAAGGACAACGAATCGAGATGGTGCGCCCCACGACCCATCGCGGACTTGCCAGCTGCACACTCGCGCCAAGCCCGGACCAGGCGATGACCCAACCCGCGCCACCCAACGCAAGTGCGATTGCCGCCACCACCAGCGATGATATCAACCCAAGGGAAAGGGAGCAGGCCGCGCGAGCGAGACATGAGAGCTGAGATGCAGCCGAAGACAGCGCTTCTGTGGTTGCCGCCCGGAGTGCAAGAGTTTTCTGGCCGTCATGTGCTGTGATCGAGTGCGGTCTTCTGTCAGGCCTCAAAGGTGCGGCCTGTCTGGCGCCGCGGGCCGGTATGGTGATCGAGCTCTGAGCTCCAAGAGCTGTACTGGTTTGCCTAACCCCGATCTGTTCGATCATTTGCCATTCGGGTCGTCGCCTTCTCACACCCAGTCACGGGTATCTTTCGGCCCCTATCTGCTCAGGCAGAAAAGCTTGCCGCCGGTCCCCTGTAGTCTTCGCCTTTCGTCAGCATGGCCCATATCCCGCGAGCCATCTTATTGGCGAGCGCAATGGCCACCAGCATCTTCGGTTTCCTTTCTGTCATTCGCGCCAGCCAAGTGTCGGGACGGATCGCTTTGCCGCCGAGCCAGTTCAACCGCGTCATCGCACCAATAATCAACAACCGGCGAATATCGATCTGCCCGGCCTTGGAGACACGCCCAAGCCTGTCCTTTCCTCCGGAAGAATGCTGACGCGGAACAAGGCCGAGCCAAGCCGCGAAATCGCGCCCGCATTTGAAGCTTTCCATTGCAGGCGCAAACGCCTCGACTGCCAATGCGGTCAACGGACCAACGCCGGGCATTGTCTGGAGACGGCGCGCCATGTCGGCTTCGGACGCAAGTTCCTTTGCCTTCTTCGTCCTGGCATCGATCTTGCGAGTCAGATCAGCAATCTGCTCGACCAGGTCGAGGCATTCCTCCCGCACCAGCTTCGGAAGGTCACTGTTAGGCGCTTCCGCAATTTCCTGCATACGGGACAGTTGAACCATCCCTCGGGGCACAATGTGCCCATATTCGTAGAGAACCGCACGCAGCGCATTCACCATTTCAGTGCGCTGTCGAACAAGGCGTTCTCTTGCCCGGAACAACACTGCTCTGGCCTGCTGAGCCTCCGACTTCGGTTCGACGAAACGCATTTCTGGTCGCTGCGCAGCAATCACAATAGCTTCGGCATCCGCCGCATCATTCTTCTGCCTCTTCACGAAAGGCCGAACATATTGTGGGGCAATCAGCTTCACCTCGTGGCCAAGACTTGCCATCTCCCGTGCCCAATAGTGGGCGCTGCCACAGGCTTCCATGATCACTATCGCCGGCGGCTGCTCAGCCATGAACTGCCGGAACTGCTGACGCGACAACTTCCTGCGAAACCGCACTTGCCCTGTCAGCGACGCTCCATCAATCTGGAAAACTGCCTTTGCCAGATCAATGCCGATCATCGTATCTTTCATCGCGGTTGCCGTCCTCTCTGCTGGTGGGGTCACCCACTATTTTGGCACATTCGATGCCGTCTGAGGTGGGCGGCAACCACCCCATCTTGTTCCGAAGCCGGCCATGAGCGTTCCAAACGCGAGCGGTCCTCCTCCCAGCCGATTAGCGGCAGAAGCGCGACTATGGCGATGCTTGCCAGGCCAAAGAGGGTTCCGCGCGCGATCGCCGCCTTGATTTCCGAAGACATCGCTGTGAAGCGCAGCCCATCTCGATTCGCGCGGGAGAGGCGGAGACCGAACCTTCCACTTGCAACGCCAAATGGTGCCCATTGGAACCAGATATGTGATTGTGGTCAGGCCAAAAGCCGTCAGAAGTCCGAACGAGGCACCCAGGATGCCGCCGAGCGCCGGCCTACGGTCCGGCCAGTGTTGAAGCCGAAGGAGAGGAGGGTGACGGCAGCGGGAACCGTCACGCCGATCAACAATGTCGCTGACTGACGCCTGCCAGGCAGGATCCTTGAGAGCACCACCGCATGCGACCAAGAAGCTGAAGCCGAGAATCGACCAGGGGGCTATAAGCCCAAGCGCTACAAAAACGGTCAGCATTGCAGATGCCAGTACCGCCATAAGGCACCGACCAGCGAACATGACCCTGCGACGACTGAATCAGCGATGGCACCGGCGAAGACAGATAAGATGAAGGCGGTAGGTTCGATGCTGCACCGTGCAACCATCAAATGGGAAGTCGAGATTGTTGCCATCAGCCAGCTAATGGCAACAGTCTACACCAGCCAGCCGAGGAGGAGACTTGAGAGGCCAGCCAGATAGAGCGAAACGTCGAATTCCTGAGCGGCGCAATTGCCGGTGGCGAAATTGGATCCGCGTCTCCGCCCGCCACCGTGCTCATTCAATCTGACTCTTGCTTATGTTCCATTGAGCGGGACGCGCTGTTACGCATCGACCTCGAGGTCGCTGGTCGTTTCGGTGGGGTTTTTTTCCATACTGCTCTGCACAGCGCCAATGCTCTCGCGAACAATTGATAGACCACGACGCAGGTCAGCCTCAGTGATGGTGAGAGCCA
>NZ_JAMYOM010000065.1:0-3574 GCF_040319805.1 Mesorhizobium sp. M0848 | reverse complement strand
CTGACATACATCCACGCTCTCGAAGAGGATCCGCCGCCCGGACGCGATCCGATCGACTGGAAGCTGGTGACCAACTTGCCGGTCGCCGATCTCTCCGCGGCGGTCGAGAAGCTCGGCTGGTACGCCCTGCGCTGGAAGGCGGAGGTGTTCCACAAGGTCATGAAGTCCGGATGCCGTGCCGAAGAGGCGAGACTAGAGACCGCCGAGAGGCTGGCGAAGTTCCTCGCCCTCATCGCAGTGGTCAGCTGGCGCATATTCTTCGTCACTATGCGGGCGCGCGCCAAGCCAGACGCCGCGCCCGACAGCGTTCTCACCTTCGCTGAGATCACTGCGCTCGACCGGATCGACGAGTCCCGAACGCGACCGCGTCTCCATCGGCCTACGCTCGCCGCTTACCTCCTGCAAATCGCCATGCTCGGTGGCTATCTCGCCCGCAAGCATGATCCGCCTCCAGGCAACATGGTCATCTGGCGTGGCATAACTCGCCTGCACGACATCAGCTTCGGCATCGCCATTGGATTAAACGATGTGGGTAATTGAAAGCCGGTGAAGGCGTCACCGTGGGGATACTCAACACCCGCCAACCTAGAGCGCGCAGATGACGCTTTATTGCGAGTTGCACGCCGATATGGGGGGTCAATCCCGCAGAACGCCCGGGCGGAAGCCAGGATGGAGTGGAGGTCATTTGCTATCGACGGTTCGGCTCCGCCGAGCCAGCTCCCCAAAAACGGATTTGCGCAACAGAGTAACGCCAACGTGGGCTCCGTTGGGCAGCGGAAACCAGAGGCTTGAGGGCCTCATCCACAATTGGGAGCACGACCGTTAGATGCGGAAATCGTCGTCGGCGTCCCTTTTCCTATTCCTCGATTGGTATAGCTAACGATACCTTGGTCCGATCCATTACGACCATTGTGCTGAAGCCCTTAATGTCAGGATTTTCATAAAAGAACCGACGGGTAAATGCCTCATACTCCACCATGTCACGCACGGAGATTATGAGAACGAAATCGGCTTCCCCTGTCACATAATATGCACTCATGATTTCAGGCGTCCGCCGAATCGCTTGCTTGAATCGATCAATGATATCTGACCGGTCACGCTCCAAACTAATGGACACTAGCATGAGCATGGGTCGACCAACGGCCCCAGGCGAAACTATTGCAACATCAGCTTCAATAACGCCCTCATCGCGAAGCCGCTTCAACCGCCGCTGACAAGCGGTAGCCGACAGTCCAGCAAGTTCCCCCAATTCGTCGGTCGTTAGGCGATTGTTGCGTTGCACGGCGATGAGAATCTTCCGATCGATTCGATCCAATTCCATTGACGATCTCTGCGAAAACTTCAACCTAGCGCAGGAAACCTGCAGTCGTGGCAATTTATTAGCCTGATTTCAGCGAAAATGAAAGCAGAAATTGTAAGCGAATTTCTCCGTGAAGCGCGCATTATTTCAATTCCGCCTGCGAAAACCCTGCCGGCGCCACGCTCGCCCCAAGCGCAACAATTCCCCTAAGCGTCGATATAGGATGATGCTGGACACCAACCCCTTCGAGACGGCGGAGGTGTTAGAGACCCTTAAGCGACGGACTCGATCCCAGCGACCGGGATGAAAAGATGAGATCTTTTGGCGCGACCGGCCGGTCCCTTAGTTAAGTGCTTCGGTCCCATCGTCCCATCCCTATTTCTCCTCAACACCATGCGAGAGCACTCTTCTGCGCAAGAAGGGCATAGATCAGCGTAAAGAGGCGCCTCGCGGTGTCCTTGTCGACAATCACAGTCGATGAGAGTTGCTCACGAAGCAGTGCGGCGGCGGTATCGTGGATCGATCGCCGACTCATCTCGATGGCCTCGAGCCTCTCCGGACCTGGCCAAGCGATGGCACCGAAGTAGCCTTCGCAAATTCGGGAATAGTCCTTGATCACGCGTCGGAGCGCAGCAAGAGCCAAATAGTGGCTTGTGACGTCCACGCCTTCGTCGGTGGTGGTGAGCAGAGCAACACCGGCGCCAGACCGTGCAATGGTTAGGCGGTATGGGCCGCCGCTGTGTCCAATAGGGGCGAATGTGTTGCTTTCTACGAGACCGAAAATCGCAATTGCGTGTTCATGCCTAATGCGCGCGTCGCTACCGGCGAAACCGGTGTCCAGCAATATATCACAGAGGCGGAACTCGCCGGCGCCCATGACGCTACCCTCCCTCACATGCCCGTAACGCCCACGCGGCCGTCAATCGAAGCTTAGCGAAGCCCTTCTTTGCGCCGCGGCGGGCCGAGTGGAGCAGCAACGTGCTGAAGATGCAGCACCCGAAGCGCCGATCGTACGTCAAGTCGCTTGCCCTCTTATGGAATACAAGATCGCAAGCGACGTTCGCCTTCCAGCGTTTGACAGTCGACAAGTCAGCGACGATGCCGGTCTCAAGAACAGAGGGCTCGCGAACGCCGGCCGGGCGTGTCTTCTCCGCCACGTCTACGGTGCCGACGCCTATTGGCCAGAGCCCAGCGATGCTCGCCGCACATGCACGCATGGCTGTAGACCAGTTCCGCAACATCGCGCGACCGTGAACAGTAAGGAGGTGTCGCCACGAGAGGAACGTCGCTTTCGCACTCTGGCCCGCGTCGTCGACGTCTGTGGTCTCGCAGGCGACCACATGTGCAAATTGCTCGCCAACATGCCGAGCTTCTTCCCACCGGCCGACCAACTCTTCGCATCCTCCCAGCCGGTCCGTGCGCAGGATGAAGGGCATGTCAGCTGTAATGGCTCGCCCACAGGTCATGCCGTTGGACAATCTGGTCGATTGATGCTTTGCAATCCGTCCAAAGCTGGTGGAGAGCGTTACTAGGGTGGCTCTCATAGTCACGAGGCTCCTCTTGCCCATTTTACCCAATTCATGATTAACCCGTACATCTGGATCTAGCCCTCAGTGTCCCTTTCGTGGATGTAGCATCGTAGATGGACGATTTACGCGAAACGATCCGGATCAATGCAAGCGATCAGCGTTATTCTGGTACTTGCGCACAAAAAACGGCGGTGTTTTTGGTGGCAATGAAACCCTCTACGTGATCAAAAGGATATGGTAGACAAAAGCTGCCGCGAGCCGTTCACGAGATCGAGCGGGCGGCTTTGCCGGCGCTGCCGTCCTCCTGAGCAGGGCGTCAATGTATTAGTCGAACTCTGTGTTCCTTCCGAATTTCTATGCTCACCGTGTTTCTAGAAGATCAGCACATCCGATGCTGAGAAGCGGGCGCCTACAGGTTGCCCGGTCACAAATCCCGAACCCTTTGCGGTGTTCTTGCGGATCACCAGCACCCGGCTTTTGTCACGCAGTTCGACGACCACATGCACATCGGCACCGAGAGGAGCTACGTCGAGCACCACGCCTGGCAAGACATTGTGTGCGAGATCATCAACCGCGCCGCCTGCAGCGACGTCAACGAGTTCGATGTTTTCCGGTCTTACGCACAGATCGGCACTGCCTTGCGGGTCGAGCTGCGATCTCGTGCGAATCTCTAGTTCACCATTGGTGACATAGGTGATGACGCCGTTGTGCGGTTGGCCGCGTCGCTGCCCTTGGAACCAATTGG
>NZ_JAMYOM010000064.1:0-3804 GCF_040319805.1 Mesorhizobium sp. M0848 | reverse complement strand
ATTTTCGAAAGCAGGTCCGGCCATCGCTTCGGCCTTGAGCGAGCGGTGGAAGCGCTCTTCCTTGCCCAGCGTCTGCGGATGCAGAGGCCTGGAATGGGAGATGGCGACGCCGTGCTCGATCAGCCAGACGGTGAAGCGTGTGAAGTTGCTTCGTCCGCCATCTCCCCACGGTGGGCCGTTGTCGAAAGCCATGCGCTGCGGCAGCCCATAGCGGCGAAAGGCGGCAATCAGGTGGGGTTTGACCGTTTCGCCGGTCTCGTTGATGCAAGCCTGCAGCACGACGGAGAAGCGCGAATGGTCGTCGAGCGCGGTCAGCGGATGCAGCCGGCCGCCCTGCCGCAACGCGACATGGCCCTTGAAGTCCATCTGCCACAGATCGTTGGGGGCGGCATGCTCGAAGCGCCCGAACGGCTTGGCTCCACCCCCGAGCAAACCCAGCTCGACGCCATTGCGGTGCAGGATCCCGGTCACCGTGGAAGGTGCAGGCGAACCGGTTCCCTCGCGCTGCAGGACCTTGGAGATCTTGCGTCCGCCCCAGGCCGGGTGCGCCCGGCGCATGCCAAGAACCGCCGCCTCGACTGCATCCGGGCTGCGCGCCGGGCTCGTCGCTGGACGGCGCGATTGCTCCGCAAGCCCGGCTTCGCCATAGGCGCGATACCGCGCGATCAACTTGTGACCACAGGTTCGGCCAATCCCGAAACGACGACAAAGCGCACTGACATTGCTGCCATCCTGCACCGCAAGACGCACAAACTCCAACTTCCCATCCATCACGCTGGTGTTCCCAAATGGCATCGCGAACCTCCCGGCGCAAAGCACGCCAAACTGTTCGCGATGTCCTCGCACACCTGTTCGCGATGTCTCCGGTCCAAACACCCCCTTGCGGGGGAGATGGCCGGCAGGCCAGAGGGGGGTGTTCAAGTGCTGAGCGTGCCGGCATGAACTGCATCAGAGGAGCAACCCTTGCCAGCTGAATCCGCATCGCCCGAACCCGTCCTGCTCGCCGTCGAGGGCATCACCAAGCATTTCGCCGGCGTCACCGCGCTAAGCGATGTCTCGCTCGACATCCGCCCCGGCGAAATCCTCGGCCTGCTGGGCGAAAACGGCGCCGGCAAGTCGACGCTCTTGAAAATTCTCTCGGGCGTCATGCCGCCGTCGGGCGGCCGCATCACTTTCGACGGTGCCGATTATCATCCATCCAGCCCGCAGGATGCCAAGCGGCTCGGCATCGTCACCATCTACCAGGAACTGAGCCTGATCCCGACGCTGACTGTGGCGGAGAATATCTTTATCGGCCGCGCGCCGATCGGTCCGCTCGGGCTGGTGAGTTGGGGGCGCATGGAGCAAGAATCGCGCTCGATCATCGCCCGCGTCGGCCTCTCCATCGATCCGATGACGCCGGTGTCGGCGCTGTCGGTGGCCGAACAGCAACTGGTCGAGATTGCCCGCGCCCTGTCGCTGAAAAGCCGGCTGATCATCATGGACGAGCCGACCTCGGCGCTGACCGAGACCGAGGTGCAGCGGCTGCTGTCGATCATGGATCGGCTGCGCAAGGACAAGGTCGCCATCATGTTCGTCACCCACCGGCTGGAGGAAGCGTCCGCCATATGCGATCGCATGACGGTGCTGCGCGACGGGCGGCTGGCCGGGCATCTTAACCGCGAGGGCGGACCGATCGCGCTGCCCAAAATCATCGAGAAGATGGTCGGCCGCGCGGCGTCCGAGCTCTACGCCCGGCCGGCGCAGCGCGCGGTGGCCGGCGATATCGTGCTGTCGGTGCGCGGCCTGCGCACCGTTCGCGACCCCGAGGCGCCCCACGCCATCGTGCTCGACGGCGTCGACATCGACCTCAAGGCCGGTGAAATCCTCGGCGTCGCCGGGCTTGTGGGGTCCGGCCGCACGGAACTGGCGCGCGCCATCTTCGGCGCCGACCGCATCGCGGCCGGCACCATCACGCTCGACGGGAAGCCGATCGCCCCGGCATCACCCGCGGACGCCATTGCGCTCGGCATCGGCCTGCTACCGGAGGACCGCAAGCACCAGGCGATCTTTGCCGCGCTGGGCATCCTGCCGAATTTCTCCATCGCTTCGCTGGGCAGCTTCAGCAACGGTTTCGGCTTCATGGCCGAGCGGCGCGAGCGCGATGCGCTGTCCGGGTTTCGCAAGATGCTGTCGATCCGCATGGCTTCGGCCGAGCAGGCGATCGAAGGCCTGTCGGGCGGCAACCAGCAGAAGGTGATCCTGGCGCGCTGGCTGGCGCGCGATCCGAAAGTGCTGATCGTCGACGAGCCGACTCGCGGCGTCGATGTCGGCGCCAAGACAGAGGTGCACCAGATCCTGGTGCAGCTTGCGGCGCGCGGCATTGCGGTGATGATGATTTCGTCCGAGCTGCCCGAGGTGCTTGCGGTGTCGGACCGCATCGTCACCATGCGCCGGGGACGCATCACCGGCCAGATGCCGGGCGTCGAGGCAAACGAGGAAAGACTGATGGAACTGATGGCACTCGACCGCAAGGAGATACTATGAGCGTGGCGGGGGAACAGGATCAGCGCGGCGGTATCAACTTCGCGCGGCTTTTGATGAGCTTCGGGCCGCTGCTGTTCTTGGTGGCGCTGATCATCGTCTTCACGGTGCTGAAGCCGAGCTTCATGGACCCGATCAATTTGTTCAACATCACAAGGCAGATCTCGATCACCGGGCTGATTGCGCTCGGCATGACCTTCGTCATCCTCACCGCCGGCATCGACCTGTCGGTCGGTTCGCTGCTCGCCTTCTGCGGTATGGTCGCCGCCGTGGTCGCCAAGGGCGGCTCCGCCAACACGCTGTCGCTGTCGACGAGCGGCACGCAAGGGTTCGGCTGGTTCGCAGCACTCTTGGCCGCCGTCGTTGTGGGCGCTGCTGCCGGCGGGGTGCAAGGGCTTGTCATCACCCGGCTAAAAGTGCCGCCCTTCGTCGTCACGCTGGGCGGGCTGACGGTGTTTCGCGGGCTGACGCTGACCATCTCAAACGGCGGCCCGATCTCGGGCTTCGACGCCTCGATGCGCTGGTTCGGAACCGGGCTGATCGGCCCCGTGCCGGTGCCGGCGCTGATCTTCGCCGCGGCCGCCATCCTGTGCCACATCGTGCTGCGCTACACGCGCTACGGCCGAGCCGTCTATGCCGTCGGCGGCAATGCCGAGGCGGCAAGGCTGTCGGGCCTGCGCGTCGACCGCATCCTGATCTCGGTCTATGTCATCGTCGGCTTTTTTGCCGGGCTTGCCGCCTTCGTGCTGTCGGCGCGGCTGAACTCCTCCGAAGCAGTCGCCGGTATTGGCTACGAGCTGACGGTCATCTCGGCCGTCGTCATCGGCGGCACCTCGCTGTTCGGCGGCATCGGCTCTGTCGGCGGCACGGTGGTGGGCGCCGCGCTCATCGGCGTGCTGCAAAACGGGCTGCAGTTCAACAACGTCTCGTCCTACACGCAAAGCATCGTCATCGGGCTCATCCTGATCCTGGCGGTGGCGTTCGACCGGTGGCTGAAATCGCGGGTGAGAAGGTGAGGAGCAAAGGGGGAGGAGCGGTTGGCGCCCAGGCACCCCCCTCTGTCCTGCCGGACATCTCCCCCGCAAGGGGGGAGATTGGCAGCTTCGTCCTCGCCGCTTTCTCTTCAACGTTGAAAATTGGCGAAAGCAGTCATGACGTCCAATCTCCCCCCTTGCGGGGGAGATGTCCGGTAGGACAGAGCGACTATCTGGGGTGTCAAGTTGCAATTACGAACTCGTTGCGCGCATCGCGTGCTTTTGCATTGAGGATGACCAGGAGTTT
>NZ_JAMYOM010000063.1:0-4072 GCF_040319805.1 Mesorhizobium sp. M0848 | reverse complement strand
GCTGTGAGCCGCCACCATCCCATCCAGGGGGACCTTCGAGAACTCGTCCGTCACGATCCCGACTGCCCCTCCAGGCTACAATCCCATGTATGGATGGCTCCTGCGGGTCAAGGGTATCGGATCGGCTTTGGTGAACAGGTCGGTTGCGGCCATGTATACGGCGTCTGAATGTGCAACGGGATCGCTGCGCGCCCTGATGAATATCCGCTTGGAGAACAGGTCCCACTCAATCGAGCGCGCTCGAGGCGCTTCGGATTGATCGGGGTGTCCTGGTTCTTCGTCTCCGTTTGTTCGCCATCACCTCACTTTGCCCTGACCATTCCGAGAGCCTGTCAGGCTGACTGCGGCTCGTAACGCGATCCGTCCCTCAGGACGGCGAATATTGTTCGTGCCATGCGATGCGCCAAAGCGACGGCGACGATCTTCGTCTTCTTTCGCATCAGCATGCCCGATAGCCAGTCCGAGCTCGGCTCGCGCTTGAGCCTGCATCTGAGCATGATCTGCGCCATGGCGCCCAGATACAGCAAGCGTCGGATATAACGATTGCCCATCTTCGAGATCCGGCCCACCCTCTGCTTGCCTCCGGTGGAGTGCGGCTTGGGAGCGAGGCCGAGCCAGGCGGCATAGTCCCTTGCGCTGCCGAAATTGTCGACATCCGGCGTCGTCGCCGCGATGATCGTCGCCGACAGCATCCCCACACCTGGGATTGTGGCTAGACGCTGGCTTGTCTCGCTTTGCGCGTAGGTCTCTTCGAGCTCGTCGGTCAGCCGCTCGATCCGCTTGTCCGTCTCGGCCAACTGATCGAAGAGCAAACTCACAGGCATTCGAGCTACTTCCGGCAGTTGACCCAGTTGATCCTTCAGTCGATTGACGTTCTGCGCGCCCTTCGCCGCGATGACGCCGAACTCCGTCATGTGGGCCCGGATCGCGTTGCCGATCTGCGTGCGCTGGCGAACCAGAAAGTCTCGCGTGCGGTGAAGAACCAGAACCGACGAGCAGGCTTCGCTCTTGATGGCGACAAACCGCATGGAGGGGCGTGTCACGGCTTCACAGATGGCGGCCGCATCCGCAGCATCCGTCTTCCCGCGCTTCACGTAAGGCTTCACATAGGAGGGCGGCATCAGCCGGACGTCGTGCCCCATCTCCAGAAGCCTGCGCCCCCAATCGTGAGAACCTGCGCAAGCCTCCATGCCGATCAGGCATCGTGGACGCTTCTGGAAAAACACCAGCAACTGGCTGCGGCGAAGCTGACGGCGTACGAGAACCCGACCGTTCCCATCGACACCATGGATCTGGAAGACACTCTTTGCGAGGTCGATGCCAACTGTGGCAAGTTCTGACATGGATGGCTCCTTTGCTCGGGACGACAACATCCCAACTATGGCGCAATGCGACGCCGGGAGCAGGAGCCATCCACACCATCAATCGAGCAAGCCTTCGCCAAGATCAAACACTGGATGCGAGCCGCCCAGAAGCGAACCATCGACGACACCTGGCGACACATCGGCCACCTCGTATCAACCATCGAACCCAATGAATGCAGAAACTACTTCGCAAACGCTGGATACGCTTCTGTCAAAATCTGAAACGCTATAGAAGCGCATATAGAGCAAGGGGACGAGTTAGAAGTCTCGAAGAAGCGGATCGGCGTTGTTACGAGCATCGTCGGAATTTGGCAGTACTCAATCGCTTTTTATGGCATTCAGAATCACACGGGCACGACACGCATGGCTGTCCGAAAGGATGCCGGCGTCGCTGCGGCGGCGCTCGTCATGGCCATTGCGGAGCGCTTTCCTGGGGTGGCTGGCTCGCGTTCCGTCTGGACTACAGGTCGAATAACGCTGGAGCCGGGTGCTGCTAGCATAATTCCTGGGAACGCAGAGATTTTGTTCCAGTTCCGGGATTCAGAGTTGCCTGTACTTGAGCGCCTCGACAATTTCCTGCGAGAACTGGTAAGGAGATCGCAATCAAGACCGGCTGCCGCCCCGAAATTAAAAGGACCGACACCTTCAACCCATGGCAGACCGATTGGCGGTTCCGGGATGCGATAGAGAATGCGGCTGCGCTCCATGCGCCTGGCGCCTACGTCAGAATGCCAAGCGGCGCCGGCCACGATGCGCAGGTTGTAGCCAGCAAGTTAAAATCCGCTATGCTTTTCGTGCCTAGCATCGGCGGTATCAGCCACCATTGGACCGAGAACACAGACGATGACGACCTGGTACTTGGCTGCCAGGTGCTCGCTGATGCTGCTGAGGCGATCCTGCGTGCGGAAAGTAAGCCGTAACCTTGCAAAAGACGGTTTGCGAAACTGCCGGTCACGGCACAAAAACTGGACGAATGGTGATGGGAGTTATCGCTCTTGCTTACACCTCGGGATGTGGACATCGCCGCTCCAAACTCGCTAAACCCATCAGCCAGAGGCGAAAGAAACGGCTGGACTGATCCAGGCACGTTTGGTCGGAAGCTGGCCCCTCGGTTCTGGCCATTTGACCAGAAAATTGCTGGGACCATGCGTCGAAATGTTCTCGATATCGCGATGGCACTCGTGGCTTTTTTCTGGCCCCGATGGACGCCCTCATCGGCGAACAGAGGCGTTGCGATCTCAGTTTCCAGCGCCGCCAGGACAAACAGGCGGGAGCAGGTCCTTCGGCAGACTAGGGCTTATTGCGATCTTAACGCGGCGTGCCGGCCACCCGCCAGCAAACAAAGCGCTTGACGGGTATCCCTTGCCGTTGTTCCGCGCTTCCGCCCGTCAGCAAGTTTGCAAGATCGTTGCGTCAGTGCATCCTGTCAACATCAAGATCCTGGGTGAGACCCCCCGCCACATGCCAGTGATCGGTCTTCGGTTTACCCATATTGGCCTGCCGACTAGCTAGGGGGTGCGAGGCGATTTCGCAAGCCTGCGCACAAGCGCCTCCCATTCCGGCCTCAGTAGCGACAGCACCAGCTCGTCGCAATGCTTCCCGCGGAAGAAGGCGCTGCCGCGCGCCACACCTTCCGCGACAAAGCCCACGGCCTCGTAGCTGCGCTGAGCCCTGAGATTATCGGTGAAGCAGCCGAGCCAGAGCCTATGGACGTCGGTTTCAGTGAACGCCGCCCTGACGACTGCCCACATAATTGCCCTACCAAGTCCCCTTCCCGGCTCGGCGACAGCAACACGCTGTACAAGCGTCGTCTGCTCGCTCGAAGCCCAGTCGCGAAGGATGGCAAAACCGACCAGCCTTCCGTCTGCCTCGGCGACAAAATACTTATAACGCGACTCCGCGAGTGCCGCCCTATGTTGAGCTTCCTCCCACCGGTCGATTAGCTCTTCGTATCCTTCCAGGCGCTCAGTGCGCATGATGAATGGGATGTCAGGTCCGATGGCGCGCCTCAAGGCCACGCCCGTCGGACAATTTGATCTATCGATGTTTTGCAACCGTTTTTAACCTGTAAATCTGTCGAACCGCTCAGACCTCAGGTCGTCAGTATACTAGGGTCCACGGCCGATTTTTGCGAATTGTCCTATGCGAACGCAGGAGATCGGCGTTCCGTAGCTACCCCTGCGTAAAACCGGCGATCCAGGCGCGGCGGAGAGGGACCGGGCATGACGCGCGACCGTGCGGCCGGAAGTTACTCCGGCCCTCATTGGCTCGGCACCGGTCGGCCCTGGTGTGGCCGCATCCCGATTTCGTGCTGTCTGGTGCTCCGTCAAATTGATGGCCCTCGAATGCTGGCCCAAAGTATCCCCACGGTGAAGCTTTCAATTACCCACATCGTCGGCGGGGTCTATTGCCCCGGATGAATCTGCCGTGATTCTGTTCGTGACGCCGAATCACGGAGGCGTCACGGATGCGAGACAGGTCCAGCAGGAGCGAAGCCGCTTGGCAGGAGGAAGAGCTTTCCAAGGCGGCTCTTCCCGACAAGCGTCTGGCGCGTCGGCTTCGACGGTTACTGAATCAAATGTCAGCGGCGCCTGGCAAGCCGATCCCGGCGGCCTGTGGCGATTGGGCGGCGGCGAAGGCTGCCTACCGCTTCTTTGACAACCCGCGCGTGACCGAACACAGCGTTCTCGCCGGCCATTTCGCCGCGA
>NZ_JAMYOM010000062.1:0-4266 GCF_040319805.1 Mesorhizobium sp. M0848 | reverse complement strand
AGTTCGACATCATGACGACCTCGTTCTTCCTGTCACGGCGTTCGCTCAAGGCCTCGCCCAATTCCGGCATGCCGGTGTGGCAGGACCGGTTGTTCATCGGCCTGGCGCGTACGGCGGCCGACGCGACGGAGTACTTCCAGATCCCGACCGGACGCGTCGTCGAGATCGGAACGCAAGTGACGATTTAGGGCATGCCGCGGTTGAGAAGAATCGGTGCTGTCACATTGATTGAGCGGTAAGGAAATTCAGGTAGCAGCGCGCCCGGCACTGTAAGTTTCAGCGGCTTGATGCAGCGATAGCTGGCCGGGACGGCTGTCACGCTGTGGCGACACACGCGATTTTGTTCCAGATTTGCATGGGGCGTTACGCAGGTCTCGATGTTGAGCCGATGACAGCGCATTGCAGGGAAAGTGAGCAGGTCGGCAATCGGATCATGGATGGAAACGAACCGCTGAAGCTGGCGTGCCGACTTGAAGCGTTTCATGATCCTTTCGCGTCGTCGGGTCGGCTGGTGCGAATTTTCCGCTCGATTATTCAGGCCTGTGTGCGACCGGTGTTCGACGCCGGGCATGAGGTCGCGCATGGCGGCATCATAGGATCGGAGCTTGTCGGTGATCATGATCCGTGGTGTCCGCCCTTGAGCTTTCAGCAACTTGCGCATCAGACGCTTTGCCGCCTTGGCATTTCGGCGGCTTTGTACCAGCACTTCGAGGACGAAGCCGTCCTGATCGACGGCACGCCAGAGCCACTGCTTCTTGCCACTGATAGCCACGACACATTCGTCGAGATGCCATTTGTCGCCCAGGCAGCCGGCTGATATTGATCTCCTGGGCGGAATGCCGTCCGAATTTCTCCGCGCAGCTTCGAACGGTCTGATGCGTGACGATGATGCCGCGGGCCGCCAGCATGTCCTCAACCATGCGCAGGCTGAGCGGAAAGCGAAAGTAGAGCCATACCGCGTGCGCAATGATCTCGGCGGGAAAGCGGTGGCGACCATAGAGCGGATCACGAGCAACTTCTGACATGCCCAATGTACGCACATCTTCATAAGCTGTCGGTTGTCTTTACGATGCCGCGCCAAGCGAGCAGCATCCGGCCGGCGGGGCCGACCCCGTCTCCCGGCCGTGAGCAGAACGGCATCGCGCAGGTGCCGCTTCATCCTCGACCGGCCAGCCTGCTTTGCCGTTACCGCCGCCGCCGAAAGCGCCAGGCGTTGCCGCCAGGCGCCGATCCGCCGGCAGCGGTTCGTTTCCACCGATGATCCGAGTGCCAACCAGTTCCACTTTCCCCCAATACCTGCGTAACGCCGCCATGCAAATCTGGAACAAAATCGCGTATGTCGCCGCAGCATGACAGCCGTCCCGACCAGCTATCGCTGCATCAAGACGCTGATATCTTTACAGTGCCCGCACGCCTCTCGCGCGCCAACGGCCAATCGGGTGTCGCGAATGAGGCGCGCTGAAGCCATCCGGCTCAGCCGATCATGGCGCTTCGGTTGCCGGGTTCGAGGTCGTGGCCTCTGCCGCTGCGCGATTCTAGCATTTGCGCCTTGGAGAGCTCTGCTTCAGCCTCGGCGAGGCATGGCTCGGCTGCGGTTCTCTGCCGCAGAAGGTCCGATTGCGAATTCTTGACGTTGTCACGACGTAGGCGAGCGGCCTTGGCGAACGTCGGATAAGCGAAATGATTGACATCGGAGATGCCGGCCTTCGTTTCCTCGGCGTTTAACTGGAAGTCCAGTTCTCGCGCCATGCGTTCGAAATCGGCAATCATGATGTCTAGCTGGTGCAACTGTCGCCGCTTCTCATTCACCTGAAATTGCTTCAGTCGGACCAGATTACCTCGTGGCTTCATGACTCGGTACTCCGGTACCCATTTCGTCCAATCAAACCGCTCTCTCCCCTTAACGTTAGGCCTACAGCGACTCTCACGTTTTCTGCTGCGAGCGGAAACATATTTTCCAAAATCCTTGGCCGATGGCTATGAGTTCAATGGCATCGACAAGCATGCGAGCGGGGGACTTAAGGGGCGGTAAAAAAAGGCGGAATAGGGCGATTTTCACAATGTCTGCATTGAACGCGTTGAGACCTGCGGCGGGCTTGACACACAAAGCAATCGTCAAGATTTGCGACATGGACGCCGGGGGGCATGAATACGCCCGCCGTCAGCTACACGCCCCCCGATTTCCGCCGCCTATTATCGCCCACGCGGTCTGGCTTTATTTCCGGTTCCGCTGAGCCTGCGCCTGGTTGAGGAAATGCTGCTGGAACGCGGCATCGTGGTTTCGTATGAGACAAGTCGCCGGTGGGGCATCAAGTTCGGGCTGGACTGCGCTCGCTGCTTGCGCCGCAAGCCGCCGTGCCGGAATGACGTCTGGTACCTGAACGAAGTGGTCGTCACCATCGCCCGGCAAAAAGCTTTGGTTGTGGCGCACCGTCGACCAGGATGGATATGTGCTGGACGAAATCGTGCAAAACCGCCGCAACACCAAGGCCGCCAAGCGCTTGCTGACGCGGCTGTTGAAGAAGCAGGGGCTCGCGCCGAAGCGCATGATCACCGACTAGCTGCGCTCGTATGGAGCGGCAAAGCGACAGGTGATGCCGGACGTCAAGCACCGGTCGCACAAGGGGTTGAACAACGGAGCGGAGAATTCCCATGTGCCGCCGCGAAAACGGGAGCGGATGATGCAGGGGTCCGATCGCCGGGAGGCCTGCAACGCTTCGTCTCGACCTTGTCAGCCCTCCGCAACCTATTCGTCCCGCCCCGCCCCAAACGTTCTGCTCTCGCCATACATGTTCATCGCCTCAGCGCGATGGCGCTGGTGATATCACGACGCGTTTGTACCGCTCGACCTACGCCACAGGTGCCGACGCTGTGACGAGCTTCATCGGTCGCGTGTCGAGTGACGGCACCGGGGACAATTATCGTCGACCGCAGTCCATTGCCCAGACCAAGGCGCTTCTCGGCGTCGGCACGATGGCAAATCGCAGCGTCACGATCTCGGCCGCTGCCCCTTCTGGCGGCGTGGACGGTGATTTCTGGGTGCAGCCGTAATGGCCCTTTACGTCAAAGCCTCCGGGGTCTGGGGGGCGGCCAGCGCCGTATGGGTGAAAATCTCAAGCCTCTGGACCAAGGCTCGACAGGTCTATGTGCGCAGCTCGGGCGTCTGGGAGGAAATGTTCCCGATAGATCTGGTCTTCAATGGCACTCACGAAGACTCGACTGCCACGACCGTTTACACCCACACCAGCATTCCGCTTCTTGTCGCGCCACACGCTAATCGTCGTGTCATCGTGACAACTGAGACCACTGACACCGAAAGTGCAGTGACCGTCAACAGTATGACGATTGGGGGTGTGGCTGCCACCCTTCTCGCTCAGGTGGAAAGCATCTTCAATTCTGGTGTGGTCTATCTGTCAGTGTGGTCAGCCCTCGTGCCAACCGGTACGACGGCAACGATCGTGACCACGTATAGTGAGAGCGTGTTCCGTGACTACATGTCGGTCTATACGACCACCAATTGGGATGGTGTGGTGGGCACTGTTGCCTCTGACAACAATTCAACGGGTGGCCTGACAACGACCGTCAGCATTGGTGCCCTGGGCGCAGCGATCGCAATTGCGGGCAACGCCATCAAGGGGGCATCGGCACTGCGACATGGACCGGGCTGACCCAACAGTTCTCAAACACACCAGTCACGAATAGAAACCACAGCGGAGCAATGGCCATAGCTACCGCCGCCCAAGCTGCCCTCACCGTAACCTGTGCCTACAGCACTACTCCAGCACTTGCCGCACTGCTGGTGGTTCCGCGGTGCGCAACTCCTGACTGGCGACGGCGTCGGCGACATGCCTTACGGACTCGTATTGCCAGAGCTTGTAATCGTCGACAAACCAGCCAAGTCGGCTCTCGATCGCCGTAGCAAGCTCGTTATAGTCGAGGCTGTCGAGGCCGAGATCCCGCATTCTGGTTGTCATCGACACCTCTACTTTTTCGGCAACTAGAGCGTTGAGGGTTTTGAGAACCAGTTGTTCAATTTGAAGTAATGTCATCACTAATACATGCCTTTTGCTCGCAGATTCAGGTAATGCAACCCTGATCGGGGCGCAACCCCCAAAACGAGGTGTGCCGTTGAAACATGTTCTTGTCATTGACGATGATGCCGCAATGCGGCGCCTCATCGCCGATGCATGCCCTGAAGGTAACCGCAGTCCACGATAGCAAGCAGTTTGACTATGTTCTTTCACGTGAGCCAGTCGATCTCGTGGT
>NZ_JAMYOM010000061.1:0-4468 GCF_040319805.1 Mesorhizobium sp. M0848 | reverse complement strand
CCTCCATACCCAGCCGACATGATGAATCAGATATTCTCCCCGATGGAAATCCCTCGCGATTCCATCAGGTCAGATTATGCTCTAGATGGGATGAAGGAGATTGCGGCCCGGCAGTCGGATGTCAACATCAACTGGCAGCTGCACGCCGGCGGCGCCATGGTCATTCTGTCAAAAATCAAGGCTGCATGGCCGAATACGGGCTTAGATCTTCTTTCGGGGTGGGACCCGTCTTGGCCAGCAGTCGCGGCGGAGGGCTGGGCAGAACCGGTAACCTTGGAAAAGGTACCTAACCTCGCTGACATCCCACAAAAACTACTCGTCAAAGACAACGCTGGGAACATCATAAACATCCCGCACAGTAACCTCTGGTTTCTGGCTATATCGAAAGGACACGACACCATTCCAGATAACCAAGGTCGAAGACCTTTTGGATCCTCGACTAAAAGGAAAGATTTGTTGGCCGGCACCCTCCCTGGGTTCTAACATGGCGATGGTTATGCTGGCGTTGCACAAAGGTGGCGACGAAAAAAACCTGGAGCCGGCGTGGGAATTTGTGAAGGATCTCGCGCGTACCGGCAATATTGGGCGCGTTGCAAATTCCGATCAAGATCTAACCACGTCCATAAGTTCGGGTGAAACCTGTATTATTGGCGCCGCGCAATTCATCGCGATGGAACTGGCTCGCAACTTCGACCTCCAGTATCTCAACAAAATGGACAAGGAGACAGGATTCCGGACGTTTGTTTACGCAGAAGGGTGGTGCGTTTTGAAAGGCGGGCACACCGATGCCGCATTCGAATTCGCCAACTTTGCAATCGATCCAGAGAACAACTCCCAGTTTAATAAGCACATCGCTGGTGTGCCTGCCAACGCAAAGTCGGAGATATCCGACGAATTGAAACCTTTCGCGTTCAACAACGAAGAAATGGACCGTTACGCTTACCTCCCGGACTGGTCGTATCTCTCGGGACAAACCAATGAGTGGATGAAGCGCTGGGAACAGCAAATCGCGCCTTTGCTCTAACTCATGCACGTGCGGACACCTACGCCCTTAGCTGCCTAGCTTCTGAAACAAACTGTGAAACCTGGATCCAATCGATGACCGAATTAAAAGAGCGTGAACCTGTCGGTAACGTGACGGAGGGCATTTTAGAATTCGACGGAAAGCGCTATCTGGGCGGCCGCGCATCAGATCCGCGCAACCTTGGCTGGATGCGCGGTTCGCCCCCCCGGCAGAAAAGCGTATACCGTTGGAAGGAGATGCTGTCTTAGCCTTCCCGCAATTTCGCTGGTCGCTATCACACATGCGTGAGCTTCGTCAGACGGTCAACGTTTGGCGCGGTCGGGGCGGACCGTCGCAGCTTGAGCGCAGCGACAAGTCTTCCGAAATCGATGCGCTCACCTTCACCGACATCGATGGTCGCACCCACCGTTTCGATGAGGCGCTAATCGACACCTACGCCGACGGTATATTGGTGCTGCATCGAGGGCGCATCATATACGAGCGATACTTCGGCGCACTCGAGCCGCACTTACAACATTCGTGTCAGTCAATCACAAAGTCATACGCGGGCACGCTAGCCGCAGCGTTGGTGCACGAAGGGTTCTCGACGACCTGAAGACGATATCGCAGTATGTGCCCGAATTGCGAGGCACAGGGTGGGAGGATGCTACACTTCGCCAAGTCATGGACATGCAGACTAGACTAGAAGCCAGCGTCAGCGACACCAGCGTCTGGCAGTTGGCGTTCTTGCCAAGCGCCGAGGCATCTTGCGGCGCGACACCGACCGAGTGGCGCCCCCTTCTTGGGGAGCGCGGTGCCGTCCACGATCAGCCACGCATCGTTCCCGCCAACTTGTCTGTCGGCCTGCGCAAGGAGCACCTTCTCCAGCGGCGCAGCATCCCACACGCCGCTCGCGATGAAGTGGTGCAGTTGGTCATAGTTGACGCCTGCGTCGCGCGCCGCCATCGGTTGAATGCTCTTGCGATCCCCAAGGCCAATCAGCCCAGCAATATAGGCCGGACACATCCGCGCACGCGTCTTGTGCCTCAACGCCGAGACGAACGGCTCAAGCCACTGCTCCAGATCGACTTGCCAATCCCTGTTCATGGCCGGCCCCTCCAACAGCCGACCTCTCATGAATCACGCAAAACCGCTCTTGGGAATCTGGAGGCTTCTGTGAGGTCCGTGGGCACGAGCGTGGCATGCGGGCTCGGCAGCGGACCTCATTGCAAGCCGGATTGAGCGAAGCCGCGGGGCGATCTGGCGCTATGGGGATTGTAGCCTGGAGGGGCAGTCGGGATCGTGACGGACGAGTTCTCGAAGGTCCCCCTGGATGGGATGGTGGCGGCTCACAGCCGTATAGGCAAGGAAGTTTTGGCGTTGGTTGGGCTCAGCGTCATCGCAACGCTGGCCGTCATCAGGCCGGCAGTGTCCACCTGCATGAGGCGGGTCAAAACCCCGCATGCCGGCGCGCATTGCGGCCGATGCTGTACGCAGTGACCTGGACGCGTTGGGCGCGATCATGACGTGTCGTTCCGGGGAGGAGGCGCTTGTCCGCACCGCCAGATGCCCAGTGTGACCATCTGGCCACCGCAACAGAGGCAGCGGTGAGTTGTCGAGAGGGCGCTGGCGACGGCGCCTTCGTCTCCAGGTGCAGCATCCTTCTGCAACGGAGCGTCCAGCAACCTGCGACACAATTCGAGCTTTGCGGCACGATGGCCGTTGGCGAGGAAGCCGTAGTGGCGGATACGATGGAAGCCATCCGGCAGGGTGTGCAGCAGAAAGCGTCGGATGAACTTATATGGGGATAGTCAAGGGGATCGGTCAGTATGGCTGCATTTCGACCCTCCTGATACAATTTTTGCAGATCCGGTATGAGCTCAGCTTCATGACGCGGTTCGCGAACGAACCCGATCCAACTTATATACGGTTAGCGGCCGAAGCGGCTAGACCAACATCCCGCGTGCGGCGGATTTGAGCTCAAGGCAGCGACACCGTTCTCGTCGGACGGCTTGAGAGCCATATTCATCCTCGGTTCGCCTCCCGGATCTACCAGGACACTTGTCCTTCGGTAGATTATTTACAGTGATGTAATTGGGTCATGCCGACATCACTGCGCCTTCGATGACAACCCCGGCATTTGATGTACTTCCAAAGGGCGACAAACAGCTTGCGGGCGAGAGCGACAATCGTCGATTTTTTGTAGCGCCCTTCGTTCTTCGTTACCCTCGCCTTGAACCAGCGGCTAAGCTCTGAATCTGGCTGATGGCGCACCCAAAGCCACGCCAGTTGGACAAGCGTCGTTCGCAGTCGAGGGTTGCCCGCCTTGGATACGCCTTGATCGCGATCAACCTGACCGCTCTGCCATGGCGTCGGTGCGAGACCAGCATACGCGGCCACCTGCCGTCGGTTATCGAACTGTCGTGATAGCCCTTCGGACCATAAAATGGCGCCGAACTCCGGGCCAACACCTCGGAGGTTAAGTAACAACGCTGGGGCAGGTGACGATGCCGACGCGGCGGCAAGCATAAGGTCGCGCTCAGCATCGACCTGTTTGATTTGCTCAATCAGCAGTTCGATGAGATCGAGTTCACGGCTGATTTGGGCTTTCAGCGCCGCTGGCAGCGGTCGACCATCCCCGGTCGCAAGGTCGTCCAAGCGCTTCCGCCGGTCGCGCCGCAACGGTTCGTATCCCGAGATACCTTGACCGAACAAGCAGGCCCTTTACCCTGTTGACGTGGCGGACACGCTCGTTTGTCAGCGCTTTACGCTCACGCACCAAGCGGCGGCGGTCTTCTTCTTCCGGGGTTGGGACCCGAAGCATTGCACAAACCCGCGGCTCGCCGCGTTTGTAAGCCAACAGTGCTCGGACCAGGGCCTCATCGTCGATCCTGTCAGTCTTCGCCCGCCGGCGGCGGCGAGACGTAGCAATCGACGCGGGATCGACGACATAACTCTCGATCCCTTCACGTTCGAGGATTCTGTGAATCCAGAACCCATCGAGACCAGCCTCCTGAACTGATACCATCCGAAAGCTTCGACCGGTGCGCGCCTTGGCTTTGCGCTGCAGCTCAGCGAAACGCGCCAGCAATGCCGGAACATCGCTGCCCGCCACGATATGCTTCGACATCTTCTCGCCCGCCCCGGGCGAAAGTGACGTGATTAGCCATTTCGATCTCGAGAGTTCCAACGACACGAAGATTGCGGCAAGATCGACTCGAATAGCGGCTGGAGCTTCTTTACGGCTGGCTGCAACTGGCATTGCGGACCTCCTGAGGGTTGGTGGGCGACATCACACTCTGCCGAAGCGGTGGTCGCTATTCACTCCCCATGGGATCTCGTGCGCATCGAGCGTCATGACCTTCGACTTGCCGCGTTGGCGATAATCGCTCCAGCGGAACGCGACCTTGCCGTCAGCCATGCTGATCAGGCGAGAGTTGGCGATGGCGACACGGTGGGTGTAGC
>NZ_JAMYOM010000060.1:0-4719 GCF_040319805.1 Mesorhizobium sp. M0848 | reverse complement strand
CTTGCGTCACTCGAAGGTGAAAACTTCTTGCTCATAGTGGCAATCCTTGTTCATAGAGGCGATCTATTGCGAATTGGCAACCTGCAGACCTGGGCTGCCGGTGGGCGTTATTGCGATGCGACCCCCCCGGCGTTGATAGAACCTAGCAGCGACGTATGGGCTGTTTGCGCGAAAGATTCGCCCTAATGGCAGGAATTCGGCATAATTCTTTCAAACTCGCGGAAATCCGGCGAAATACTCACGAACTGTGGGAGGATCTTCATTCACGGCGATCGATGGACCGGGCGAACAGGTGAACTCTTTTAGGTCATGGTCAAGTGTAGTAGATTGGCTCCATGCGCCTTCGCTCGAATATACGGCGTGCTTGGCGTCGATCTGACCGAGATCCATGGGTTGGGTCCCTTCACTCGCGTTGAAGCTCATTGGCGAGCGCGGCACGCGCCATCTCCAGCAACCGCTTCGTCGACATCGAGGATGACGCCGTTCGTTTCCGCTGGAAGGACTGTCGGCACGACAATCGGCAAAAGGTAATGGCCGTCTCGGCCGACGAGTTTATGCGCCGCTTCCTGTTACACGTCCTGCCCGAGGGCTTTCATCACATCCGCTATTAGGGCATCCTCGGCAATCGCCAACGGGCGCAAAAGATCGCCCACTGCCGCGACCTGCTGGGCATGCGGTTCCCGAGCCGTCGGACAGCCGATCCGCAAAGGACTGCCGCGACCGCTACGAGGATCTCACCGGGCATTCCCTCAGGCAATGCCCGGCCTGTCATCATGGGCAGATGATCATCATCGAGACATTCGACGGCACTGCACGCCCGCCATACCAGAATACGTCATGAAGCAGGGGCGCCGCCTTCCTTGTCATCAGCATCGCGCGGGCCCGCTCGGAAGCCAACTGAGCCGGTCCCGCGAAAGTGTGCGCCGTCATCACCGGCAATCTCTCCCAGGCAGGGCGCGGCGCCGATCCTCACATGCCCGAACCGATATCCGTGCTGCTTTGGGCGCACGCAACGCCTTCAATCGCCGCGTCCGCGACCGCATCCGCACCGCCACGCGATGCCTGTTCATGGCTGCGGCCTCAATTTAAAACCCATAGCGGACACCCGTGCCGGCGGCTTAGTCCAACACGTTTTTAGCTCACCGTCGCGATCCACCGCGGCCCGCTCTCGCCGACCCGCCTTTCAGCGCGACATCAAGCTAAAAACGCTCTGCATTATATCCTCCTCTACATGAGGCGCAGCGCTGCCTTGGAACTGCTGCATCACCGACGGAATTTTGGCGCATGTCCTTCGAGTCTCTCGGTCTCCCTCGACTCCATGTCTCTGCCAAAGCTTAATCCGATCGAACCGCCGTGATACGGACCCGTATGCCCGGTGGCGTGGGAGGGGCGGCGTCGCGAGGCGTTCCCTATCCCGATCAATCCTCATAATTCAATCTGAACGTCCAGCGCTCTAGCCCGTCTTATGCACGACGGCGCGTCTGAGAGGTTGGCGGATGTAGCCTAAGCAATTGATTTGGCCTAGGATTCGGTTGTCCAAGCCAGCCCTGCCACCACATCTCGCGAGCCACACCCGCCATGACCGACGATACGTTGCTGCCGCTCTCATTTCCAGCCGTTGGGCGCAAGAAGATCACAGCTGCGTTTGACGGCGGACGCATCACCTCGGATGGTGGCGTCATGCTTTTGGCCGGCAGCCGAGCGACGCGTGCAACTGGCCGACAGGCTGGCCGGTGCGATCCACGATCCGGTCTCGCGCTTCAACGCCCATTACGACGAGCGCTGCTTCCTGCTGATCCACATCTATGACGTCGCGACCGGACGTCCGGTCGCCGTGATCCTGCGTCCTGGCAAGACCCCGACGGGCAAGGAGATCCGCAGCCATCTGCGCCGGCTTGTCCGGCGCATCCTGGTCCGCGGCGACGGCCACAATGGCCGGATGGAGGTCATGGCCTGGTGCGAGAACAATGCGCTCGACTACCTCTTCGGATTGCCGGGTAACAAGGTTCTCCAGCGTCTCGTTGATGAAGCCGCCGACGATATCCGCAGCCGCCGCGCGCTCGAGCAGAAGCCGGTGCTGCGCGGTTATGCCGAGACCCGATACCAGGCGAAATCCTGGAAGACGCAACCTCGCGTCTGCGCCCGCGTCGAGGCAACCACCCGCGGCCTCACATCGCTTCCTCGTCGCCAATCTCGACAAAGGCTCCGCCGCGCATCTCTACGACGTGATCTACTGCGCCCGTGGCGAGGCCGAAAACCTGATCAAGATGCACAAGAGCCAGCTTGCCTCCGACCGCACCAGCAGCCGCTCACCGATTGCCAACCAGGTGCCTCGTCCTCCACACCGCCGCATACTGGCTGATGCTCACCCTGCGCGAGGCGGTGCCCAAAACCGATACGCCGAGTTTGCCACGCTGCGGCTCAGGCTCCTCAAGCTCGGCGCCCGCGTCATCGAACCGTCTCGCGCATCCGCCTGGCCTTCGCCGCCGCCTGTCCCGAGGCCAGCCTGTTCCGACAAATCGCTCTCACGCTCAGCCCGCAGCACCATGAGCGCCGGGGCATCAAGGCCCCGCCGAACCCAAACTTGACCCTCCAGCGCGTTCCAAAGTCCAGTCTCAGTTGCGGTGAAAAAGGCGCCTCATACCTGCATGACCGAACGCTCAGCGGCGCTCCAACCACAAGGCTCATGAATAGGACGGGCTAGACATGCAATGCGATCGACCAAAGAGCGGTCCTCACATCGAACGATGGTGTATTGACCTGCTTGATCTTCACCCGCTGCCTGGAGAGCTTGCCGACCGGCTTGGCCCCTTTCTCAGTCAGCGCCGCTATTAAGGATTCCAGCTTGCGATCGCAGTCAAGCATCTTGGCCTGGTAGGTGTCGTAGAGCTCCAGCCACTGGGTCAGCGCGAAGACATGTTCGTCTCGATAGTTGCCCACCAGCGCGGCGCGGATTGTCTCGATTAGGAATGGCGGCACATCGCGGTAGGTCGCCAAGACGTCGGAATTGCGCTCGCCTGCGACAATAGCCCGGATAAATCCGCATCCCGGTCGCACCGGTAATGTCGGAGGCGACGTGATGAAGTTGTAGTTTCGTCTCCATCAGGACCTTTTGCATGTGCTGAATGTGGGCGCTGCGTATTCCACGAGCCGCTCCCGTTGACGCAAATAGGCGCGCAGGGTCGCAATCTCGGCATCAGGGCGGAAGCTCCCGCGTAACAGACCGTTAGGAATGGAGCTGGCGCAGCCATGCGGCATCGCTCACATCTGTCTTGCGCCCAGGGACGTTCTTGGCGTAACGCGCATTGACCAGAATGACCTCGAACCCGCGCTGCTCGAGAATCTCGTAGGCCGGAATCCAATAGACCCCAGTGGGTTCCATCGTCACACTGGTCACGCCACACGGGTTGAACCAGTCCGCCAGATCGTGCAGATCCTGCGTGAATGTACCGAACGCACGTACTGGCGTGTCAATGCAGGTCGACCGCGGCCATGTGCATTTTGATCCAATGTCGATGGCGGCCGCACCAACGTTGATCGGCTTCAATTCCGGGCGGTCACCGGTCGTCTTTTGGGCATAGCAAATCCTCCATCCGATTGTCGGCACGAGGGTCTGGGCTATGCCATCATCATCTTCCTAATCGGGATCGCCGCAGGGACGGCGTCACCACTCTCAAGTTCGCCTGTACCATGGACCACGTTTTTTTAACGGGGACTGTGCCTCCAAAGCTGACGGCCGCTACCCTCCGAGGTACGAGGAGAGCATGGGCTGTTTCTACCGCGCGCAGGTGGGCAACGGCCCGTGACAGTTTTTTTGGGACTCGCGCTCCGCCTTCAGCTTCGCCACTTCTCTTTCGCAACCGGTCGATCTCCTGCTGTTCCGGTTTCATCTGCCCCTGACCGGGAAAGGCATGGCTGCGGATCGGCCGATAGCTCGCACACCCATTTGCGCAGCACATTCTCGCAAGCTTGAACTCGCGGCTGAACTTCCTTTCTGCATTCCCACTCTCCGAAAACCCGGCAGCAGGCCAGATGTCGTCAACTACCAGATGCCGTAGTATCGGTGCTTGCCCGGAAACTCTACAAGCCAGGTAGGTTCAGCGCATTGTTAAAAGGTGCATCGGCATGCATAGCAACGTGAACACAGACCTTGCTGAGCACCTTGGGTCGCACGGAGCCTGGTTCGCGGATCCTAACCTCAAAGCCGGGCCCGGTTCCTCGGGTCGCTGCAACGCGCCCACTGCGCGCGGCATAACCGGGGCTGGTGGCATATCGTGGCGACCTCTGGTTGCGGGAGGATTTTAGAGGCCGTGGACTCTCTACGTCTATAGGTCGCATTGCATTCGGACTGGCATGGGCTAAATGGTCGCCGGATTTCATTTACGCGCTGGTTGCCGGCTGGAGCATCGAAAAAGGCATATTCGATCGCTACGGCTATCTGCATCGAGAGCCGCACGGATCAGTCCTGCACTTGCCTGCGCACGGCATAGACGACAACGAATGGCTCGTTTGGTTGACGCGAGACGAACCGTTGAAGACGTTTTCGCGTACTTCGGCGTCCGGTGGCGCCTGGTGAGACCACTTTGGCGACTGCCGACTCTTTCATGATGGACAGCATCGAACGACGCTGATCTGACGCTGCTAAAATTCACGTCATGGGCTTCGTGCCCGTGCTTGACGTCCGTCGGAATCCCGGGAGCCAACAATGGTCGCCACAAA
>NZ_JAMYOM010000059.1:0-5033 GCF_040319805.1 Mesorhizobium sp. M0848 | reverse complement strand
GATTGCCGGCGAGGAAATCGAGCGGGATTTCGTTGCGGCGGGTCTTGTCGAACAGATAGCGGCTGCCGCGCACCCAGGTCCACATAGCCAGCACAATGGTGAAGGCCACCGCCAGCGAAGCCCAGCCACCCTCGAACACTTTGACGATGTTGGAGGCAAAAAAGCCGACATCGATGAAGCCGAACAGCGCCGTCATGGCGACCGCCACCCACAGCCGCCATTTCCAGATCCGGGTCATGACGACGAACAGCAGCACCGTCGTCACCAGCATGTTGCCGGTCACCGAGATGCCATAGGCGGAGGCGAGCTTGCTCGATTCGCCGAAACCGACGACCAGCAGCATCACCGCCAGCGCCAGCAACAGATTGACGCGCGGCATGTAGATCTGGCCCGACTGCTTCTCCGAGGTGTGCAGGATTTCCAGGCGCGGCAGCATATTGAGCTGCACCGCCTGCCGGGTCAGCGAGAAGGCGCCGGAGATGACCGCCTGGCTGGCGATGACAGTCGCGGCCGTCGCCAGCACGACCATCGGGATCAGCGTCCAGCCTTCGTTCATCTCGAAGAATGGATGGCCGACGACGCCATTCTTGGCCAGCACGAAGGCGCCTTGCCCGGCATAATTGAGCAGCAGGCAGGGAAACACGATCGCCAGCCAGGCCAGCACGATCGGCTTGCGGCCGAAATGGCCGAGATCGGCATAGAGTGCTTCGGCGCCGGTGACGGCGAGGAAGATGGCGCCGATGGTCACGAAAGCGACGTCGGGCGAATTGATCAGAAACGCGACGATGTAGTGCGGGCTCACCGCCCACAGGATTTCCGGATCGGCGATGATGTGGTTGAGCCCGGAAAGGCCAATTGCCAGGAACCACACCGCCGTCACCGGGCCGAACACCAATCCTACCCCGCCCGTGCCGAAGCGCTGCACCGCAAACACCATGGCAAGAATGACCAGTGTCAGCGGCACGACATAGGGCTGGAAGGTCGGCGTGACGACATTCATGCCCTCAACCGCCGACAGCACCGATATCGCCGGTGTGATGACGGCATCACCGAAGAAAAGCGATGCCCCGACGATGCCGATGCCGAGCATCAGCGCCGAGCGCTTGGGGAAACTGCCGCGCGCCAGCGCCATCAGCGACAGCACGCCGCCCTCGCCGCCGTTATCGGCGCGCAGCACGAACATGATGTACTTGATGGTGACGATGATCGTCAGCGACCAGATGATCAATGACAAAACGCCGAGGATATCGCCGCGCTCGGCGACATTGCCGCCCGACGACGCCACCAGCGCCTCACGGAACGCGTAGATCGGGCTGGTGCCAATATCGCCATAGACAACGCCGAGCGCGCCTAGCATCAGCACCTCGGGGCTTTGCTGTTCGATTGCCGGATGGCTCGACTGTTCGACGGGTTCTGCCTCGCTACCAGTATTGGTAAGGACCATGGACGACACTCCGATAAGGGGCGGCCCTCTACCTTTGCTGCACTGCAATATCAAGTGCCGCGACGTAATGGCTCCGTATGCGGACCGCATTTGTTGCCGCACCGGCGGATTGTCTCATACGAAACCACGATCCCGCTCCCGCGCCATTTCCTCGACGAGACACAGGCCAAGGGGACCTGAAGGAGGGCCAGACCGGATGGGCGATGATCTGCGGCAGGAAACGATGGCGCTGCTTGTAGCTGACGGCATGTCTTTCTCCTTTGTGTGTCTGCCAGACGAGCGGGCGGGCACGGAAGTGGTCGCGCTCTGGCTGCCAGACATACTCGTCCAACCTGATGAAAACCTGACTTGTACACCCAGCCCAAACAGGTGCGAGGGGTCGGTCTATTACCAAAGGCTCTGAGGGCTGATTCTCTAGGGTTCGGCATTCAATACACCGAGCGCTTGCGGAGGCCGGCGTCGAACCCGCAGTGGGCAGTGTCGGCGACTCTTTCGATAATGCTCTCGCGGAAACGATCAACGGTCTTTACAAGGCCGAGGTGATCCATCGACGCGGACCCTGGCGCTCATTCGAGGCCGTCGAGTTCGCCACGCTCGAATGGGTCGACTGCTTCAACAATCGCTGGCTGCTGGAGCCCATCGGCAACATCCCGCCGGCCGAAGCCGAGGAACGCTACTACGGCATGTTGGATGAACCAGCCATAGCCGCGTGACTCAAACGAAACGGCCACCGGAATGCCCGGGGCAGTTCACATCGCATTTGATGCCAGCTTCATCGTATTTTCTTCGGCTTGGACGGGCACTTGGCAGACCCACAGAGCTGGGAACCCTTTGCCATACTACAACTGTAACATCATATCGGTTTAGCAGGTCAAGCTTTGGTGGTAACCTCATTGGGTAGAATAACTACTTTGGAGGCGAGCAATGGATCGCGATAACAAACGGGCACGTGCAGCTGCAAGATCATCTCAAGGCGTGGGGAGCAGTAGCCTCCGTGACGTTCCAGAGGGGCCATTGAGCGATGTTGCAGAACGGCTGGTAACCGCTAACCCGCGCGATACAGCGCGAAATCTTGGGGGCTTCAAAGGCCTCGGGACGCACGAGCGAACAGCCGTTCGGGGCACTCAACCCGGGCCAGAAACTGACCTCGCGAGATTTGAAAGGCGGACCAATCGTCTTGGACGATCAGCCATCGATCTGGCCGCGACATTAACAGCCGAATTGGGGTACAGCACGGATGACATAGCATTGCAGAAAGTCGGAGCGGCCAGTAATCTAGGCGATTACCTAACGCCAGGGCTGCAAGATGCTATTGTTAATCGCATTGGCAACATGGATCCGCCGTCGCAAGCTCTCGGAGCTTATTACGTTGCGCCACACTTCAGTAAGTTTACTGACGAAAACAAATCTCGCATTCTTGATCAGGCCATTGGATTGGCTTCTTCTGATCCGGATGGCAATGTCAGGATGATGGCATCCAATGCTATTCTCAACATGTATCAACAGTTAGACGCAAACCAACAGGCCCAAGCTCACTCAGTTTTTCCCGGCATGCAAGACATCTTGCCGCACATGCCGCCGCCGCAGCATGCAGCAGAGGAACGGAGTGCGAATCTGGACGGCCACATAGCAGGTATTGAGGCTGCAGTCCGTGATACAGTAGGCCCGCAAACCTCGTATGAACAGCTGCAGCGGGGTGCTCAAATCGGGCGGTCCATAAACCACGCCTTCAATCACGCCCGAGAGGACCTAATGGAGGCCACCAGAAGCAGAGATCGCTCCGGCCGTTGAGGTCTCGGCCATGGTACAGTGACGCTTTCTCTCCCGAATTCCGTTTACGGCCTTGCCGTTTCCAATTCGCTGGCCGTTGACGTACCTGCTTAGTGTAACTTTCAAAAACCACGTCTGCCGGGTGATGCGCTGCAAGCATCGCACCACCCGCTGCGGCATCGATCTGTCGAGCGGCGACATCGCGCGACGCCGGTTCGGTCTCTGAAGCACGCGCAGCATTAGCTACGGCTAATCCGGCAATGGAACAATGCTTTCAACAAAAACGACGCCCCCCAACATAGCCATTAGCATCGCGTGCTCACTCGCCGTGGGCTTCTGTGCGGCAAGTCTTTACGCAACCTTCCGCCACGGCGGCAGCGGCGAGGCTCTGATGGCGTTTGATGTCCGTGCCTTTTGGTTTGAGACGCCCTTCTATTTGGGTTTCGCAACCCCCGTTTTCTATCGGGGCGCGGCTATCGTGCTCTCGACGTCCGCGGTCGTCTTGCTGATTCAGCAGATCGTATTGCGCCGCAAGCTCGAACACCACGGGACGGCTCGTTGGGCTCGAGTGGATGAAATGCGACGCACGGGATATCTGCGACGATACCGTGGCGTGACAGGGCCGGTGTTTGGGAAGACAAGTGGCCCTTTCTGGCCTGGCTACTACCTGACCAATGGCGAGCAGCCTCACAGCCTCATCGTTGCACCGACCCGCGCTGGCAAGGGCGTCGGCATAGTCATTCCAACGCTACTTACATTCAAAGGCTCGGTGATAGCTCTGGACGTCAAGGGGGAGCTCTTTGAGCTCACCTCGAGGGCGCGCAAAGCCGCAGGTGACGACGTGTTTAAATTCGCGCCGCTGGATTCGGAGCGGCGCACAAACTGCTACAATCCGCTGTTGGATCTTATAGCGTTGCCTCCACAGCAGCAATTCACCGAAGCCCGCCGCTTGGCCGCAAACCTGATTACGGCCAAGGGGGAGGGCGCGGAAGGTTTCGTCAGCGGCGCGCGAGATATCTTTGTCGCGGGAATCCTTGCCTGCATCGAGCGGGGCACGCCAACAATCGGCGCCGTCTATGACCTCTTCGCCCAGCCGGGGGAGAAGTTTAAGCTCTTCGCGCGACTCGCCATGGAGACCCAGAACAAAGAGGCACAACGCATCTTCGACGACATGGCGGGGAACGATACGAAAATCCTAACCTCCTACACTTCCGTGCTCGGCGATGGCGGGCTCAACCTGTGGGCGGATCCCGCTGTAAAGGCGGCCACAAGTCGCTCGGACTTTTCGGTCTATGATCTTCGCCGTCGCAGAACGTGCATCTATCTTTGCGTTGGTCCGAACGACCTTGAGGTGATCGCGCCTCTGATACGCTTGTTTTTTCAGCAAATCGTTTCAATTCTGCAGCGGTCGCTGGCCCGCCGGGATGAAAAGCACGAGGTTCTCTTCCTGCTCGACGAGTTCAAGCACTTGGGTAAGCTGGAAGCGATCGAGACCGCAATCACGACTATCGCGGGCTACAAGGGGCGTTTCATGCTCATCATCCAAAGCCTTTCGGCACTGACGGGGGCTTATGGAGAGGCTGGCAAGCAGAATTTTCTCAGCAATACCGGACTGCAAGTGTTCATGGCCACGGCTGATGACGAGACTCCGAACTACATTTCCAAGGCCATCGGTGAATACACGTTTGAAGCCAAATCGATTTCCCACAGCCAGGCGCGAACGTTCGACTGGACCATTCAGAATTCACATCAAGGTGCACCGCTATTGCGTCCCGAACAGGTTCGGCTGCTCGATGACGACTACGAGATTGTTCTCATC
>NZ_JAMYOM010000058.1:0-5464 GCF_040319805.1 Mesorhizobium sp. M0848 | reverse complement strand
AACCACCATTCAGACTCCCCCCGTTTGGGGGCGCGAGCCCCCACGGCCCCAACCACAACCGCCGCTGGGGGGGGCCCGCCGGCCGCCCCACCCGGGGGGGCCCGGGTGCGGTTACTTCTTGGGGAGGTATTGATCGGGCATCGGCGAGCCTGGGAACCACTTCTCATAAAGCGTCTTCCAGGTGCCGTCCTGCATGGCCGCATGCAGGGCGGTGTTCAGCGCATCGCGAAGCTTGTCGTTGCCCTTGCGCAAGACGAAGCCTGCCGGCGCGTCGAAGGACGGGATGTTAACCGCGATCTTCAAGTCCGGATAACGAACGCCATAGTCCTTGGCTGCCTCGTAATCGAGGAAATGAGCGTCGACCGTGCCATTGTTGAGCGCCGAGACGGCCGAATTGTTGTCAGGAAATTTGACGAGATCAGTCCCGACAAAATTCTTCGCCGCATAGATTTCCTGCAGCGTACCCTGCACGACGCCAAGACGCTTGCCCTTGAGCCCGTCGGCCGACGTGATCGCCTTGTCTGACGTAAGCACGGAGAGATAGCCTGCAAGATACCCGTCGGAAAAGTCGACGGTCTTCTTACGCGCTTCCGTCGTGCCGATTGCCGCGACCGCGACATCGAAGCGCTCGTTGGCAACCGAAGGCATCAGCGCCGAGAATTCCTGACCGGTGAAGATCACCTGGTCCGGCTTGAAGCCAAGGCGGCTCGCGACGTTGCGGAACAATTCGATGTCGAACCCGGTGAATGTGCCGTCCGCCTGGGTGAAAGCGTAGGGCTTGGCATCACCCATGGTACCAACGCTGATGACTTTCGCATCAATAAGACCATAGGGATTGTCATCCGCGGCGGCTGCTCCGGAAACAAAACCCGCGCCGATGCACACAGCCATAAGAGCCATTGCGCCGGCCCGGACCGGTGACATCAACGACTTGAGAATTCCTATCCTGCTCATGTCTTCTCTCCACTCTGAAGGTCTGTTCTTCTTGGTATTGACGTCGAGCCGGCAATCCCACGCTTGACATCGCCCGCCGCCGCGACCGCGGCATGCGCCTCTCGGCCCGCAATCTTCTAAAAGAGACCGGTCTCTTATTGATTGAGACCGGTCTCTTTGATAATCGTTATCGCCAGATTGACCTTCCGTCAACAACTCTTGTAGTCGTTCATCCAATGAAAAGAACCGCACCCAAGACCCAGTCGATAACGGTCAGCGATGTCGCCCGAGTGGCCAATGTGTCCAAAGCGACGGCCGCGCGCGTGCTCGGCGGATACGGTGTCGTCAGCGACACGATCCGCGCCAATGTCATGGCCGCCGCCAAGGCCCTTGACTACCGTCCGAACGAACTGGCCCGAAGCATGACGACCGGCAGGTCCGGCATCATCGGCGTGGTGGTCGGAGACATCGAAAACCCGTTCTTCAGCCTGGCGGTGCGTGGAATCAGCGACGCGGCAAGGGCGGCTGGCTTCAACGTCATCTTGGCCAACTCCGGCGAGCGGATCGACGCGGAAAGGGCAGCTGTGCGGCTGTTGATCGGCAAGCGCGTCGACGGACTGATCGTCACGCCGTCGGAATCGCGTGACATCTCACACCTGCGCGACATCCACCGTTCAGGCCGGCCGCTTGCCCTGCTTGACCGGGCGCTGCCTGATCTCGATGTCGACACGGTTACGGTTGACGATCGAGACATCGCCATGCGGGCGACCCGTATCCTTGTCGACGCCGGCCACAGCAAAATCGCCTATGTGACCGCGGTTGACGCCGAAGGCAATGAGTATCGCGACCTAGGACAAATCTACACCTCATCGGTCCGTGAGCGCATCGACGGCTTTCTCAAGGTGTGCCGGGACGCCGGAATTGATCGACCGGAACGTCATATTCGCCTTGGCGCGACAAGCCCCGACGAGACGCGAAAGCTCGCCGACAAACTGCTGTCGGGGCCAGATCGACCGACCGCAATCCTTGCCTCCGACAGTCTCATAGCCCTGGAGATCTTCAAGGTCATGCGCCAGCGCGGGCTGCGCATTCCACAAGACATCTCGCTCATCACTTTCCATGACGCGGACTGGACGAGCGTCACGACCCCGCCCATCACCGTCGTCGACCAGCCCGTCTATGCGCTGGGCAAAAGCGTCGCGGAACTGCTCATCCGCCGCTTGAAGGGCGAAGCACGGCCAGCTGAAAGGCTCATTCTGCCGACCACAATCATCGAACGCGGATCCGTTGGTCCGCCTGCTGCCTACAAGCTGTAGATTCTCAAAGCCGAGCGGTCCAAAGCATAGCATGGAAGCCTATGCCCGAGCGTCGGATGGTTTGTATTCTGCGCCCGCATCCTTCGGACCAAAGGAGCAAATCTCGACTCGAGCCAAGCCAGCTTCCTTGGTGCCAACCCGCCAATTTTTACCTTTGTGGAACCTCGAGCAGCGCCAAACCAGGCTGTCGTTACGGTGAAGTTGCCCACCAGAATCGTGTGATTTTACGCCACCGTCGGACGCTGCCCGCGGACGTGCATGTCCGTGCAATAGATGTGCAGCAGTCGTTTTGGCTTCTCAACCGAGTAGCGCTATTTCTAAGTGCCTGATTTCCCTTTGGAAATGGCACGGGCAGCAGGGCTCGAACCTACGACCTGCGGTTTTGGAGACCGCCGCTCTACCAACTGAGCTATGCCCGTACGTGCGCATGTCGGCGCAGCAGGCGCTTCCTAAAAGCTTCCGCACGCTCTGTAAAGGGTGGTTTGCAAGCAAACGTACCTTCACCCCCCCTGCGCCAGAAATCGGGACAGCTGACGACCAGCTCGTTCGGCGAGAGGTTACTTTGTTTTCAGCGGCCGATAGGGTCCGCCCGGCACGCCCCAGCCCCAGGCCGGCATCGGTTCCGTCTCGGGATCGCACGTCTCGCCGAGATTGGAGTTCATCTTGGCCAGACGCGATCCCCATTCGACATAGCCCATGAAGGCCGAACGGAATTCCGGATCGTCAGGCAGGCCGACCGCGTCGGCTGCATCGGCCAGGAGGCTAATCCAGCGGCGGCGCTGCTCCTCGCTCAGATGCTTGCCCAGATGGTGCATGACCATCTCGCGGTGGCCACCGAACTGCTCGCTGTAGGTTTTTGACCCGCCGAAAACCTCGCCGATGAAGGCCGCGACATGGGCGGGATGATCCGGCGACATGGTCTTGAACACCGGCCCGACGATCGGGTCCTGCGCCACCTTGTCGTAGAAAGTCTGGGTCAGCCGGTTCAGGGCCTCGCCGCCGCCGGCCCATTCGTAGAGGGTCGGGATATCCTGGCTCATTCTCGATCCTCCGCCTGCCTGGCGCCGCCAGCAGCGACGATAGCGGAACAATCGGAAGTGTCTCAACCTGCCTCGATGGCCAGTTCCGGCTTCGCCGCGGTCTACAATTTGGCCGGCGCGTCAGCCTCGGCATTGGCGGAGGGCCGGATCCGGCAATTCTCGGGTCTTGGCACCGCCTCGCAAATGGTGGCGCCGGTCAGCGCGTCGACCGATTGCAGGCTCGTCGTCAGTCCGACCTTCAGCATCATGCCGGGTTCCAGCCGGCGCTCGACCGAGCGACGCTCGATCGCCGCGAACAGGGCGGGAGCGATCGCCATCTCGTCGAGATAGGCCTTGACCATCTGCTTTTGCCCCATCAGGTAGAGGCTAAGTCGCGCCTGGGGACCGACAAGCCGCTTGATGCCGCCGGCAAGCATCAGCGCGCAGGCCGAATCGCACTCCACGCCCGCATCGATGCTCAGCCCGGCATAGGCGCCCTCTTTGGCCAGGCAATTCCACGCTCCCGGGTCACAGCCGACGAAATCGGTGCGGCCAACCGCGACGTCGAGCTTCCTTTCATGGATAAGCCGTCCCGCCGCCAGGGCGCTGAACAGGTCGCCTCCCCTCGAACTGACCACGACAGGCAGTTGCCGTTTGCCGAGCGTGGCGAGCAATTGGCGCAGCTTCTGCGGGGTCTGGGGAGTGATCGCGCCTTCCGCCGAGATCCATTCCGGGCAGTCTGGATTGCAGAGCGGATTGGTGCCGCGAACGACGACGAAGCGCATGTCTTCATCGCGCCGCTCTTCATCGTGTCGCGCCGGCTCGGGTTCGATCGCCGGCGGAGCAGGCTTGGCCGCGGTCGCCGTCAGGCCATCAGGCTTGTCCCCCGGCATTTCCCGGCAATTCGTGGCCAGGCGGCCGGGCTCGCACAGGCTTGCCGCGGTCAACAGGCCTACAGCGTCCGTGCTGGTGACCAGCTTCATCGCCAGCATGTCGTCGAGGGCGATCTGGTGAATTTCGCTGGCCGGCGTGCCCTTCATCGTTTCGAGCATGCCTTGTTCGATGCCCATCTGGTTGAGATAGGCCGCCAGCTTTTTCTCCACCGACTTGCTCATCTCGTAGGTCTTGTAGCTGCCGGCGTTCTTGCGGCTGACGATCTTTGTGTTGAGGATCTTCTTCTTGCCCCCCACGATGCGGTAGGTGGTGCGGTATTGCAATTTCGTGCGGATGTAGGTCGTGGTGATCTGATGGACGCCGAGATAGGCCCATTCGCCGGCCACCCGCCTGATACCGCCGGCAAACATCAGAGGACAGGCGGAATTGCACATGGCGCCATAGTCGATGACATCGCCGAAGTAGCGGGCGTCACGGTCCTGGCATCCCTTCGCACCGGGCTGGCAGCTGGAAAACACCGTCTTGCCGATGGCGATATCGAGCTTGTTCTTGCGGATCAGCCGGCCAAGCGTCAGCGCCGCCTCGACATTGCCGCCGGGAGAATCCACGACAACAGGCAGTTTCCGCCCGCCAAGCGTCTTCAGCATGCGTTTGAAGAGTGCCGGCGTGCCGGCTTCTATGGAGCCCTCGGCCGATATCCATTCCGGGCAGATCGGCTCGCACCCCGGTGCGTTGCTGCGGACAATGCCGAACCGCATCGTCGGCCCAAGATCCGGCGCCGCATCCGCCGCAAAGGCTACCGGGCCCGCGGCAAGCAATGCCAGCAGGCAGATCAAGGCCAGCGACCACAATGCCCGACAACGGTGAAGGCGCCCTGAAACCATTCTGCAAAAAGCCCCTTGATGCAACCTATACTAGACGAGGTCCAAGGGCTTGCAACAGGGTCGAGCGACAGGGCGGTAGCCGATAGCCCGGCAAACAAAAAAGGGCGGCCCGAAGACCGCCCTTTTCTTGTCGATCCGGCAAATGCCGGGCTCGATTATTCCTTGATGGTGACGACGATGCCGGCACCGACGGTGCGGCCGCCTTCACGGATAGCGAAGCGCAGCTTCTCTTCCATGGCGATCGGCACGATCAGCTCGACATCGACCGTGATGTTGTCGCCCGGCATCACCATCTCGGTGCCTTCCGGCAGCGACACGATGCCGGTCACGTCCGTCGTGCGGAAGTAGAACTGCGGACGGTAGTTGGTGAAGAACGGCGTGTGACGGCCACCTTCGTCCTTGGTCAGGATGTAGGCTT
>NZ_JAMYOM010000057.1:0-6085 GCF_040319805.1 Mesorhizobium sp. M0848 | reverse complement strand
ACATCGGCAACAACAACCCGGTGAAGCTGACCGCCTATGTCGAGGCGCTGGAAAACGCGCTGGGCCGCAAAGCCATCGTCGAACTGTTGCCGCTGCAGCCCGGCGACGTGCCCGATACCTTCGCCGACACCTCGGCGCTGGAGCAGGCGGTCGGCTACCGCCCGACGACGACAGTGACCGAAGGGGTGGGGCGGTTCGTCGAGTGGTATCAGGCGTATTTCGGGCGGGGATAGACAAAGTCTTTGCAAGATCACGGCTGGCAAACTCGCCTCAGGCCACCGTCCAGTGATGCTCGATGGCTGCGCCAGCTCCTGCCAGCACGACGCCCACGGGATTGGCCGCCCCCCCGCAATTCGCACCACAGCAACATTGATCTTTGATGGGTGATGTTGCGGTTCCGCTCGCCCGCCATCCGCCATTCGCGTTCGTTTATTTCATTGGGCAAAAAACTACCGACAGCGGACAAACTGCCTCGCTATTCGAATGATGCGGTAGCGGCACATAACGCGCATGTTTCCTCCAGCCGGAGGCGCTTCATCCCCGCGCCGCCGGTTAGGCTCGACGGCCGCCCGCCCCCAAAAAGCCGTCGGGCCGCCAGAAATCCCGATATCCTACTCGCCTCCCCTCCTCGCCATCACTGCGTAAACGCCTTGGACATCTGATCCGCAAATGGTTTCAACAGATAAGACCAGACATTGCGTTCATCGGTGCGGATATGAACCTCGGCGGGCATACCTGGCCTCAGCACCTTCGCTTCGGTCAGGCAGTTCGATTTGCTTTCAACCTTGATACGCGCCGAGAAATAGGAAAGCTGACGTTGCGGATCTTTAATCAGATCCGCCGAGATGTGTTTCACTGACCCTTGGCAGACCGGAGTGGTTCCCACGTCGAACGCCGGAAAACGGATCGATACCGGCTGCCCTGGCCGGACGTCGTCGACCCGCGACGGAGGGATCAGCGCGTCCACCACAAGATCGTCGGCATCAGGTACGATGGTCATGAGCATCTCGCCAGGCGCGATAACACCGCCGACGGTATGGACAGCCGATTCCTGTATCGTTCCGGACTGCGGCGCGCGGATCGTTGTCTTGGTCAATTCATCCTGGGCCACAATCCTCCGTTCGTTGAGTTCGGTCTGCTTGGCTTCCGTCTCGCGGAGTTCGGTCGTCACGTCAGTGCGCCTTTGGTCATCCAGCTGCAGCATCTGCAACCCCGTTTCGCTGATGCGCGCCTGCGCTTCAGCTACTGCGGCAGCGAGGCGCCCCGATTCTCCCCTGGCCCGGGTGGCATCCAGCCTGATGTTGCTCACCCTCTCCTTGGAGACGAGTTTTTTGGCGTAGAGGGAATCAACGTCGGCGAAATCCTTATTCAGCAGAGCAACCGATTCATCCACCGCGCTCTGTTGCGCTTTAAGACCGTCGATCTGACGTTCAAGTTGCTGGGATTGGCTTCTCAACTGTGCCTTCTGCCCAGCCAAAGCCGAGGCGCGCGTTTCAAAGAGGGCGCGCTCGCCGTTGACGAGCGCAGCCAGCTCCGGTTGGTTCATTCGCGCCTTCAGGCCGACCGGCAGCTGCATTTCCGCCAGGCCCGTGCGCTCGGCCTCCAGCCGGGCGAGGCGGACGGTCGCGCGATCGAGATCCTCACTGATGATTTGCAGGTTCGCGCGAGTCAGCGTGTCATCCAGCCTGACCAGCACGTCGCCGGCTCGTACATGATCTCCGTCCTGCGCGAAGATCCCGCCCACTGTGCCTCCGGTTTGATGCTGGACCTTCTTGACGTTGCTTTCCACCACCACGGTGGCTGGTGCAACCACAGCGCCGGCGATCTTGGTCAATCCCAGCCATAGGCCGCCGCCAAGGACCAGCAGACCGGTAATCGCCAAGCCGAATATCAGGTTGGCCCGTATACCGTCCGGCAGATCTGGCGCGCTCACGGCAGGCCGTTTGCTGCCACGAAGGGTCCGAGCATACGATGAGAAGGTGACGAATGTTTCGAGCAGACCTTCATGCATGTCCGGCAACACCCGGTATCGGCGCCAAAGAAGATGGCCGAGGTGAAACAGGCGGTGAAGGTCGGAGCACGTTCGCCAAGACCTGCTCGCGCGAGCCAAAGGCATGAACCGTCCCATTCGACATAACCAATACCTGATCGATGTTGGCGAGAGCCGAAGGACGATGCGCAACGACAATGACGATGCCTCCGCGCTGACGCACTGCCCGTATGGCGCCGGCCAGGGCAGCGTCCCCATCTACGTCGAGGTTCGAGTTCGGTTCGTCGAGCACGACAAGAAACGGCTCGCCATAAAGTGCTCGGGCGAGACCCACGAGTTGCCTCTGCCCTGCCGACAGGGCCGCTCCGCCCTCGCCGATGCGGGTCTGAAACCCCTGAGGGAGTTGCATTATCATTTTCTCGACGCCGGCTGCTCTTGCCGCCGCAAGGACGCCTTTTGGATCCGTCTTGCCTCGGAACCTCGAAATGTTGTCTGCTACCGTGCCGTCAAACAACTCCACATCCTGCGGCATGTAGCCGATATGGGCGCCGAGCTGTTCCGAGTTCCATTGATCGAGAGAGGCGCCGTCCAATCTCACCGAGCCATGGAGCGGCTTCCACACCCCGACCAACGAACGCACCAAAGTTGTCTTGCCGGAACCGCTTGGGCCGATTACGGCCATCCCAGCGCCTCTCGACAGATGGAAACTCACATTCACCACGGTTGGCTTTGGCAAGCCGGGCGGCGCAATGGTCAATTGCTCGACCGCAAACCGCGCCTGCGGCCGAGGCAACTCCATTGGCTCGTCCTGGCGGCCGAATGCCGCCATGACCGCTGCCAGCTCGGAATAGCTGCGCCGGGCCGACAGAAAGCCTCTCCAGTTTGCGATCGCAGCATCGACCGGGGCCAAGGCGCGGCCAAGCAAAATGGAAGATGCGATGATCACCCCAGGTGAAGCCTCGCCGCCGATCACCAGGTAAGCGCCGAGACCGAGAACACAGGACTGCAACGCCATCCGCAGGGCCTTCGACAGCGAACTGGCGCCACCAACGACGTCAGAGAGACGTTCCTGCTGGGCGAGATAGGCTCGGCTGACGTCGCTCCAGCGTCGAGCCAGTCGACCAGACAGCCCCATTGCGTGAACGACTTCGGCGTTGCGCCGGCCGGAATCGGCAAGCGCCCGCTGCGACAGCAGCTCCTCCGAGGCACGCGCGGCGGGGCCTCGGCTAAACACTTCCGCGATCGCTGTTAAGAGGACCACAGCGATCGCGCCGACCGTCGCCAGCAGGCCGAGCGAAGGATGGAGCAAATAAATGATCAGCAGATAAAAGGGGATCCACGGGGCGTCGAAGATGACCGTCGGTCCCGTTCCGGAGAGAAAGCCGCGCAGTCGGTCAAGATCGTGCAAAGGCTGCAGACGGTCCGCATCACGCCCTGCCTTGAGCGGCAGGGACAGGGAGATGGAGAACACCTTTTGCTGCAAATTCCTATAGAGACGGCTGCCGATGCGGACCAACACGCGAAGCCGCACGAAATCCAGAAGCCCATGGACCGCATACAGACCCAGCATTCCGATCGTGAACCCCACCAGGGTGGGAACGCTCTGCGACGGCAGAACGCGATCGTAAATCTGCAACATATAGACCGAACCGGTCAGAGCGAGAATGTTTATCACTGCCGAGAACAGCGCCACGCCAAGCAGCCCAGGCATGCAGGCGAGAATGGCGGAACGTAGCTCGGGAGAACCGGCCCCCGATGTTTTCATGACCAGCGGTCGTTCGCGCGACACTGCCGCGCCGTTACTTCCGTAAGTTGTAATGGCTCAAACCTTTCTTAGTGCGCATAGCAGCCGCTATCCGTCGGCCCCCTTATTACGCTCTGCTTACATACGTCGACTTTGAGGAAAATGCAGCGGATTCGTGGCATGAGCCGGCGAAACGCGACCGCCGACGTCTCCCTGTCTGGGGATAACTTCCCGAAAAATGACGATTTTCGCTAAAGGAACTGGTCAGAACGGAGCCGGCAAAAGAGGCGTATGTCCTTGCTCCCAAACACTTTCAAAGGTGCCACAGTCGACTGAGCAAAATACCTGCTACTGAGCAACAACTTAGATCAATCAAACATTCTATCTCGCTGTGTTTCGTATTTGATTTCATCCTAATGTAGCAATCACCTAAGCAGACGCGGGGCATAAATCGAATCAACCAAAGGATCATTGGATGACACTCCATTATGCGTCCGGTGGATCAGCCACCGAAGTCGCAACCGCCGGGTTCAACCTGGTCGATGTTCAATATCTTTCGCAGGTCAATGCTTTGCCGGACGGCATGAAAGGCCTCGTCTATCTCGGAGCGCACGACGGCGTCACCTCCTCCTTCATTGAAAAAGTTACACCATTTCTGAACAACCCGAAGGTGTTCGGATTTTTCCTGATGGACGAGCCAGATCCCACCGGCAGGTGGGGCACATATGCAACTGCCGAAAACCTGAAAGCGGAATCGGATTGGATCCATTCCCATTTTCCGGGCGCCAAGACCTTCGTCACCATGATGAATATGGGGTCTCCTACAAATCCGGATTTTTCCAACACCTATAATCCGGCCAATACAGGCATCGACTATTACGGGTTGGACCCGTACCCGGTGCGCGATGACGTGAGCACGGTCGACTACAACATGATCGACAGGGCCGTGGGCGCGGCAGTGAAGTCCGGCATCCCGATCGACAAGATCATTCCGGTCTACCAGACTTTTGGCGGTGGCAACTGGACGACCGACACGGGCGGGAAGCATCAGATGCCAACGACGGAACAGATGCAAACGATGATAGATCATTGGGCAGCACTGGTTCCGTCGCCTGCCTTCGATTATGCCTATGCCTGGGGCTCGCAGAACGGAGACACAGCTCTGGAGAATTCGCCGGCACTGCAGGCCTTCTTCCAGCAGCACAACCTCCAAAGCACCGGTGGCTCTGCCGCCCCTCCAGCAAGCGATCCGATCGATACCCCGACCACGCCGCCAAGCGACGCCGGCGCCCCTGCTCCCGCCGCGCCGGCCCCGTCGGACAGCGATCATATATTCCATGGCACGCGCGGCCCAGACGTTTTTCACGCGACCACGGGCAATGACAAATATCTCGTCAACAATGCCCATGACAAGGTGATGGAAGCGCCAAGCGGCGGGGTCGACAAGGTCGTGGCCTCGGTGAGTTACGCTCTTACGGCGGGCTCACATATCGAGCAGCTCTCCACCGCCAGTTCGGGTGGCAGGGCGTCCATCAACCTGACCGGCAACGAATTCGGTCAAGCCATCTATGGGAATGGCGGCGCCAACAAGATCAATGGTGGCGGTGGCGCGGACAAGATGACCGGCTATGGCGGCAATGACACCTATTACGTCGACAATGCCCACGACAAGGTGGTGGAGCAGAGAGGAAGCGGCGCCGATAAGGTTCTTGCCTCGGTGAGCTTCGCTCTTTCGGCTGGCTCGCATATCGAGCAACTCGCAACCACCAAGGCATCCAGCAAGGCCGCCATCAATCTGACCGGCAACGAATTCGGACAGACCATTCAAGGCAATGCCGGTAGCAACAAGATCGACGGTGGCGGCGGAGCCGATACGTTGAGCGGGCGTGGGGGCAGAGATGCCTTCGTGTTCAGTACCGCCCTTGGTGCTGGAAACGTGGACAAGATCACTGATTTCAACAAAGCCCAGGACAAAATCCACCTCGATCATTCCATCTTTGCCGGTCTCGATCAGGGGGGCCTCTCGTCGGACGCTTTCTTTGCCGGCAAAGCCGCGCATGACAGTTCCGATCACATTATCTACAACAGTTCGACGGGAGCTCTTTCTTTCGACAGCGACGGCGTCGGAGGCGCAAACCAGATCCATTTCGCGAGCCTCTCTCCGCATCTGTCGATTACCGCATCGTCTTTTCTGGTCACCTGAACCAGCCCAGCGAAGAAACGCTTTAAGAAGTCGGGGGGGGGCGGGGGGGGGGCCCCGCCCAAGTGACGGCGTGGTGGGGGCCAACAGCAGAGCGCGGTGGGGGGCGCAGACACCCGCCCCCCCCCCCCCGCCCCCCGGGGCCGCCGCC
>NZ_JAMYOM010000056.1:0-7661 GCF_040319805.1 Mesorhizobium sp. M0848 | reverse complement strand
GGCAGAGGGGGGTGTTCAAGCTCGGCATTTAATCCTAAGCCACTGCCATCTGCTGCAAACTCACCAACCGCTGAATGCCTTTCTTGGCCAGGCCCATCAAGTCCGCGAACTGCTCTTCGGAGAAAGGCTCGCCCTCGGCGGTGCCTTGGATCTCGACGATGCCACCCTTGCCGGTCATGACGAAATTGGCGTCGGTGCCGGCCGCGGAATCCTCGATATAGTCGAGGTCGATAACCGGCTGACCGTCATGGATGCCGCAGGAGATCGCAGCGACATGGTCCTTCAGCACCTTGGCGACGCTGGCCATCTGGCGCGCTTCCATCCAGCGCAGGCAGTCATACAGCGCCACCCAGCCGCCGGTGATCGATGCGGTGCGGGTGCCGCCATCGGCCTGGATGACGTCGCAGTCGACGGTGATCTGCTGCTCGCCCAGCGCCTGCAAATCGACCACGGCGCGCAGGGAGCGGCCGATCAGCCGCTGGATTTCCAGCGTGCGGCCGCCCTGCTTGCCGGCCGAAGCCTCGCGGCGCATGCGCTCGCCGGTCGAGCGCGGCAGCATGCCGTATTCGGCCGTCACCCAGCCCTTGCCGGAATTGCGCATCCAGCCAGGCACTTTTTCCTCAAGGCTGGCCGTGCACAGGACATGCGTGTCGCCGAACTTCACCAGGCACGAGCCTTCGGCATGCTTGGAGACGCCGCGCTCGAAGGAGATGGCACGCATTTCGTCGAATTGGCGTTTGGAAGGGCGCATTCAGGCTGCTTTCTTGTCATTTTTCGGAATCTTGGCCGGCTTGTAACCGCATGGGACGCGTGGCGCAAAGGAAAATGGCCTGACGATCTGACGCAGACACCGGGTGATCTCACACAGACACCGGGTGATCTCACAAAGACACCGGGTTGCGCGGGTGCAGTGTAAGTCTATATCGTTGGGCCGGAGGTTTTTGGCCGTATGACCAAGGCAGTCGATCCCGCTTCGCAGTCGCCCGCGCTTCAGTCGCTCGATATGCGTTCCCGCGACATCTTCCGGCGCATTGTCGATTCCTACCTCAGGGACGGTGAACCGGTGGGCTCGCGCAGCCTGTCGCGTATCCTGCCGTCCTCGCTGTCGCCGGCGACCATCCGCAACGTGATGAGCGATCTCGAGCATCTCGGCCTGATCTACGCGCCGCACATCTCGGCCGGCCGGTTGCCGACGCAGGCCGGCCTGCGTTTCTTTGTCGATGCCTTCATGGAGCTTGGCGACCTTTCCGACGAGGAGCGCCGCGCCATCGAGGCACAGGTTCGGGCGTCCGGCTCGGGCGCGACGCTGGAGCACATGCTGACCGAGGCCAGCCAGATGCTGTCGGGCATGTCGCGCGGCGCCGGCCTGGTTCTGGCCGCCAAGAACGAGGTGGCGCTGAAGCACATCGAATTCATCCAGCTCGAACCGACCAAGGCGCTGGCAGTGCTGGTGTCGCAGAATGGCGACGTCGAGAACCGCGTCGTCGAGTTGCCCGCCGGCATCACCGTCTCGCAATTGCACGAAGCCTCGAATTTCCTCAACGCCCATATTCGCGGCCGCACGCTGGCCGAGGCGCGGATCGAGATCGCCCGCATCAAGGAAGAAACCAGGGCCGCGCTCGACACGCTGTCGCAGGACCTGGTGGAGAAGGGGCTGGCGGTGTGGGCAGGTGCAGACAGCGGCCTGCCGGCGCGGCTGATCGTGCGTGGCCGCGCCAACCTGCTCGAAAACGTCACCGCCCAGGCCGATATCGAGCTGTTGCGCCATTTGTTCGAGGACATGGAGACACAGGACGGGCTGATCCAGCTGCTCGACCTCGCCGAGGAAGGATCGGGCGTGCGCATCTTTATCGGCTCGGAAAACAAGCTGTTCTCGCTGTCCGGTTCTTCGCTGGTGGTCGCGCCCTATCGCGACAAGGATGCCCGCGTCGTCGGCGCGCTAGGCGTCATCGGCCCGACCCGGCTGAATTACGCGCGTATCGTCCCGATGGTGGATTACACCGCGCAGCTGATATCGCGCATGCTCCGTTGAGCTGATCTAACCGAGGAGACGACGATGGCGCTCGAAGAGTTCAAGGCCCGGATCAGCCTGTTGCTGGAAGAGATGGTCAACCAGCCGGAAGACCAGCACGAGATCCAGGAGCAGCTGCGCGAAAAGCTGCGGGAAATGCGCGCCATGGGCCTGCCGTTGCCGGCCGATCTCGTCGAATTGGAAAAACGTCTCGACGACGATTTCTACGCTGCCGGAACCTGAACCCGGAAATCGGAAGCTCCCTTTACCTCATCGTGTGCCGTGGAACGATCGACGAAACCGCTCGTTCCTGTTTCACGTCCAAACATTGGAGGACCGCATGATGCGTTTTGCCGGCCCCGCACTTTTCGCCGCACTGTTTCTCTCGACCGCTTCGTTCGCGCAGCAGGCGGACGAGCCGGTGCTGAAAGGTGCGGCCGCCTTCGGCGACTGGCGAGCGGACAAGCCGGGCACACGTCGGCTGATCAGACCGGATGATCTGCCTAAGCCCGATGCCAACAGATCGACCTCGAACAGCGCCGGCGTTGCGGACATGCCGGCAGACGCGAAGCTGCAACTGCCGCCGGGATTCTCGGCCGAGCTGGTTGCATCGGGCATCGACAATCCACGCGTCGTGCGCGTCGCGCCGAACGGCGACCTGTTCGTCGCCGACAGCAAAGCCAATCAGGTCCGCATCTATCGCCTGGCGGAAGGCAGTGCGAGCCCTGTGCAGGGCGGCATCTTTGCCGGCAATCTCAAACGGCCCTATGGCATTGCCTTCTATCCGCCGGGCGCTGACCCGCAATGGATCTATGTCGCCAACAGCGACAGCATCGTGCGCTTTGCCTACCGCAATGGCGACTTGAAGGCCTCCGGCGATCCGGAAACCATGGTCGGCAACATCCCCGCCAATCATCACTGGACCCGCGACATCGCCTTTTCGCCGGATGGCAAGACGCTTTATCTGTCGGTCGGCTCGGGATCGAATGTCGCCGAGCGCATGGGCAACGAACCGAAGGGCGGCCTCGACGCCTGGGCGAAGTCGCAGCCGCTCGGCGCCACATGGGGATCCGAGGACGGCCGCGCCGGCGTCCTGGCCTTCGATCCCAATGGCAAGAATGGCCGCATCCTTGCCACCGGCCTGCGCAACTGCTCGGGCATGACCGTGCAGCCGGCGACCGGCGCGCTGTGGTGCGTCGTCAACGAACGGGATGCGCTTGGCGACAATGTGCCGCCCGAATACGCGACCGTGATCAAGGACGGCGCCTTCTATGGCTGGCCGTGGTATTATATCGGCGACAATGAGGATCCTCGCCACAAGGGTGAGCGCCCCGATCTTGCCGGCAAAACGACCGTTCCCGATGTGCTGATGCAGGCGCATTCGGCGCCGCTCAACATTGCCTTCTACGAGGGGAAGAGCTTTCCGGCTGAATACAAGGGCGATGCTTTCGTCGCTCTGCACGGTTCATGGAACCGCGGCAACCGGACCGGCTACAAGGTGGTGCGGTTGCTGTTCAAGGACGGCAAGCCAACCGGCGAATATGAGGATTTCATCACCGGTTTCGTCGTCTCAAACGGCGAGGTGTGGGGGCGGCCGGTCGGCGTGGCGGTGGCCCTGGATGGCGCGCTGATCGTCACCGAGGACGGCAACGGCACCATCTGGCGTGTCACCCATGGCGACGGTCGTTCCTGAGCGCAACTCGCACAGGCGTGGTGCAATCGAATCCGAGTTCCAGGGAATTCACGCCCGCCGGGCTTTGTGCGATAGGATGCCGTGATAGCAGCGTCGCGCAAGGCCGCAACCATGACCCTCACCGGATTCCTCGCCTACAGCGCCGCTCTCGGCATCGCCGCCGCGATTCCTGGTCCCGGCATCACCGCGCTGGTCGCCCGTGCGCTCGGCTCCGGCTTCCGCTCGTCGCTGGCGATGTCTTTTGGCCTGATGGTTGGCGACATCACCTATCTGACCGCCGTGGTGCTCGGCCTCGCCATCGTTGCACAGAGTTTCGGCATGGTTTTCCTGGCCATCAAATGGCTCGGCGTCGCCTATCTCGCCTTCCTCGGCTGGCGCTTCTGGAACAGCGGCATCACGCCCGAGACCGTCGAGGCCAGAAAAGGCAAAAGCGGGTTGCTGTCGAGCTTTGCCGCCGGCCTGACCGTCACGCTCGGCAATCCGAAGACGATGATCTTCTACCTCGCCATCACGCCGACCATCGTCGACCTGAAGACCATTACGCTGGCCGACTACGGCATTCTCGTCGCGCTGACGGTCGTCGTGCTTCTGGTGGTGCTGGTGCCGTATCTGGCGCTGGCCGCCAAGGCGCGCTGGTTCCTGAAGTCGCCGCGCGCGCTCAAGGCGCTGAACCGTACGGCTGCCGGCTTCATGGTCGGTGCCGCTGCAGCGATTGCCGCCCGCCAATAGCGGGCTTTCGGCCAAAGCATTTCGCAAACAGGCCTTTGCGGGAAATGCTTTTCCGAGACGGCACTGTTTTAGACACAGGTCCCACTCGGATATTTTCAATCGACAGTCTATCTTGCGCGGTCGAAGGTCCTATGTTGCCCGCAAATCCACTTGCCTGAATTCTGGGAGCGAAACCAATGAACAAGCCCGCCACATCAGCCCGCGTGCCCGGCCGCGGCCGCGTCTACGATTCCATCACCGACACGATCGGCGATACGCCTCTGGTGCGGCTCGACAAATTCGCTCGGGAAAAGGGCATCGTCGCCAATCTCATCGCCAAGCTCGAATTCTTCAATCCGATCGCCTCGGTCAAGGACCGCATCGGCGTGGCGATGATCGAGGCGCTGGAGGCGTCAGGCAAGATTTCTCCCGGCAAGACCACGCTGATCGAACCGACGTCGGGCAACACCGGCATCGCGCTTGCCTTCGCCGCTGCCGCCAAGGGCTACAAGCTGATCCTGACGATGCCCGAAACGATGTCGATCGAGCGCAGGAAAATGCTGGCGCTGCTCGGCGCCGAGCTGGTGCTGACAGAAGGCCCGAAAGGTATGAAGGGCGCCATCGCCAAGGCCGACGAACTGGCAGCGACGATCCCCAACGCGATCATCCCGCAGCAGTTCGAGAACCCGGCCAATCCGGAAATCCACCGCACGACAACGGCCGAGGAAATCTGGAACGATACGCATGGCGAGGTCGATATCTTCGTCGCCGGCATCGGCACCGGCGGCACCATCACCGGCGTCGGCCAGGTGCTGAAGAAGCGCAAGCCCTCGGTGCATGTCGTCGCCGTCGAGCCGGACTCCTCGCCGGTTCTGTCGGGCGGCCAGCCCGGCCCGCACAAGATCCAGGGCATCGGCGCCGGCTTTGCGCCCAAAATCCTCGACACGACGATCTATGACGAGATCGTCAAAGTGTCGAACGAGGATTCCGTGGCCAATGCCCGCCTCGTCGCCCGCCTCGAAGGCGTGCCGGTCGGCATCTCGTCGGGCGCCGCCTTGCAGGCAGCCATCGTCGTCGGCTCGCGGCCGGAGAACAAGGGCAAGAACCTTGTGGTGATCATCCCGTCCTTCGCCGAGCGCTATCTGTCGACGATCCTGTTCGAAGGGTTGGGATCGTAGTCCGACGCTTCTCCGTGACTGAGCTGGCCCGCTGAAAAAATCCCCGTGGCGTCAGCCACCGGCTTGAGCAGCGCCCTGCTTCCGGTGCATACCGCCCACGGCCCGTCTGCGCGGGCCGGGGGAGGATTTCATGTACAAGCTCTACACCCGTCCTGGCAGCGGCGGCTTCGTCGTCGAGGCGGCGCTGGTGCTGGCGAATGCACCGTTCGAGCAGATCGACGTGCCGAAGACCGACCGGCCCGATCCCGCCTTCCTCGACATCAGTCCGTTGAACCAGGTGCCGGTGCTGACCTTGCCAAACGGAAGCTCGATGACCGAGTCGGCGGCGATCTGCATCCTGCTTGCCGAGCGTCATCCCAATGGCAATTTGGCGCCGGCAGTAGATTCGCCTGCCCGCGCCGATTTCCTGCGCTGGATGGCATTCATGTCGTCGGTGCTCTATTCGGCGGTGCTGCGTTTCTACTACGCATACCGCTACACGGCCGATCCCGAAGGCACCAAGGCGGTCAAGCAGGCGGCCGTGGCCGAGATGGACCGCGGCTTTGCCGTTCTCGATGCCGCGCTCGAGGGCCGTGACTGGCTGGTCGGTGACCGGATGTCGCTGGCCGACATCTATCTGGTCATGCTGGTGGCCTGGCATCCCGACATCGACAGCGCGCGGACGGCATGGCCGAACATCGAACGCCTGTGGGCGCGGCTGCGCGACCATCCGCTGATGAAGACGCTCAACACCTCGCACGAGATGTGGCCGGGCTGAAGCTCAATTTCTGAGCACCGCCCGTTTTCCCTGCAGGAACCGGCGCACCGCCGGGTCTCGCTCGAGGCCGATCGCCCGGTCGTAGGCTTCGCAGGCTTGCGGTACCTGACCAAGCCTGGCCAGGAGACCGGCGCGTGCGGCCCAATAGGGCTGGTACTCGTCAAGCCGCTTGTCGTCGCCCAGCACGTAAAGGGCCGCCAATCCGGCCACTGCGCCCTCGGCCTCGGCGATCGCCACCGCGCGGTTTATCGCCACCACCGGCGATCCTGCGATCGAAAGCAGCGCGTCGTAGAGTTCCTGGATCGCCACCCAGTCGGTGCGGCCGGTGAACCTTCGTGCCGCATGCGCGGACTGCACGGCCGCCTCAAGCTGGTAACGGCCGATGACGCCCTTGGACGCGGCGTGGGAAAGCAGCGCCTCCGCCTCATCGATGAGGGCGCGGTCCCATAGAAGGCAATCCTGTTCCGCCAGCGGCACGAAGTCGCCTTCGGCACTGCGCCGTGCGGCGCGGCGGGACTCAGCAAACAGCATCAGCGACAAGAGGCCCAGTGCCTCCGGCTCCTCCGGCAACAGCGAAGCCACCAGCCGGCCGAGCCAGATGCCTTCGGTCGCCAGGTTGCGGCGCCGCGTTTCGGTGCCCGCCGGGTCGGTCCAGCCTTCGGCGAAGGCGGCGTAGATCGCTTCCAGCACCGCATCCAGCCGTTCCCCGAGTTCGGCCCGCTCCGGCACGCGGAACGGAATGCCGGTTTCACGGATGCGGGACTTGGCCCGCACCAGGCGCTGGCCCATGGCTGCGGGCGAGACCAGGAAGGCGGAGGCGATCGTCGCGGCGTCGAACCCCAGCACCGTCTGCAGGATAAGTGGCGAGCGTACGCTCGATTCGATCGCCGGATGGGCGCAAGCGAACATCAGCCGCAGCCGATCGTCGGGCAGATCTTCCTCGGTCATGCGTGCCTCCGCCTCCTGCGCAATCAGCTTGAGATGCTCGCGGCCGGCCTCGCTGGTGAGCCGCCGCCGCACCGCATCGACGCGGCGCCGCCGCGCCACCGCCAGCAGCCAGGCTTCCGGCTTTTCCGGCACGCCGGTTCGCGGCCAGCGCTCGAGGGCGGCGGCAAAGGCATCGGCCAGCGCGTCCTCGGCGGCGGCCACGTCGCGCGTGCGGGCCGCGAGCCAGGCGACCAGCTTGCCGTAGCTCTGCCGCGCGGCCGCCCCGGCGGCCCCCCCCGCGGCCGACCCCCCGCCCGCACAACAAGCTAGTATTTGGGGGATTAGAGAGGCCAGTAAGAAGAAGCGCCCGCAAAGACCCCAGGCGCG
>NZ_JAMYOM010000055.1:0-7707 GCF_040319805.1 Mesorhizobium sp. M0848 | reverse complement strand
TGACCAGAACCCTCATCAGAAGCGCCCATCCGTAACATGCCTGGGGAACAGACCCTTGATGTCGTAGATGACGCCCGGGGTCTTGGAGGACATTAGCTGATCTGGTCGCGCGGAGTTACCCTCGCCGTGAGGTGAAGGCAAACCGGTGATAGGAGGCTCAACCAAGATCGATATTCGCACTTACAAACCTTCGGTCTCTTCGTCGTCGAGCATCTGTCACCTCAGCGCACCCTTGTCTGCGCGTGTGGGACGCCGGCTTTGTACCCAACCGAATACAGGCACGGGAGTTCCATTCCTGCACGGAATGGGGTGGGAGAGCCGCACTTCATTGCTGGCGATGCTGAATAGGCGCCATGAACCAGCTTCGCTGATCCTGGCGCTCACCGGCGTGCCCTTCAGCTCCTCAAATCGGGATCCCGTTCGGGAAAAACGAGACTGGCCAATGGACGCCCGATCGTCTCGCTGCTCCAAACGTCCGCTCCTGGCTCTTGGAGCTGTAAGGGGTGCCATGTCGGCTGGATTACCGCCCCCAGACGACGGCATTCTCGTGCCGTTTGATGATGTGCTTCAGATTCTCGAAGGCGGTCGTGACGTGGCCGGCGAAGCGCTCTGCCGCCGGCGAGCGCGGTCCGCTGACCCGGCGCAGGATGCCGAGTGAGCGGCTGGGCTGCGGAATTTCATAGGGCAGCACCGTCACCCGGTTTTCCTTGCGCTGCGCGAAGACCACGGAGAATGGCAGCACCGCCAGCGCATCGGTTTCGGCAAGGAAGTTGATCACGCTCATCAGCGAGCCTCCCGAATAGCGGACGTTGAGGTCCGACATGCCGATGCTCATCAGGATCATCTGCAGGTCCGACATCAGCGGAGAGCCGGGTAGGGGGGCTACCCAGGGAAAGCTGGTCAGGTCATGCGCCCTGAGGCGGCGATTTCGCAGCAGGGGATGGTCGGGCCGGCAAGCCACGACGTTGCGTCCGGGCAGGATTTCGGTGAATTCGAAGCCGGGTCCCAGGTCGAGCACGCCGATCGGCACGATCCCGAGATCGATCTGGTTGCTCTCCAGCGCCGCGACCATCTCGGGCAGGTTCATATAGCTTTGCTGAACGGTGACCTCGGGTTCGAGCTTCTGGAATTCTCCGATCATCCGGCTGATCATCGCATCCATGAAGAAGGGCACGCCGCCGACACGGACGACGCCCTTCGTGCCTTTCATGAAGCCCTGGACCGCATCCGACGCCTTGCGCGACGCGGTGATGATCGTGCGGCCCTGCGCCGCCAACTGGAAGCCGAGCGGTGTCGCCTGCAGCGGCCGGCGACCCTTGAGGAAAAGCGGCTCGCCCACCCGCGCCTCCAGCATGGCCAGCGATCGACTGACCGCCGGCTGGGTCAGGCCCAGCATAGCGGCTCCTTCCGACACGCCGCCGGCATCCAGCACCGCGGCGAGCTGCATGAGGTGGCGCTCGTTCAGCTTCATAGCAAAACGCTATACAAGGGACGCCACATCTCATCAAGCATCGCGTCGGGCCGTGCTATCCCGCTTGGCAAGGGGAAGGGAGGCCCCGGCGGAATGCACGGCCAGCACGACCCGAAGCGAGATGAATTCCCCAAGGCGATCTCGACGCAGGCCGAGGAATTCTCACGGCGCCTGACGGCAATGGGCCAGTCCCGCCTGGCGGCGGCGGCGCAGGCAGCCGTCGACGGTTTGCACGCGCTGATCGTCGAGCTGCGACCCTCGGGCGAGGAGTTCCGTCAGGCGATCGATTTTCTGACCGAGGTTGGCCACTACGCCGATGCGCGGCGCCAGGAATGGGTGCTGTTCGCCGACGTCCTGGGCGTGTCGTCGCTGATCGAGGATCAGAACAGCCCGCGCCCTGTTGGGGCGACCCCAAACACCCTGGCCGGCCCCTTCTACCGGGCCGACGTGCCGGTGATGCCGCTCGGCGCGAACATCTCGCGCGATCACAAGGGCGAGCCGCTGGAGGTTGCGGGCCGGATCGTCGCGCTCGACGGCGATGCGATCGGCGATGCGATGGTCGAGATCTGGCAGGCCAATGCCGAGGGTCTCTACGAGAACCAGGAACCCGACAGGCAGCCGGAATTCAATTTGCGTGGACGGTTCCGCACCGATCCGCAGGGACGCTTCGTCTTCGTGACGGTGAAGCCGAAGGGCTACACGCTGCCATCGGACGGACCGGTCGGTCAATTGATGTCGGCGCTTGGCCTTGGCCTCGAGCGGCCGGCCCATATCCATTTTCGCGTCTCGGCGGAGGGCTTCGAGACGCTGACGACCCACATCTTCGACCGGTCGGACCCTGCGATCGGCCGGGATGCCATCTTCGGGGTCAAACCCGAACTCATGGCCGAGTTCCGCGCGCTGCCGCCCAACGGAGGAAAACGGAAGCACGCGCTCGACCTCAACCTCGTGCTCTGTCCACAGCGGCGGGGCGAAACCGAAACCTCTGGGAGGAGATGACCGATGGCACGTGTCAGCGGCTACCACCATTTGACGCTCTCGACCGACAGCGCTCAGGAAGATTTTGATTTCTATACCAAGGCACTGGGCCTGCATTCGGTGAAGCGCACCGTCTTGTTCGACGGCGTCATCCCTGTCTATCACCTCTATTACGGCTCGCCCAACGGCGATGCCTCGACGATCATCACCACCTTCCCGTTCCGCAAGCCAGGCGTCTATGGCCGCCGCGGGTCCAACCAGTCGCGCACCATCATGCAGTCGATTCCCAAGGGGGCCGCGGATTTCTGGGTCGACCGGTTGAACGCGCGCGGCATCGAGGCCATCAAGATCACTCGTTTTGGCGCCGACCGTGCGGCTTTCGCACATCCCTGCGGCATTCCGCACGAGCTGGTGGAAAGCGACAGGGATACGCGCGCGCCGATCACCAACGAGGCGCAGGGCATCGGCAAGGCGCACGGCATCAAGGGAATATACGGCGCCGTGGTGGCGGTGATGGACCGCACTGCGATGGACGACTTCCTGACCATCGCGTTGCCGCTGGAGAAAGAGGCTGACGACCATGAGGGACTGGTGTTCCGCGTGCCCGACGCGACCGGCGTCGCTCAGCGCGTGGAGGTCATTGTCGACCGCGACAGCCCGCAGGGCACCTGGACGCTGGCGGGCGGTACGATCCACCACCTCGCCCTCAACACCGGCGACGAAGAGAACCAGCTGAAACTGCGCGCTCATATCGAGGGTCTCGGCTTCACGGATATATCGGAGCAGAAGGACCGCAACTACTTCAAGTCCTGCTATGTCCGCTCGCCCGGCGGCGCGCTGTTCGAAATTGCCTGGACCACGCCGGAAGGCTGGGCCAAGGACGAGCCTCCGGGCCAGATCGGCAAGACGCTGGTCTTCCCGCCGTGGTTCAAAGATCGTGAGAGCGAATTGCAGGTCGGCCTGGAAGAGGCGGACTTCACGTGAGTTCAGGCAGCGGTCCGCTCCGGCTTGGGCCAAGAGGCCCGGAGGCGAAGGCGATCTGCGTCTTCGTCCACGGCCGTGGCCAATCGCCCGAAGAGATGCAGTCCCATGTGCTGTCGCGGCTTTCCGCAACCGCCGTGGCCTTTATCCTGCCGCGTGCACCACACGGCATGTGGTGGGAGGCGCGTGCCGTCGACCCGTTGACGCCGGTCGCCCGGGCGCAGCTTTCCGACGCGCTCGACCACCTTGCGGCCGCAATGGTCGCGGCGCGGGCCGAACTGCCCGGACTGCCGCTTCTTCTCGCGGGCTTCTCGCAAGGGGCGTGTCTGTCGATCGAATACCTCTGCGCGGGGCTGCCGCCGCCGGATGCTTTGGCGGCCTTCACGGGCTGCCGTGTCGGCGTTCCGGCGGACGAAAGATCCGAGGCCGCGCCGGCCGGAATGCCGATCTATCTTTCCGGCGGCGATGCCGATCCCTGGATACCAGTCTCGGCGTTTGCCGATGCCGCGCAGTCGCTGGGCCGCATTGGCGCGAGCCTGCGGGCCGATCTCTTCCCGGGACGGGGCCATGAGGTCTCGGACGCCGAGATCGTCATGCTGGGCACGATCCTCGACGACCTCGCGGCCGGGCGCGGCCCGCGCATGGAGGCGGCGCGATGATGGACAGCTTCACCTTTCCGGGCCTGACGACACGGGTGGTCTTCGGTGCCGGCACCATAGCTCGCGTCGAAGAGGAAGTCCGGCGGCTCGGCCATGACAAGGTGATGGTGCTTTCGACACCGCATCAGATGGGCGATGCGGAAAGACTGGCCGTAAGCCTTGGTGGCCTCGCCGCCGGGATCTTTGCCGGCGCGGTCATGCATACCCCTGTCGAGGTCACGGAAAAGGCCGTCGGTGCCTTCCGCGGCAGCGGCGCTTCGGCGGTCGTCAGCCTCGGCGGCGGCTCGACCACCGGGCTCGGCAAGGCCATTGCCGTGCGCACGGGCGCCGACCAGGTGGTCATTCCCACCACCTATGCCGGCTCGGAAATGACCGACATCCTCGGCGAGACGGCGGCCGGCGAGAAGACTACCCGCCGCTCGCCGGACATTCGCCCCGAGACGGTGATCTACGACGTCGATCTGACACTGAGCCTGCCGGTCAGTCTCACCGTCACCTCGGCGATGAACGCGATCGCTCATGCGATGGAGGCCTTGTATGCCCCCGATCGCAACCCGGTGATCGTGCTCATGTGCAGGGATGCCATGATTGCCTTCAAGGACGGCATTCCAAGGCTGATCCGCGACCCGCAGGATCGCGCGGCGCGGACGCAGGCGCTCTATGCGGCCTGGTGCTGCTCGACCGCGCTCGGCTATGTCTCGATGGCGCTGCATCACAAGCTGGCGCATGTCTTCGGCGGCTCGTTCGATACGCCGCATGCCGAGACCCACGCCATCCTGCTGCCGTACACGACCGCCTTCAACGAAACGGCGGTGCCTGATCTGTTGCGTCCGATCACTAGGGCATTCGGTGGTGGCTCGGCGGGCGGCGGGCTCTGGGATTTCGCACAGTCGGTCGGCTCCCCGCTGAGCCTGAAGGCGATCGGCATCGAGGAGGCCGATCTCGACCGCGCGGCGGCGATCGCGGTCAAGAATGCCTATGCGAATCCGAGGCCAATCGATCCAGGATCGATAAGGGAACTCCTTCAGGCGGCGTGGGAGGGACGCCGTCCGGGGGCTTGAGAATAAAACAAGAGGGAGGAACTACACATGATCACAAGACGTAGCCTACTGAAAGCCTCGGCGGCGACAGGCCTGGCGCTGGCCGGTTCGCGCCTGGCGACGCCGGCCATCGCGCAAGGCGCCAAGATCCGCCTGGGCTATGTTTCGCCGCAGACCGGGCCGCTTGCCGGCTTCGCGGAGAGCGATGCCTACAACATCAAGGCCTTCCTCGCTTCCGAGGCAGGCAAGAACTTCGAGGTCATCGTCAAGGACAGCCAGTCGAACCCCAATCGCGCGGCCGAGGTGGCGAAGAGCCTGATCGTCGATGACGAGATCAACCTGATGCTCGTCGGCTCGACGCCCGAGAACACCAACCCAGTGGCCACCACCTGCGAGGCGGAGGGCGTGCCGGTCATCTCGACGATGGCGCCGTGGCAGCCCTGGTTCATCGGCCAGCAGGGCAGTCCGGCCGATCCGGCCTCGTGGAAGCCTTTCAACTTCGGCTATCATTATTTCTGGGGTCTCGAAGACATCATCGCCGTCTACACCGGCATGTGGAAGCAGCTTTCCACCAACGGCAAGGTGGGCGGGCTGTTCCCCAACGATGCCGACGGCAATGCCTGGGGCGACCCGAAGAATGGGTTGAAGCCCGGCCTCGACGCCGCCGGCTTCAGCCTTGCCGATCCTGGCCGCTATCAGAACCTTTCGGACGATTTCACCGCGCAGGTCAACGCCTTCAAAGCCGCCAATGCCGAGATCGTTACCGGGGTGGTCATTCCGCCCGACTTCACCACCTTCTGGAACCAGGCCCGCCAGCAGGGCTTCAAGCCCAAGGCGGTGACGGTGGCCAAGGCGATCCTTTTCCCGCAATCGGTCGAGACGCTCGGCGACGCCGGCCACAACCTCTCGTCCGAGGTCTGGTGGTCGGCCTCGCATCCGTTCAAATCGTCGCTGACGGGCGAGAGTTCGGCCGAACTCGCTGCGGATTTCACCGCCAAGACCGGCCGTCCCTGGACCCAGCCGATCGGTTTTGTCCATTCGCTGTTCGAGGTGGCGGCCAATGTCATGGGCCGCGTGTCGGATCCAACCAATGCCGAGGCGATCGCGGCGGCGATAGCGGCCACCGACATGACGACGGTAGTGGGCAAGGTGGCCTGGAGCGGTGCGGGATTGCCACCTTTCGCCGCGAAGAACGTCTGCAAGACGCCGCTCGTTGGCGGGCAGTGGCGCAAGAAGGCCGGTGGCGGCTTCGATCTGGTGATCGTCGAAAACGCCGGCGCCTCCCAGATACCCACCGCCGGCAAGATGGAAGCCCTGGCCTGACGCTGCCGAGGGCGGCTGATACCGCCGCCCTCGTTCGGCGCGACCCAAGGATGACAGTGATGATACTCAGGCTGGAAAACGTTTCGAAGTCCTTCGGCGCCTTGAAGGTTGCGGATTCCGTGACCGTCAGCGTGCCGCGCGGCGAAGCGCTGGGCATTATCGGCCCGAACGGCGCCGGAAAATCGACGCTCTTCAACCTGATCACCGGCAATCTGTTTGCAAATGAGGGTCGCATCGAATTGCTCGGCCGCGACGTGACCCGTGCTCCGGCGATGGAGCGGGTGCGCATGGGCGTTGGCCGCAGCTTCCAGATTCCGCAGCCTTTCGAGGGGCTGACCGTGTTCGAAAATCTCTTGACCGCTGCCGCCTTCGGCCGCGGCGCACGCGAGGCCGAGATGGTCGACGATTGCGCTGGTATCCTCGAGGAGACGGAGCTTCTCAGGAAGGCCAATTTCGTGGCCGGCTCGCTGAGCCTTCTCGACCGCAAGCGCCTCGAACTCGCCCGCGCCCTGGCGACAGGCCCTGAGCTTCTGCTCCTGGACGAGATCGCCGGCGGTCTGACGGAGGGCGAATGCAAGGCCCTGGTCGCGACGATCAAGGCGATCCACGCCAGGGGCACGACAATCATCTGGATCGAGCATGTGCTGCACGCCCTGAATTCGGTGGTCGAGCGGCTTCTCGTGCTGGATTTTGGGCGTGTGATCGGGATCGGTGCGCCTGATGAGATCATGGCCTCGAAGGCGGTTCGCGAAATCTATCTGGGGCTCGAGGTCTGATGCTGGAAACGCGCGGCCTCACCGCGAATTACGGCCAGTTCCGGGCGCTGTTCGGTGTGGATATCAGCGTGGCCGCGGGCGAATGCGTGGCGATCATCGGCGCCAATGGCGCCGGAAAATCCACGCTGATGCGCTCGATCACGGGCGTGATCGGCAACGAGCCCGGCATGGTGCTGCACAGGGGCGAGCCGATTGGCGCGCTGTCTTCGGCCGAGATCATGAAGCGCGGCATTGCCATGGTGCCGGAGGGGCGCCGACTGTTCCCTTCGCTGACCGTCGAGGAAAACCTGCTGGTCGGCGGGCAAGCGCGCAAGGTGCCGGGGCCGTGGAACCTCGACGCCGTCTATGACCTTTTCCCGATCCTGCGCGAGCGGCGCAAGAGCCCCAGCACCGCGCTCTCGGGCGGCCAGCAGCAGATGGTGGCGATCGGCCGGGCGCTGATGTCGAACCCCCAATTGCTGCTCTGCGACGAGATCAGC
>NZ_JAMYOM010000054.1:0-8410 GCF_040319805.1 Mesorhizobium sp. M0848 | reverse complement strand
GGGGAACAGCCAGTCCTTCGGCTTTGCCAACCGCCAATAGACCCGCAGAATCCGCAGAAGCTGCACCGACAGCATGACATAACGGGGTGAGTTCAACTTGTCATCGCAACACCCTCTGCAACCTATCGGCCGGGGTCTCGAAGTCCAGGGTTTTTCGAGGTCGCTGATTAAGCTTCCGAGCGACGGCGTCGAGTTGATCCTGCGAGACGAGGGATAGGTTGGTGCTTCTTGGGAAGTACTGTCTGAGCAGGCCGTTGGTGTTCTCGTTGCTGCCGCGCTGCCAGGGACTGCGCGGATCGCAGAAGTAGACCTGGAGATCGGTTGCGACGGTGAAGCTCTTATGACGAGCCATCTCCTTGGCTTGGTCCCATGTCAAGGAGCGCCGCAGCTCTTGGGGCAATGTGCCGATTTTCTCGGCGAGGGCCGCCACGACAGTCGCCGAGTCCCTTCTGGCCAACTTCACAAGCATCGTGAACCGGCTGTGCCGTTCGACGAGGGTGACGATGTTGGTGTCGTTTGCGCCAGCGAGCAGATCACCTTCCCAATGGCCTGGGATGGCGCGATCCTCGGCCTCGGCGGGACGCTCGCGGATGGAGACCATATCGAGGATTTGACCTTGCCCCGTTCGGTTGCTCTGTGCACCTTTGCCGAGGCGCATCTGCCGTTTGGTGCGCAGATGCGCTGTCAATTCCTTCTTGAGCACCCCGCGCGACTGGATGAACAGACTGCGATAGATGGCTTCATGAGATATGCGCATGTCTGGATCGCCAGGGTACTCTCGCCTCAGCCAGCCCGCTATCTGCTCGGGCGACCATTCCAGCGCCAGCTTATGCGCCACCAGCCATCGTAGCCGTTCAGAGCATGCCAGGCGACACCGCTTCGGGCGCAGCGCGCGCTCCCACGCCTGCCTATCAGCCCGAGTTGCACGATACGTTTTTGCACCGCCATTGCGCGCGATCTCGCGACATATCGTTGATGGAGATCGTCCAAGGCTTCGTGCAATGGCGCGCAGTGCAAGGCCCGCTGCAATCCCGCGAGAGATCTCCTCGCGCTCCGCCACTGCAAGCGCTAAGGGAGCCCTGCGCCTTGCTGACGGAGCAATGCCGCCATGGACAGATACGATCCGCTGGACCCCGCCCTTGGTCCTGCGCTCAAGTGCCCGCGAGATCGACGAAATGCTCTGACCTTGCTTCCATCGTTCCCAAAGCTCGGCCTTCTGTTCTGCGGTAAACCAGACCCGTGACGTGACCATGCAACATCTCCTCATCCTCTCAGATTAAAGGTGTTGCGACGATCGGTTGAACCCACCCGGTCTTTCCCGCCCTTGCCATGCTCGACCCGGATGACACCGCGTTCGCTGCGATACTGTCGACCTTTAGGCCGACAGTATCCGAAGCACGAAGGCCAGCGGCGTAGGCCGTGGTCAAGGCTGTGCGCGTCCTCAGGCTCGGCACCGCCTCCAGGAAGCGGACAACCTCGTCGGCGCTCAGAACCACCGGCAGCGTGCGCGGCGCGCGGGCATAGGCAATCCGCTCCGGGATCTCGGCATGGCCAAGCGTCACGCCATAGAAGAACCGCAGCGCGCATACTGTCTGGTTCAACGCCGGCCATGATATCCCGGTCGACACCAGATGCACCTGGAAGCCCCGGACGTCCTCCAGACCAAGCCGCTCCGGCGAGCGGCCGAAATACCGGGAAAACTTCGCCACCGCGTGGATGTAGGATCGCTGCGTTGCCGGCGACAGATTGCGGATCGTCATGTCCTCGATCATGCGCCGGCGCAGAGGGCTCAAATCGGCCATCGCTCATCGCCTGTTCTCAAGATTGCGCTTCAACAGCCGCAATCCTTCAAAACAGAAGCCTCAACCGCAAACCCCCGCACCAAATGCCGCGTCAGCGGCTTCGTTCAATCTCAAAATGCTCCCAGAACTAAAAAACTGCCAAGGTAGTGCTAGTGGTTTCCGCCTGACATAAGAGTCCGGATCGGGATTCCCTTTTGGCTGAGCGCGTGCGAGTCTGCGGTATGCGCACAGGAATATCTTTCACCGTCTCGCCTTCTGACCATCGGCGTTTGGTTGCCCTGGTCAAAGATCGTAACAGCCCGCAGAAGCATGTGTGGCGCGCCGAGATCGTGCTGTTGAGCGCCACCGGCGCCGGCACGATCGAAATCATGGGGCGGACCGGCAAATCCAAGACCTGCGTGTGGCGCTGGCAGGAGCGCTTCGCCACGGAAGGCTTCGAGGGGCTGCTGCGCGACAAGACGCGTCCCTCGCGCATTGCGCCGCTCGGGCCTGAGATCGCTGAGCGCGTCGTGGCGCTGGCGCTCGACGACCCGCCAGGGGAAACGACGCACTGGACCGCCGACATGATGGCCAGGGCCGCCGGCATCAGCGCCAGCGCGGTGCGCCGCGTCTGGAAGGCGCACGGGCTGCAGCCAAACCGCTGGCGGCAGTTCAAGCTCTCCAACGATCCGAAATTCATCGACAAGTTGCGCGACGTCGTCGGCCTCTATGTCGATCCGCCGGCCCACGCCATCGTGCTGTCGGTCGACGAGAAGAGCCAGATCCAGGCACTCGACCGCACCCAGCCCGGCCTGCCCATGAAGAAGGGAAGGCTCGGCACCATGACGCACGATTATAAGCGGCACGGCACCACCACGCTGTTTGCCGCTCTCAACGTGCTCGACGGCGCCGTCATCGGCCGCAACATGCAGCGTCACCGCCACCAGGAGTTCATCCGCTTCCTCAACGCCATCGACACCGAGGCGCCGGCCGGCAAGGCGGTCCATTTCATCCTCGACAACTACGCCGCTCACAAGCACCCCAAGGTGCGTGCCTGGCTCGACCGCCATCAGCGCTTCACCTTCCACTTCACGCCGACCTCATGCTCGTGGCTCAATGCCGTCGAGGGCTTCTTCGCCAAACTCTCCAAGCGTCGTCTCAAGCGAGGCGTCTTCCACTCCGTCATCGACCTCCAGGCGGCAATCAACCGCTTCGTGGCAGAGCACAACCAGCAACCCAAACCCTTCACTTGGACCGCCGATCCCGACAAAATCATTGCTGCCGTCAAACGTGGGCACCAAGTGTTAGATTCCATCCACTAGGTTGAGGACTCATTCAAATCTAGGCTGAAATGATAGCAGCGAGAGCAAGGGGTGAGAGGTAGTTCTGTGCATGTCGATCGTATCATGTTGCGATCCGACGCCAATTCTTGAGCTTGCAGAACATACGCTCGATGACGTTCCGTCTGCGATATGCCTTGTGATCGAGTGGATAGGGCGTACCCCGTGAGGCGGTTGATGGAATGACAACCTTGATCGTCCTCCGCTTAAGCCAATTGCGGAGGCCGTCCGCATCATAGGCTTTGTCGGCCAGGAGCATTTTGGGCTTGGCCACCATACCAATCAAGGGAACGGCCATGGTGATGTCGGCGATGTTGCCAGGCGTTAACGCGTAGGCGACTGGTCGGCGGCGATCATCGGCCAAAGCATGGATTTTACTTGTTCTTCCACCTCGCGAGCGGCCAATCGCTACCGAGAACGCCCCCTTTTTGAGCCTGCCGCAGAGCGATGTGCCTTGACGTAACTGCCTTCGATCGGCGATGGTGAGGCGATCATGGTGGCGCTGCAGATAGCAGTCGTGAACCATGGGGCGGAGACCTCTTCCCTCATGACGCGCCGGATCCGCACCGTCTTACGGCACGTGAGGTTCGCAATCCTCACTGGATGCTGTGCTGGGATTGTTACCGGGTATGATCGTTGCTTTGCACCATTGAAAATCTGTCCTGATCGGGCTCTGAGCTGTCGGCGCGGCTGGGGAGCATGATGCCGTACCGGCAGGCGGCCAGAGTGCTCGCTGAATTCCTATCCATTGAGCCCACCACGTGCGACTTTCGCAAGCGCACCATCAGGATCGGCGAGCGGCTCAACAACCGATCGCACACAGGAAATCTGACGCGCTCTCTTGCGATGGACTGTTATTGTACAATGTCCGAACGATCCCGTTGATCACTTGGTAGCGCGAGGGAACTCGCATTCGCCACGCCAGCAAGCATGTCGGCTTATTGCGCGCAGAGCGAGAAAACGCAGGCTTCCTGCGTTCACAGACATTGTTCGCTCACGGCCGCTCATCTAACGCTGCTACGTTTGGGAAGGGCAAGGACCGGTCCGGTCAAAAATGGGCTTTGTCAAAAGTCCCCGAAAGGTTATTTGAGGCGCGATTTCAAACCCGCATGTCAATGTGACTGCATGGATAGGAACGTTGTTCCACTGTGTGTTTTGGTGGGACCAGCGGCGAAACCGAGCCGTGAGCTGCGAGGAATTTACTCATGGACAACTGATCGCTCAATCGCCTACTCCGCATCCATGAGACGGCGCAGTCAGTACAGAGCCTGGCAAGTTTTGGGAACGACAATCGACTATGCGATCGAGGATCGTGGATCGCGTTTTCCCGCAAACACGCAGACCATCGTTATGCCCCGGTAGCGGCTGACTAGTTCGGACCTGACCGACATCAGGCCGGGGCTTCGATCTTGCGGAGGCAGCTTCTAGTACGACCTGATCACAGGGACCCGGTGGAGTCCTGGAGGCTGCTCTCCTGACGATTTTTCGCTTTTGTTTACCCATCAAGAGTCCCCAGGCTTTTCCGCGTTTCAGGCTGACGCATGAGCAGCAGCTTCCGGTACGCGCCATGGCTGGACGACCGAAATTGCGCAGACGAAATGCAGGAAGGACGACTGTTTATGGCTGGAATCGAAAACGAGCCTTGGCAGTGGTCCGAAGTTCGTTGGCGCGGTTACGTCAATCGCGTCCGTGCAGGCAAGCGATTGACGCCGCCATGGCCGGACGGCAAGCGCTGCGCTGTTGCCTTGTCATTCGACGTGGATCACGAAACACTCGAATTGTACAACGGTGGAAAATCGATCGGGCGCCTCTCTTGTGGGCAATACGGGAACAGGCGAGGAATGCCTCGCATCATGTGTCTGCTCCGGAAACACGATATCAAGGCTAGTTTCTTTGTTCCCGCGATTGCTGCAAAACTCTATCCAGACGAACAGCGCTCGGTTGTGGACGAAGGGCACGAGATTGGGATTCACGGCTGGATCCACGAGCTCAATTCCCTGCTACCGCCGGAAAACGAACGTGATTTGATGATGCGCAGTGCCGATACGCTCGAAATGATCACGGGCACTCGACCGGTCGGATTGCGCACCCCATCATGGGATTTTTCCGAAAAGACACTGTCGATCGCCCGCGAGATGGGGCTACTATATGATTCGTCGTTGATGGCCGACGATAGCTGCTACGAACTATTGGAGAATGGCGAACGGACAGGCGTAATCGAGATACCAGTCGAATGGATCCGTGATGACGCACCATATTTCGCAATGAGCGCAACCGAGCCGCTTCGGCCCCATATTAGCCCAGAAGACGTCCTGGGAATTTTCATGCGAGAGTTTGAGCAGGCATATCACGAAGGTGAGATGTTTCAACTCACAATGCACCCTCACAGAATCGGCTATCGATCAAGGATTTGGATACTTGAGGAGGTGATACGGGCTGCTAAAGCCAAGGGCGATGTCTGGTTTGCCACCCACCGAGAGGTGGCGGAGCATGCCTCGCTAGCGCTGTAGCAGCATCTTCTGCATCAAAACGGATATCCGAGTATGACGACAACCATCGCTTCCCAGCTTCTGAAAGTAGAGGGGCTACAGAGGGAAGTATCTATCAATGTCGATCGTTGGGGCGTATCCCATATCAGAGCAGAAAACCTGGACGATCTCTTTTTCGCGCAGGGTTGGAATGCGGCACGGGATCGCCTGTGGCAAATCGATCTGGCCCGCAAGCGCGGCCTGGGCCTTCTCTCTCGCGATTTTGGCCCCGGGTACCTCGCGCAGGATAGGGCTTCACGCCTGTTTCTTTATCGCGGCGACATGGCGCCCGAATGGAACGCATACGGATCTGACGCAGAAGAAATCTGCACTGCGTTTACCACCGGAATCAACGCTTACATCGATGCTTGCGACTCAGGCTTAGCGCGGCTTCCGCCGGAATTTGCGGTGCTAGGAAATCGACCGGATCACTGGAAGCCGGAAGATGTCGTCCGCATTCGTACCCATTGCCTGACGCGGAACGCGTCTTCCGAACTTCTGCGCTCCAAAGTCATGGCTCTGGTCGGTCCGGAACTCGGGGCGAAGCTCGACACGCTTCGCAAGCAACTGCCCCATGGCGGCAATCCCAAGCCTGCGGACGGGTTCGACCCCGCGGTAATGAGCGACCGAGTGTTACGGGATTTTCAACTCGCAGCAAGCCCGGCAACCTTCTCGAAAGTAAGGCTGGACTGTTCGCTGGAAGAGGCCGGCCTGTGGACGGTCGTGGCTTCAACCGGGGAAATTGCTCGCTCCGCTTTTGAGCAAGGTTCAAATAATTGGGCAATTTCGGCAGCAAAGACGACAACGGGTCGCCCCATATTGGCCTTAGACCCTCATCGCACGCACACATTGCCTTCCATTCGCTACATCGTGCATCTCGCAATGCCAGGTATGGACGTAATTGGCGCCGGTGAGCCAATGGTGCCTGGTATTTCGATGGGACACAACGGAACAGCGGCCTTTGGCCTAACGATATTTGGGGCGGACCAGGAAGACGTCTATGTCTATCGCACTGCTCCGGACGATTCCGACAGCTACGCCTATGATGGCGGCTGGGAGAAGCTCCGCGTGATCGAGGAAGTCATACCGGTCAAGGGACATCCGGATCAGACGGTTCAGCTGAAGTTCACTCGCCACGGACCTGTGCTCTACCAGGCCCAAAAGGACAACCGCGCCTTCGCATTGAGGACCGTTGTCACAAATCCGGGAACGGCACCCTATATGGCCAGCCTTTCGGTAATGAGAGCGAAGACCTATCGAGAGTGCGCGCATAGCCTTGAAAGTTGGGGATGCCCCGCGATCAATCATGTCTACGCAGACACGAGCGACACGATCGCTTGGCGGCCAGCTGGTGCTATGCCTATCCGCGAGAATTGGGATGGTCTCCTTCCCGTACCAGGCGACGGTCATTTCGAGTGGAAAGGCTATCTTAGCCCCAGCAAAGTTCCATCAGAAGTCAATCCGGCGCGTGGTTTTATCGCCACTGCGAACGCAATGAACATTCCAGATGACTGGTCAAAATCTAATCCGGCAATTGCCTATGAGTGGCCGGACAGCAGCAGACACGACTCGCTCCATCATGAACTCGGTCGCGACAGGCCGATCTCTTTGCAAGACTGTGTCCGTCTGCAATGTTCGACCTTTTCGCCTATTGCTGCCCGGATCAGCAAGGCGGTAACGCGGCTTTTCGAGGATTTGGGTGACGGGAAGATTTGGGCGTTCCTGAAGGGATGGGACAAAGATCTGTCGGCAGACTCCGGGCCGGCCGCGCTATTTGAGGTATGGCTGAGCAAACATCTCGGCCCCATGATGGCCAGGCGCGAGGGCGCCGATGCCGAAGTCATTCCGTTACTGATGCCGGTTGAGGCCCAAAGAATTGCCGCGTGGCTGGAAAATGCTGAGCCAGAGCGGGAATTGATTGAAGCTCTCCAAACCAGTCTCATGGATGCTTGGACGGAATGTTTGGCGTTGATGGGGGGAGATCCCGCATGTTGGTCGTGGGGACGTCTTCACAAGATGGATCTGCGGCATCCTCTCCAATCGCTCGTAGCCACGAATTGGTCTTTGGAGCCGATGGGGCTAGGCGGCAGCGGCTCGGCTATCAACTACGCGACTTACCGCTTAAGCGATTTTTCAGTTACCGACGGCCCTTCTGTGCGCATGATCATCGACGTCGGAAACTGGGACGAAAGTCTCTTTATCAATAATCCTGGACAGTCCGGCGTTCCCGGCTCTGCACACTACGCAGACCTGACATCAAGCTGGAGGCGAGGTGAATACAAGCCGTTGCTCTATTCGATGACGAAGGTCGATGAGGCGACGTTTTCGACGATCATTCTCATGCCTGCTTAGCCCAAGTTCGTTTCGAGTGATTTCAGTAATTTTACGGACAGCGATTCCGTTAATCCCGGACAGTTTTAGAGTGCAACGCTTCACATGGTACAACTGTGTCAAGTGCGTCAAAACAGAAGCGCCCATTTTACCCCATGTTTCGCTGAGCTGTGAAGACGAGGACACTGCCGCGACGATTCGTAAGACCGTATGTCCGCTTCTGCCGGTGAGGTGGCTCGCCCTACACTGCGAGTCCGAGGGTTGCTCGGGCGGTCCGAGCCGATCCTCATCACAGGAGGACGAGCCGTGGCAGATTATAGGGAAACATTTGTCGGAATCGATGTCGCTAGAGCAGAATCTGATCACTCAGGCTCGTATCCTGCGGCGCAGAAGTAGTTTGAGCACTCCTCGGCGGTGAAGCGTGGCAAGG
>NZ_JAMYOM010000053.1:0-8969 GCF_040319805.1 Mesorhizobium sp. M0848 | reverse complement strand
ACGCAAATCCTCCGATATGGCTCTAACCATGCCTGCTGGCCTCCATACCCAGCCGACATGATGAATCAGATATTCTCCCCGATGGGAATCCCTCGCGATTCCATCAGGTCAGATTATGCTCTAAGCTGAGGAATGCCATCGCGATTGCGGAAGCCGGCCGGGAGGGAGAGGTTCGGTTCTTCGGCGAGGTCGACGCATCGGATGAGAGCATGCGCCGCGTTATTCAGCGGGTCGCCGCCAAGTTCGATCGGGTGTATTTTTGTCACGAAGCCATGCGGGATCTCGTTCGCGCACGGGCGGCCGCGGTCGAGACGCTTCGCGTTCACCGGCAGCACGTGAGCGCCTTCATGCTCAAGCACGGGCTGATCTGATCCCCAGAAACTGGACCGTTCAGAATTGGAGTTTTCCGCTGTAGTTTCCCGGCTGGAAGAGGAGCGGAAGCGATGAAAGCATCGAAGTTTTCGGACGCGCAGAAGGCGTTCATTCTGAAGCAGGGAGCGGATGGGTTTCCTGTGGCGGAGATCTGCCGGAGGGCCGGGATCAGCCAGGCGACCTATTTCAACTGGAAGAAGAAGATGACGGGCTGCTGCCGACAGAGATGAAGCGGCTGAAGCAGCTCGAGGACGAGAACGGCAAGCTCAGAAAGCTGGTCGCCGACCTGTCGCTGGACAAGGAGATGCTGCAGGACGTGATCCGCCGAAAACTGTGAGGCCTGGTCGCAAACGCGAGCTGGTGGCCGATACCTGTGCTGATTGGAACGTGTCGATCCGGCGAGCGTGCCGTGTTCTGGAGTTCGACACCTCGACCTATCACTACAAGTCCCGCCGCCGTGACCAGGCCGGCCTCGAAGCTCGGATCAAAGACATCTGCGCGACGCGGGTTCGCTATGGCTACCGGCGCGTGCACGTGATGCTCACGCGGGAGGGCTGGGACATCAACATGAAGCGGACCTATCGCATTTACAGGGACTTGGGCCTTCAACTGAGGAACAAGACGCCGAAGCGCCGGGTGAAGGCGAAGCTGCGAGACGATCGCCAGCCAGCCGTCGAACCCAACGACGTCTGGGCGATGGACTTCGTTCACGACCAACTCGCGACGGGCAAGAAGATCCGGGTCCTGACGGTCGTAGATACGTCGTGCCGGTGCTCGACCCACGCTTCAGTTACCGAGCCGAGGATGTGGTCAGGATGCTGGAACAGGTCTGCCCCAAGATCGGCTATCCAAAGACGATCCGGGTCGATCAAGGCTCGGAGTTCGTCTCCCGCGACCTCGATCTGTGGGCCTACACCAGGGGCGTCACGCTCGACTTCTCGCGACCGGGAAAGCCAACGGACAACGCTTACATCGAAGCCTTCAACGGCCGCTTCAGGGCGGAATGTTTGAACGCCCACTGGTTCCTGACGCTTGCCGACGCGGCCGAAAAGTTGGAGGATTGGCGCAGATACTACAACGAGGTGCGCCCCCATGGCGCAATCAGGCACAAGGTTCCGATCTCGTTGATCAATCCCGATGGCGCCGTCAGCCCGCCATCGTGAAACAGCCGGAAAACTCCACCTTCCGGCGGTCCAAAGAATGGTATCGGATCAGAAAGGCGCCTCCGCGTGGCAAGGGCTTTCTGATATTGATGACAGGTTGGTCGGGTGCAGGCATGTATTCGGCCTTTGAGTGCGGCCTGTTCATGCCGCTGGCCTTGATGAAGTCCGCGGATCCGATCCCAGACAGGTCAACGCGCTTTTTGAGCGGCACCCACTGAGCGGGTTTTCCGATCCCGGTTCGACCGTCCGTCATCACACCATCAGCACCTCACCAACCTCTGTGCTTCCTCTGCGACTACGTCACTACGCCGGTGAATCCGCGAAGCGCTTGCCCGTAGTGATCAGCGCCCAGACGATCCGGGCCATCTTGTTTGCCAGGCCACCGCAACGACGTTGTACGGCTTTTTCGCCAGAAGCTCGGCAGCCCAGCGAGTGGGTGCCGCTTTGCCATTACGACAGAAGCAAAGCACGGCATGGGCTCCCACAACAAGAAGGCGACGGATGTAGGGATCGCCTTGCTTGCTGATCCGCCCGAGCCGATCCTTTCCTCCGGATGAGTTCTGTCGCGGCACCAGGCCAAGCCAAGCCGCGAGTTGCCGGCCGGATTTGAACAGGGAAGCATCTGTCACGGTCGCAACGATTGCGCTGGCGGTGATCGGACCGATGCCGGGGATCGTTTCGAGGCGACGGCTCAACTCGTGCGAACGATGCCAGATGTGAATCTGTCGGTCCAGCTCACAGACCTTCTCGTGCACCTCACGCAATTGCTGTACCAAAAGAAAGAGGGCCGATCGGGCAAGCGGGGGAATGAGGTCGTGCCCCTCGTCCTCAACCAACGCGACGAGCATGCTCAGCCCTGTAGCACCCTGACGAGTGATGATGCCCAACTCCGCCAAGTGGCCGCGCAAGGCGTTCACCAGCATTGTCCGCTGCCGGATCAAAAGCTCGCGGACGCGATGCAGCATCAACACGCTCTGCTGCTCCTCGCTCTTTGTCGGAACAAAGCGCATCGTCGGTCGCGTGACCGCCTCGCAAATTGCCTCGGCATCCGAAGCATCATTCTTCTGCCGCTTCACGTATGGCTTGACGTATGACGCAGGCATCAGGCGAACCTCATGCCCCAGAGCCGTGAGGACACGAGCCCAATGATGGCTCGTTGCGCAGGCTTCGATGCCGATCAAGCACGCCGGCAAGGATGTAAAGAATGCGACTACATCCTCGCGACGCAACTTCCGGCGGACAACCACTGCGCCCTGCGCGTCAACGCCGTGCACCTGAAACACGTGCTTGGCGCATCCAGACCGATGGTGCTAACCTTCTCCATGGACGGCTCTCCCTCATGTGACTTTCGACAGCCACACTTTGGCACATTGCGATGCCGGGAGCGGAGGCCGTCCACCTCATCAGGTCAGGGCGTATCTATCCCCGTAAGAAGGGTTGGACGATGCGCTATCTGCGCTGGCTGCAGGAGCAACCGTTCGATCATCGGGCGCATCAGATCGCGCTTCAGGAAATGGTCGAAGCGGTGCGCGTCTCGAAAGAGCGGGTCGATCGGCTTGAGGGAGTGATCGAGGAGTTCGTTCCGGCCTGGTCGCTGGCGCCGATCGTGCGGGCGCTCCAGACCCTGCGGGGCATAGACCTGATTGTTGCCGTGACATTCGCCACCGAGGTTGGCGACGTGCGGCGGTTCGAGAGCCCGCGCCAACTCATGGGGTATCTCGGCCTCGTCCCTGGAGAGCGATCGACCGGCGAGACAGTCAGACGGGGCGGCATCACCAAAGCGGGCAACGGCCGCGTTCGCCACATGCTGGTCGAGAGCGCATGGACCTACCGGCATCCGCCCAAAGTCGGCAAGACGAAGCTGTACCGGCTGGAACAAGCACCACCGAAGGTGCGCGAGATCGCATGGAAGGCTCAAACACGGCTGACCGCCCGCTATCGAATGTTGAGCGGACGCGGCGCTGTTTTGGGACCACCTTTCGGGAGTGGTCGCGATGTGAACCTCGGCAAGAGGGCATGGGTCTCTTCGCGGTCTGATCGGCGTCTTCGCACTAAACCTTCCGGATCATTCCCGCAAGGATGGTGTTGCGCTGCCTTGTTGCTCCGCCGCCGAAGAGCGGGCGCTCCCGCAGAACTCGTGGTTCTTGACCGACATCAGCCATAGGCCGTCGACAACTTGCGAGCCACGGGCTGAACCGCACCGGGTTGCCGGAGCCGCTTGGTTTAAGTTATGCGGCCATGGCTGGCACGTCCAGTAGGTCAATCAATTCGCAGAAATCCTGCATCAGACAGGAATTTCCGCAGGAAGAATACGGTAGGCGTGCAAAGAAGATCGGTATTCTCAGGGCAGGCAGATATAATGCCTTCAAGGCAACAGAGCTGCTTGTACGCAACCGTGCCCACGGTTCCGTTCAGAGTCCTATTCACCTAGCATCATCGGACGTAGGTCATCTGGCACTTATCGTCCGCCAACTTGACGAGCCCTAACGACTATGAACAGCAGTTTACTTCCGTTGAGCACAATCCGGGAAGAGTTTCCGGCAACGCAAAAGTTCATCTACATGGACGTTGCGAATCAGGGCCTGATCTCGCGAACCACAAGAGCATCCTTCGAGCAGCATCTTGACAACAGACTGCATGGCGAAAACGACGAGTTGAGTCAGTTAAAGGATATCGAAAAGACTCGCGCCAGGTTTGCCCAATTGATTGGAGCGGACCGAGATGAAATAGCTATCACAAAGAACGCGTCAGAGAGCATCAACATTATCGCTAACGCCATCAACTGGCGCGCGGGGGACAGCGTCGTCCTTTGCCCTCAACTGGAACATGCGAACAACATTTTACCATGGCTTCAGGTCAAGGCCTTGCATAATGTTCAGCTGAAAGTCGTGGAGCCGGATAACGGCTCAATTCCAGTCGAGAAGATTATCAACGCCCTCGATTCCCGCACGCGCGTTGTGGCCCTTTCAACGGCTACGATGGTTCCTGGTTTTCGCACGGCGACGGAGCAAATCGCCCAGGCTTGCAGGCGTCGAGGCTCGTTCCTTTTGGCGGATGGAACCCAGTCCGTGGGGATACTCCATACCGACGTTGCTCAACTGGGTTTGGATGGTCTGGCGGTCTCGACCGTGAAGGGCTTAATGGGTCTTTACGGATCGGGATTTCTGTTCTGCCGTCGCGAGTGGGCCGATCAGTTCAATCCAGCTTATCTTGCTCGGTTCAGCGTCGATCTCGGAAACGCACCGGAGTCGGCTGCCATTCTCAGCGCCCCCAAGCTCCGAGCTGGCGCCCCCCGTTTTGACATTGGCCACTACAACTTCCCGGGTATGATCGCGGCCTACGCCTCTATGGGGCAACTGCTGGAGATCGGTACCGAGGCAATAGACAATCACGTCACGTCTTTGGCAAAGCGGTTGGCTTTGGGGCTCCTGCAATTGGGACTACCTGTCTGTGGCGGGCCGCCCGGCAAGCAAACAGGGAGTATCGTGGCGATCGGTGATATGGCTATGCTCTCCGGTGAGCGGGAGCCGGACCCCTATGTTCACGCCCTACACAGCTATCTTATCGACAATAAAGTTATCGCCTCAAAGCGCCGAGGGCTGCTGAGATTTTCACTCCATCTTTATAACTCCGAGGCGGAAGTTGACCACGTTATTGAACTAATCAAAAGTTGGTCGAGGTAATGACGACCCCACGTGCATCTACAGGAGAGTCTATGTCATCACTCAGCGCCAATACCGTCGCGCTTCTCAAGGATCTGGTCAAGATTGAGAGCGTGAACCCATCGCTTTCGTCGACGGGCAGCGGAGAGCGGCGGGTAGCTGAATATCTCGAGGGGTTTTGCAAAGAGAGAAACCTGCAGTATGAACTCCAACACGTCGTTGACGGCCGCTCGAACTTCCTGACCTCAGTTCCAGGCAGAGATCCTGACAGGCGCGTACTTTTTATCGCCCATATGGACACGGTGCCAACCGACAATTGGGCCTCGGACCCTTTTCTGGCTGTGCAGAAAGATGGCCGAATCTACGGTCGAGGCAGTTGTGACACAAAGGGTTCGCTTTCAGCGATGTTGATGGCCCTCACTACCCTAGGAGACCGCCAACCTAACGCTACAATTGTCGTTGCAGCCAGCATCGACGAAGAGTACCGAAAGATCGGCGCCCGCGCTATCGCGTTGTCGGGCACGCCGTATGAGGCCGCGGTCGTAGGTGAACCAACAGACCTAGAGCTTGTGGTCGCTCACAAAGGTTCTGTCCGCTGGCAGATCGAGGTACAAGGGGTCCCCGCTCATACCTCGAAGCCTCACCTCGGCGTGAATGCCATAACCGGCATGGCAAAGGTTATATTGGCGCTAAACGAATACGGTCAAGATCTTGCCTCGCGAACGCAACCCTTGGTCAGTCCTCCAACTTTGACGGTAAGTCTTATTGAAGGCGGGTTGGAACTTACGACCGTTCCTCCATCATGTCGCATCTGGATCGATCGACGCCTTGTTCCAGGAGAGCGGCCCGGGCAGGCGTTGCAAGAAGTAGAAGACATACTGCAGGGGATGCGAGATCGCGAAGGCATTAAGGTCCGATCAGTGCTACCAGCATTGGAAGACCCGGCTCCGACCAGTGCTGAGTTCAGCAAAATTGCAGCGGTGGCAGCGGCGGCATGTGCCAATGTTGCCGGGACCGGAAAATACATTGGCGTGCCATATGGAACAGATGCCAGCCAGCTCTCACTTGCGGGGATTCCTTGCATTGTTTTGGGGCCTGGAAGCATTGATCGCGCCCACACGAGCAATGAATATGTTGAACTGAGCCAGCTTGAGAAGGCGGTCGACATCTATCAAGAGATCATGCTTAGTTACTAAGTAATCGAGCGACACTGTTTACGTCCGAGGCAAACGTTCAGAGCACGTTCTGTGATCGATGAATCGATTGTGATGTGACGGCTGCGTGTTGTGCTGATTCAACATTCACGTCGATGGGAGGTGGAAGTTGGGAGAAGCATTAAGCGGGGATGTTCGGTTCACGGGTCTTTAAGACTCGGACGAGGGCATGTCGTCCCGGTTCGGCGTGGGAATGTTCAGCGCGATCCGCTGGATTGCGCCGGCGAAGATCGGCGAACTGGCGCCATGCCCGCCGGTCCGCCGCGGGGGCCTCCAGCCTCGATGCTCATCTCATTAAGCCTTCCTCGTCGAGCTGACGAGCAGCGAAGGTCATCCCGCTGAGCGAGATGGTGGAGCGGCTGGTCGCCGAGCGGTCGGTGCGGATCAGCCGCCGCGCCTTGAGCGCCTGGCTTCGCGAATTTCAAAAAGTCCGCGCACGCACTGGAGCAGGATCGCCCGACATCCTGAAGCGGCGCCGGGACTGGTTCGACGGCCAGCTCGATCTCGATCCGGCGAGGCTCGTGTTCATCGATGAGACCGGCCACTCAACAGAGATGTCTGCGTGTGGAAGAGCGTCGCGCGGCCACGCTCCCAAGCCGGCGTTCCGCATGCCCGCTGGAGCACCACGACCTTCTGCGCTCATCTTTACGACGGCGCCATGAACGTTAACGTGCTCCTGGCCTATTTCGAGAAGGCGCTGGTCCCGACTTGTCGGAGGGCTGCATCGGGGGCGTTTGATGTCGAATAGGCGTTACAAGCGAACCCACATCCACTACAATTCGGGCGGCTTCGGCTTCATCCTCGACACTTCCGGCCCCAAGGGAGCGGCGGCGGAAGAAAGTTCAGTCTCATCGAGAATTCATCGAGCGGACGTCAATCGGGAGCGGCGATCAATATTTTGGGCGGCTCACAGGCGCAGCGTGAATCTCGAAGTCCAGCGCACATTTCAGTGAGCTGATATCGCAACGCCGGCGATTGCAGTGATTCGTCATTGCAGCCGACGATACCGCCTTCAGTGTGGCTTTGTCAGTGCCTTGTTGGCAAAACTAACCCCGCGGACTGCCATGTTCCTGCATCAGACACCGCGCGGTTCCGCCGCAGTTTGCAGAATTCCTGCGTAAGACCGCAAGAGATCGCCGATAGAACGATTCGATCCCTGCTACGGTTGAGCCACGTTCCTTTGGTGAGGGTAGGCTGAATGAAAGTCCCAGGCATGAACAGCGCTGCTGTTCAAAAAGATCTCGCATTTCCGATCGAAGAATTCCAACGGCGGCTCAGAATTGTTCGTCAAGAGATGACGGAAAGAGGCTTGGGCTTGCTAGTGGTGAGCACGCCTGAGAATATCTATTATATGAGCGGCTATCACACCGTAGGGTATTTCAGCAGCCAGTTCCTACTTGTACCAATCTCGGGTGAGTTATTTCATATAACGCGCGGCATCGAAGAGACAAATGTTAAGGTGCTATCATGGATTGAGCAATCGACCAGTTATATGGATCACGAGGCGCCGATTGAGCTTCTTGCAGCGACTATCCGGGAGATGGGCTACTCGAATGCGGTCATTGGCATCGAGAAGATTAGCTGGTTCCTGTCGATCGTCGACTACGAGCGACTTAAAGAAATGCTCGGTGACGCGAATTTCCAAGATGGATCCTTGACCGTTGAAGCTTCGCGCGTTGTTAAGTCAGATCTGGAGTTGGAGTATATTCGCCATGCTGCTCGTATTGCGGAGGCCGGCATGGAGGTCGGCCTCGATCAGATTCATGCTGGAGCTAACGAGAACGACATCGCGGCAGAGATCCAGCGAACCGTAACAAAATTGGGGAGCGAATACCCGGGGTTGCCTGTGTTTGTATCCTCAGGGGTGCGTACCAGCCAAGCTCATGCCACGTGGGCTGGAAGGAAAGTTCTCGAAGGTGACCCCGTCCTTCTGGAAATATCGGGGTGCGTGCGGCGCTATAGCGCTGCTCTCATGCGCTTAGCCGTGGTTAAGCCAGCAAATCGCGAACTGGAGCGGATGGAAGAGGTCTCACGCAAGGCACTTGAAAAGATGCTCGACGCCATACGACCTGATAGACCATTAGGGGAGGTTTGGAATGTGTGGTCGACTACGGTCACTGACGGCGGCTACGAAGGGCGCTTCAAACGGACCGGTTATTCTATAGGCATCAATTTTCCGCCTGATTGGGGCGAAGGCTACATGCTATCCTTCAAGCGCGGAGAGACCCGCGTTCTGCGTCCTAATATGACATTTCATATTCCATCTCTTGTGAAAGTGTTCGGCTTCGCCGACGCGGGCACGAGCGAAACAGTCCGCGTGACCGAAACGGGCTGTGAGGTACTCACAAAGTTTGGGCGTCAGCTTTATGTCCGATAGCGAAATTCAGTTCAGGCCGATTGATCACAGCCAGTCGAGGAAAATACGAGCGCATTAGTCGAGCTGGATAGATCGAACCTGTTCCTACCAACCATAAGAAAGGAGACTCCCATGCCTATCGTCAATCGCGTCGCCGACCTACTCCCAGACATCGTGTCCTGGCGCCGCGATATTCATGCAC
>NZ_JAMYOM010000052.1:0-11113 GCF_040319805.1 Mesorhizobium sp. M0848 | reverse complement strand
CCGAGCGGCTCGTTGTTCTCGCCGGGATAGGCCCAGGGAACCTCGTTGGAGAAGCCGATACGGACCGTCTCTCCGTTCTTGATCTCTCCAGCAGCGCCTGCGCCGAAGCCGAACCGGCAAACGAGGCGAGTGCCATCGCTGCTATGCCGACTGCGGCAATTCCCCTCAGGATTGCGCGTCTCAAGGGCCCATTTCTGGTTTCGTCATGTTTCCAGCTGTCTGGCGCCTTCCCCGTTCTTGTTTCGCCACTGAGCCCATCAAAACACACTGTGAGACGACTTCATGTCCGTGCATTTACATGAATCACGATGCAACGGCTCCCTTGTCATGCGGGCCTTTGAACCCAAGAAACTGTTCTCGCAGTGGGAGCATATAGGCCGGCGATTTAGCCTTGCCCTACGGTGATCGGTGTCAATCGGTCGGACACCCTTGGTTGCTTAGTTGCGGACATGTCAGGAAGCGCAGCCAAATCAGTTTCTCGGTCGAGAACGCTCCCAAGCGTTGGCTTCGTGGATGCTCATGGCGCAGACGTCTCAGACTGGCCAAAGGTCATGCAGCGCACTTGGAGTGGCGGCCTTGGCATCTTCGACCTCTGCTGCAGGTAAGCGGTCCACAAATTGGGCTAGGACCGAGCGGGCAACCTCTTCCGGATCCACCGCCGGGTCATGGTGGACGCCGTCGTGGATTCGGTCGAGAAACGAGTTCCGGTTTCTGCCTTTGGGGCGGCGGCTGGGATTCCAACCCTCGTAGTAGTAGCCGCGAAGTAAAACTGGCAACTGTGCTCCCATGTAAACAGCCTCGTCGCGATCCAGGCAGTCGCGCAGGGCGTGCAGCGTCGCAATCAGAACGTGGTAGACCTGCTCGCGATTCTGCCAGCGAAGTCTCCACATCAGATCGCTGATCCAATTCTGGGTTGCTTGCAATGTGCTATTGAGATCACGGCTCACACACATGAATTTCTCCTGTCCTTGACACCTTTCAGGATCAGTTTACCCAACAAACAAAACAACGCGCCCGCCTGGACACATCGGAGCCCCATCGATGATGGAACCGCTCTAGTGAGGATGTGCTGCTATGCTTGGAGCTGGCATTCCAAGCTTGAGCTTTCCAAAAATTGAATACAATATATTTTATCTCAGTGTGCTCACTAGAGACTTTACCACTTGTACTTACACCACCAAATATCAGTGAAATACTTCGATAACGCTGGTCATCGATTCCGTTCGGCACTAGTCGCTCCGCTTTCCTTTCCAAAGTTATCCCCGCAGCACAGCAGCACAATGAAAAGCCGTGGTACTGCAGCTTGCCTGAAAAGTAGCGATAAAATCTCGTTCGGCACAATCCAACACAATGTGTAGGCACAGCGGCGGACAAATTTGTTCTGGACGATTTCATCCAGGGCAGCACATCCAGGTGTGCCACCTCGTCGCCGTAGTTTGCTCAGGCTTCATGAACCGAACACTTATTGCAACTCTCGCGCGCGTCCGGCGCCTTTCCCCTTTTCCCATATTGACTCGTAGTTGCGCAGCATCATTTCCGAGACACTGAAGGTGTGCTTTCCTTGCCGGGAACTCAGGCGTGCGTCGATGTCGGGATAGATAAAGAAGGGAAGCGAAATTCGTTCAGCCGGACCAGGGTGCACGACCTGATGCGGCGTACTCTTGAACCGGTCGTCGCTCAAGGCCTGAAGCATGTCGCCCAGATTGACCACCAGACTGCCAGGGAGGCTCGGCGCCGGTGTCCAACGCCCGCCGAACCACACCTGCAAGGAGGGCGTGGGGAGTTCCTCCTGCGGTAGCAGCGTGAAGAAGCCATTGTCGGTATGCTTAGCGGCCGCGCCGCCAGTAGACGGGTACCGGATCACGCGTTGCAGTACCGTCGGCGGGCTGAAATGGCGTCGGAACCAGCCCTCTTCCATTTCGAGCAGGTCGGCCAGCGCCATTCCGAGCTGCGGCACAACCCCGTTGAGCACGGTAGCCTGCAAAGCAAGCAGGCTTCGAGCGAAACCAGGAGCCACCGCATCATCCGGAAGGCGTGTGCGTCCGGCAAACGGACGCCGGTCGCCTTCATTCTCGATACCGAGGTCGAACATCTCCTTTGGATCGGGGCCGGCCTCGGGATGCAGCATTTCGCCGTGCAACGGACTGTATCCACGGGCGGTAGTGGGGTACACGTCTTGGGCAGAGTGACCGTAACGTTCCTTTGTCGACTGTGGCAACGCGAAGAAACGCCGCGAAGCGTCGATTGCTTCTGCGATCTGTTCTTTCGGGATTCCGTGCTCGACAAGGTAGAAGAACCCGTAGTCCTCGCAGGCTAGGCGTAGGCGCTCGCGCTCTTCGTGTTGCGTTGCATCGGCCAGTTTTGCCAGTGAGATTTGCGGTAGCGTGGTCATAGTCGCTCCTCCATTGGTGCTTTGGCCTTATGGGATTCCTGGAAAACCTGGTACCCGGCATTCTTGTATGCAATGTATCTGCCGTCGTTCACACTGCGTGCTAACACTGGGAAGCCCGTATGTCGCTGACGCGTCATCACTGGGTGCGCACCCCACAGAGCTCCTAGGAGCTTACGAAAATAAATTCCGCTCGGGCGCGTGGCGCGAGCTAGTTCGCGCAGCCAATCCGGCCTGAGATGCACAGGTGTGAAGAGGCCGTCGCAGATCGTGAAGTGATGGTTAGGTCTGGGGTATCTGGAGAGCGGCCCATCAAGGCCGACAGCCTTTGACATCGCGGTGAACGCCGGTGTGCTGGACCTTTTTCGACTTGGTGAAACCGCTGTTTCTATCATTTTTGAGGTACGCATGGAGCTCCCGTTCAATAAGCAATGCCATTGAGACATCTTGCATAACTATGTTGTGGGCACCTCGAGTTATCCAACAGATTTGCGCGATTTTCAATACAGGAAAAATAAACAATATGTGATCTATTATTACATATCCCTTGCCGAGCTTAACAATCTTGTGACTTAATCTTCACAATGCGCCAAAAAATAGGATGTTGAGGAACTTTCCTGTAAATGCCTAGGGGGCCCTGTTCGACGACACGGTCGAAGATTGGCCGAAACTCGTTCGAATTTCACCTGAACGTGCAAGCGGACCCCGTATGGTTTCAGCGCGTGATGCGAACGTTCCAGCGGGAAGTTGCACCGCATAACCTGGGTAGAAGCCCTGAATGGGCTCGTGACCGTGTGGTCGACGAGATTGGCGCCTCGCGGAATCGGGCTTTCAAGTTCTCAGCAAGGCTGGCCGCAGTACCTGAGGTACCGGATCGCGGTCCGCACCTCTTCATGCGTGACACCTATCGCCTTTGCCGGTGTCCATACACACGACTGCCGCGAAAGCATCGCCTTAGTGCGTCGGCAATGGGGAACAGCATGCATCCACGGTCGTAGGAATGCAATGTCTATAAGGAGGCGATTCCAGACACCCGGTGAGCGGCAGCGACGGCAGCCCGACCTCTTTGGGCCCTGCCTCCGCGACTATGGCAATAGTCACGGCAATGACGAGTTATCAACCTCGATCCACCTGCCGGAAGACGAATCCCGCCGCTCTCCTCGATGAAGCTTTTGAGTACCTCTTCGCTAGCGATTCCGGTCTTCTTTCAAAATCGCATCAGCCATCTTCTCAGCCACCATGATCGTTGGAATATTTGTGTTGGCCCGGGGGCAGAATGGCATCACCGAAGCGTCGGAGATCCTCAACCCGGGAACATCGCGAACGCGGCCCGACGGGTCGGTCACGGCGGTAGGGTCCGAGGCTGCCCCCATCCTGCAGCTCGACGTCGGATGCCAGTTGCCGGTCACGTTCAGGCGGACAAACCGATCCAACTGCTCTTCGTCATTAATCAGATCTGAAATGCTATGACCATCGGTTATGACGTGTCTAATGAGACCCCGACGCAGGCGTGGAGAGCAGTCCATGAGCAGAGCCAACACCGAGGTAAGCCCGTAATTAATGCAATTGACCTTGCTAACCTGCTTCGCCCGTAGGTTCCAAGCTGACGGGAACGGATCGAGTGCCACGGCCGACAGTGAATCTTGCTTCAGCAGGCGGGCGATAAAACGGAATCCTCGCCTCAATCGCGCGGCGTCCCGGTCATCGCTCAACCAGTTGAAATCCACCTCCGGCGCGATTGCGTGCGAGCGATCCTTCAGGACGATGGTTCCTGTCGAAAAAGTGCGGTTTACCCAGAAATAGAGGGAGCCGAGGCGCTTGCCGAGCGGGTGCCAGGCCGACTTGGCAACCGCCGATATTGCCATATCCGTCGAAGGGCACCCACTGTAGCCCGACGAGTAACGAGCATGGATCTGGATGTGGCCGCTCACATTGGGAGCCATGCGATCGCCTAGTTTCAAATACGTCGAAACGGCGATCCCTGGATGTTCCTGAAGGCTCTGGCCCACACCTTTCAGCTCTGTAACGACTGGAATACCGAGCTTTGTCAGTTGCTCGGCCGGACCTATCCCGGAGCGCATCAATATGGCGGGCGAGTGGATGGCTCCGGCGCAGAGGACCACGGTGGAAGCGCGGTACGACTGCCGGCCCAAGTTGTTTTCCGTCTCGACACCCGCTATGGCGCGTCCTGAAAAGGCCAGCCGCACAACCGTCGTTTCCGACAAGATTGTCAAATTGGGCCGAGAGCGGACGGTCTCGGACAAGTAGGCCATCGCAGCAGAAACCCGGTGACCGTTTCGGTTCGTCAACGGAACAGCGGAGTATCCGTCACCAAAGGCACCATTGAAGTCCGGCCTGAAATGAATACCTGCATTTTCATACGCTCTCGATACCGCTCGGATAAAGCCGGACCAGTCTGATTGCCGAACACGCCTTATCGGCAGTGGACCCGCTTTGCCGTGAAATTCGCCGTCGAAATCCAGATCGCATTCCAGGCGGCGGAAGTAGGGCAGTACCTCGTCCCAACCCCAGCCCGTTGCACCGCTTGAGGCCCATTCATTATAGTCTTCGGGACCACCGCGGTTCGCCACCTGGGCATTGATGCTGGAGCCGCCGCCCATGACCCGGGCCTGCTCGTAATGAACGGGCTTGCGGCCGTCCCGTATCATGGTCGCGTCGAGTGACGGCCACTGATAATCGGGATTGAAGTAAGCACGCGTCGGATTGCCGTCGAGGATGTCGTCAGGGACGGCGTTCGGGGGCGTATCGGGACCGGCCTCGATGAGCAGCACGCGATTTCCATCGGCGGAGAGCCTGCTCGCCATGACGCATCCAGAGGAACCCCCACCTACGACGATATAGTCGAAAACCAAGGCAAATCCTCCCTTACCATCCGTATGCCCCGACTGGGGCAGCAGGTGTTAATAGGCTACTTCAGCAGTGCCTGGAGCACGCGTCAACTATCAGATGCAGTGGTATTAGTGCTTGCCGGGAAACTGTAGAAGCCATGGGTCAGCCCATTGATAAGGGTGCAGCGGCATGCATAGCAACGTGACGACGCTGGAGGTTTCGAAGTACCTCTGTGCAGCAGAGGAGTTGGGGCGCAAGTCCGGCCTTCGTATTACGATGGGCGACGATTTTGAGGAATACGTTGGGATTACCGGCAGGCTTCCTGGGAAGTCACCGACTTATCCAAGCTTCCGTCCCGACAGTTCTGATCTTCTGCCTGGAAAGGCTTTTTGGATCGTCGGGCGGGATCGGGAAGGGAGAGTAGCGCATGTCCAGGCACTGCGTTTAGATCATCTATCCAACACAGACCTTGCTGAGCACCTTGGGTCGCTCAGAGCTTGGTTCGCGGATCCTAACCTCAAAGCCGGGCCCGGTTCCTCGTCTCGCTGCGATGCGCCGACTGCTCGGAACATTACCGGGCTGGTCGCGTATCATGGCGACATCTGGTTGCGCGAGGACTTTAGAGGCCGGGGACTCTCTACCTTTATCGGTCGAATTGCATTCGGACTGGCTTGGGCTAACTGGGCGCCAGACTTCATATACGCGCTGGTTTCCGGCTGGCACATCGAAAAAAGCGTAGTCGATCGCTACGGCTATCTTCATTGCGAGCCGCACGGATCAGTCCTGCACTTGCCTGCGCACGGGATAGACGACGACGATTGGCTCGTTTGGTTGACGCGAGACGAACTGTTGAAGACGCTTCGTGCTTCGCCACCGAGTGCTGTGCCAATAGCACCCTCTCATAATGGACAGCATCGCGCGACGCTGATCTGACGCCCCACCAAATGCAGTATGAGATCGCCTCGTCCTGGCGATTGGCAAGGTCCAAATGTCCGGCAACTGATCAGTTCATGCATGAACCTCAGCGACGATCAATCGATCAGGCCAGAATTTCCAGCGACGGCCATGCCACAAGGCTGCGGATTCTAGGCGAGATCAGTGGCGCTGGGCTCGGTTAGCCATGGGTTCGGGGCACAGTATCCGTCAATCCCGCTATCGCGACCCCGGCTTTGAGACTGCACCAATCCGGCTGCGCTGTTGGTCCTGCGCAGCAGTGTTTGGTCGCGACCAGAGTTGGGCTGGTCCGCAATATTAATGCGGAACCCTCTGCAGTTCTGCCTGCTGGGACGTGGCTTAGAAGCTGCATTCTTCACCGGCCAACGGACGGGATCCGGATCTTGTGACCGACGGCGAACTCGGCATGTGGCTTCCCCGAGGCTCTGTTCCAAGAAGGTCTCCGACGGAACCTACACGTGATCGCCGTGGACGCCGGTTCAAGCGACCAGGGGCCATACTATCCACGAACTGACGTCTCCTTTGATGGAAAGCTCCGTGAAAAGCGGGATCTCCCCGCGGGATACCCGTCATCATCGGATCGGCGGGCGGAGCGGGAGTTGGGCGCATCTCAACCGGGTCGCCGAGATCTTTCGGAGATTGCGCCAACTTGATCAGAAACTAAGGTTATTTCCCTATGTTGCGCTTTGATGACGATAGCGAAGCATAAATTCAAGTTAAGTAACACTGATAACAGCAACGATGTGGTAGAGCTGTGACGATGCCAGGCCTGACGAGGACGGCGCGCGGAGCCGTACTTTCAAAGCCGGCAGCTTGTGGGCCAGTGACACCCTCCTGTGCGGATGGCTGTGGAGCAGAGACTATGGAACACCGGCGGATTAGCGGCATCGAGGAGATACCTACCCTCTCTCCAAGAGAAAAGGAGTGCATCCTATGGACGGCGAAAGGGAAGTCGTCGTGGGAAATAGGGCAGATTATAGGTATATCCGTAAACACTGTTAACTTTCACATAAAAAATGTTATGAGGAAGACGGACACTGTTAGTAGAACAACAGCGGCCATAAAATCACTACAATTTGGACTTATCGAATTGTAACAAAAAAAGCGGTCTAAAATCTCGCCGAGTGTCATTCCGCACAAAGAATGTCATGCCTAGGTCACGATGCTTCCGTTGCGGAGAAAGGAACTCCTGCGATTCGGCGGTTTCAACGTCCGTCGTGCCAGGAGTTTTCTTGAACCTGCATCTGTCGGAGCCTAGGAGCACTAATTCGGTCCATTTCGGAAATGGTCCAAGGCGAGCAGCGTCGCACTGCACACTGACGCAGGTAAACGCCCGATCGATGTAGGAAGAAGGTAAGCGCGAATTTCCCCGCACCTTTTGCTGTTGAGTGCTCTGATGCATGCAGGTGTCCACCGAAATAGGTGGACACCAAGTGATGGAAGAAGATGAGCAGAAACTGCGGGTGAGGCTTGTCGGTCGGGACGGGCGACGCCGATACGACCCGGCATCGAAGGAGCGTCTTGTCTCGGCCTGCCTTGAGCCTGGCGTGTCGGTATCGAGGCTCGCGCTCGAACATGGGGTCAATGCGAACCTTCTTCGGAAGTGGATAAAGAAGCGCGCGGAGACCCAGTCCCTCCCGCCGTCCTCATCACCGGGGTTCATCCCGGTTCAGATTGAAAGCACTTCCGATCGGGCCTTGCTGCGACAGAGCAGCATGGCTGCGGTGGATTTGCCGGGGACTTGCGATGGGGTGCGTGGGTCGGCATCGAAAAGGACTGCGCCTTTTTCCTCTCCAGCCAAGGTGAGCGCGTCGCTGCCGAACGGCGTGAAGTTGACGCTGGAATGCGGTGATGTGGATGCATTGACGGCGACCATCGGAGCACTGGGCCATGTTCAGACTGGGCGCTGACCTGAAAGTCTACCTGCACCGCGAGCCGATCGACTTCCGGGCCGGCATCAACAGCCTTGCGGTTCTGGTCCAGGAGACGATGGCGCTCGATCCGTTTGCTCCGGCGGTTTTTGCGTTCTGCAATCGCCGTCGCGACCGGATGAAGCTCCTGTTCTTCGATCGGTCCGGCTTTGTGCTGGTCCTGAAGCGGCTGACCGAGGACAAGTTCCGGTGGCCGCGCCGGGAGGCAGCGGTGATCACGCTTACGACCGAGCAATTGCACTGGATTGTTGATTGCCACTGAGAACTGACCCGGCAACACAGGATATTTCCACCGAGAATTGACCCATGTTTGACCCTTACCCTGCGTTTTTTCAGCGGGGATTACGGAGTGATCGACATGGCATTATTGAGCGTGATCCGACGCTGGCATTATCGAGAACATCTATCGATCCGTGAGATTAGCCGTAGGACCGGCCTGTCGCGGAATACCGTGCGCAAATACCTGCGTGTGGATGGGGTGGAGCCGAAGTTCAAGGTTCCCGAGCGGCCGAGCAAGCTTGACCCTTTTGCCGACCGTTTGTCGGCCTGGCTGAGGACGGAAGCCAAAAAGAATCGCAAACAGAAACGTACGGTGAAGCAGCTTCATGCCGATCTGCTGAGCCTTGGCTATGAGGGGTCTTACGGTCGTGCTGCGGCTTTCGTTCGGGAGTGGAAGGCGGATCTGCAGAGGGAATTACAGACGACAGGGCGCGGGACATTCGTGCCGCTTGCGTTCGATCCGGGTGAAGCATTCCAGTTTGACTGGTCGGAAGACTGGGCGATCATCGGCAATGAACGCACCAAGTTGCAGGTGGCTCATACGAAGCTAAGCTACTCCAGGGCCTTCATCGTTCGGGCCTATCTGTTGCAGACGCACGAGATGCTGTTTGACGCCCACAATCATGCCTTCCGTGTGTTTGGCGGCGTTCCCCGGCGCGGCATCTACGACAATATGCGGACAGCGATCGACAAGGTCGGGCGCGGCAAGGAGCGCGACGTCAATGTCCGTTTCATGGCCATGGCCAGCCACTACCTCTACGAGCCTGAGTTCTGCAATCCGGCCTCTGGCTGGGAGAAGGGACAGGTCGAGAAGAACGTCCAGGATGCGCGTCACCGACTGTGGCAACCCATGCCGCGCTTTCCATCACTGGAAGCCCTGAACGACTGGCTGGAGCTTCGATGCAAGGAGTTTTGGCACAAGACCCCGCATGGAAAAATGCGCGGCACCATTGCCGATATCTGGGCTGAGGAAGCCCAGGCTCTCATGCCGGCGCCCCGTCTCGTCGACGGCTTTGTCGAATACACCAAGCGGGTCTCCCCAACCTGCCTCGTGCATCTGGAGCGCAACCGCTACAGCGTTCCGGCGTCCTTTGCCAACCGGCCCGTGAGCCTGCGGGTCTATCCGGATCGTGTCGTGGTTGCCGCGGAAGGTTTGATCATCTGTGAGCATCGCCGCGTCATCGATCGCTCGCATGACCGACCAGGGCAGACCGTCTATGACTGGCGGCACTATCTGGCTGTTGTTCAGCGCAAACCAGGCGCCCTACGCAACGGAGCACCGTTTGCCGAACTTCCCGATGCATTCAGGTCGTTGCAGCAGCATTTGCTCAAGAAGCCGGGCGGTGATCGCGAGATGGTCGACATCCTGGCACTTGTGCTGCAACACGACGAGCAGGCCGTGCTTCTGGCCGTGGAGATGGCGTTGGAGGCCGGCGTTCCAACCAAAACCCATGTGCTGAACCTTCTCCATCGGCTCGTCGACGGCAAATCGCTCACGCCCCCGACCATCAGTGCTCCTCAGGCTTTGACGCTCACCAATGAGCCGAAGGCCAATGTCGAACGCTACGATGCTTTGAGGAAGACCGCGGAGGTCCGCCATGCGTCATAATCCCGCCAGCGGCGCAATCGTCATCATGCTCCGGAGCCTGAAGATGCACGGCATGGCGCAAGCTGTAGGCGAACTCACCGAACAGGGAGCGCCAGCGTTTGAGGCCGCCATTCCGATCCTGTCGCAACTGCTCAAGGCCGAGACGGCGGAACGTGAGGTCAGGTCCACAGCCTACCAGCTCAAGACCGCACGCTTCCCAGCCTATCGCGATCTCAACGGCTTTGACTTCGCCAGCAGCGAGATAAACGAGGCGCTCGTGCGGCAGCTTCATCGTTGCGAGTTCGTCGATGAAGCCCACAACATCGTGCTCGTCGGCGGCCCTGGCACAGGCAAAACCCATGTTGCCACGGCCCTCGGCGTGCAGGCCATCGAGCATCATCACAAGCGGGTTCGCTTCTTCTCGACTGTCGAGCTGGCCAATGCGCTGGAACAGGAGAAGGCACAGGGACGATCGGGCCAGATCGCCAATTGCCTCGTGCATTCCGATCTCGTCGTCCTGGACGAACTTGGCTATCTGCCGTTCAGTGCATCAGGTGGAGCATTGCTCTTCCATCTGCTGAGTAAGCTCTACGAACGCACCAGCGTCATCATCACCACAAACCTCAGCTTCAGCGAGTGGGCGAGTGTCTTCGGCGATGCCAAGATGACGACCGCGCTTCTCGACAGGCTGACCCACCATTGCCACATCCTCGAAACCGGAAACGACAGCTTCCGCTTCAAGAACAGCTCCGCCCACGAACCCAACAAAGCGAAGGAGAAAACCAGAACCTTGACCCTCAACCCCGAACCGAAACATACATGAAAGGCGGGTCAAATCTCGGTGGAAATGCCGGGTCAGTTCTCAGTGAAAATCAACATGCGGGGAAATGAGCGCTTACGGAAGAAGTATACGTTGGCTAGAGCAGAATCTGATCACTCAGGCTCGTATCCTGCGGCGCAGAAGTAGTTTGAGCACTCCTCGGCGGTGAAGCGTGGCAAGGCGTCGCGGATTGCGTCCCAAAGCTCGGGGATGTTGCGTGCGGCGGCTTTCCTGAGGATCGACTTCAGCTTGGAGAAGGCATTCTCGATCGGGTTAAAGTCGGGGCTGTAAGGCGGTAGGAA
>NZ_JAMYOM010000051.1:0-11426 GCF_040319805.1 Mesorhizobium sp. M0848 | reverse complement strand
AGCGGCGACTGATCTGTGCGGAGCGTGGCGAGGTCAAGCTTACCGCATGTGAGTTCAATCTCTTGATCGCATTTCTGGAGAACCCCCGCAACGTGCTATCCAGAGAACGGCTTTTGCTCGCGAGCCGTGTGCGTGGAGAAGAGGTGTACGATCGAAGTATCGATGTCCTAATCATGCGCTTGCGCCGAAAGCTGGAGGCTGATGCGGCCAACCCTCGCCTGGTCAAAACATCCCGTGGCGCAGGGTACTTCTTCAACGCTGACGTAGATGTTAGCTACGGAGGCACGTTGGCCGCGTGACAGTGAGCTATGCTGGAGATTGGGGTGACGAGGCTGATCAAGCCTTCCAACAGTACCAGCCTGATCAATTACAGCGAGAGCTACCGGTCCGGAGATCGCATCAGCGCCTCTGTCGTCAAGAGAGCTGTTCTGCTTGACCCCAGCCATGGAGCTCAACGCCCCGCGTCGGAGCGCTCCCTGCTTCTGAAGGAAGCCATTAGGTCCGCTCGGGCTTGATCGGAGGCTTGGCTGATGGACGTCGTGGTTGCTTCGCTCAGTTGCCGCCCCATGGCGCGGCTTTGCGGATTATCAGTCCTCTGCCTCTTCGCCGGTCTCAACAGCGCTGTGTAATGTTCATTGTTTATGATGACGCCCCCGCTGTTCACGAGGTTGCTCCTGTCAAGTGTACTCGTCAGTCCGTCCTGGGCCTCACGCTTCTTGCCCAAGTGCCGTTCAAACGGCGCTGGCGCGACTTGTTGAGCTCGAGAGATGGGTCCCTGCTCTCCTGCGTGGCCATGAGCTTGTGCCGCGGTCTGCGCAGCGGCGTCCCCAATGGCACGAGCCTCCATGCCGACTGCGTCTTCCGGACGAGCAGCAAGGGCAATTTCGCGCCCGAGTGCGAACTTCCGGACATGAGTTAGTGCACTGATGTCAGCGGTTTTCATATAGCGCTTGGCATCTTCATCCAGCGACCGCTCGTGAAGCCGATCCGCAATCCCCGGCTTTTTGTTTTCAACCAGGCATTGACTGAAACGTCTAAGAGCAGACCCATAGACCTCAACGGTACGGGGTTTCGGCCCGGTCGGCGCTGCCTCGTACGCTTTGATGAGAGCCGCTGTGTACTCTCTGATGAGCACGGCGTCGGCAGGGTGGGGATTCAGGGCCGGGCGGCCCACCACTGGCGCTCCGCCCGCCCACGTCTTGAGACGACCCAGTGACCCAGCCACGGCCGAGGGGCCGCCACCCCAGATCTCGTACTCCTTGCGATCCCGATCCAGCGACTCCTCGTGAAGCCGATCCGCAATCCCCGGCTTGTTATTTTCAACGAGCCAATGACCAAAGCCGAAAAGAATATCTACATGGCGCTTGACCGTGATCTCCCCGACCTTACCGGCATAGAGTGCTGACCTCAGCCCTTCGACAAGGGTCGCATCGTTGGAATAAAGAGGACCCTTGTCGGGACCGGAGACCACTTTTGGGCGATCTGGCTGCACCGCCGCCGGCACAGAACGAGCATGGTCACGCAACTCGGACGGTGCGGGGGGATTCAGATCAACCACTGACGAATCCGGCGCATGATGATGGCGCGCCGTTGAGTGACCCGGCTGCAGCACCGAGGCACCCAGCATCGACCCACTGCCTCCGGCGTACGGCGCCGCGGCGTGTTCTTGTCCGCTCCCTTGCATCATGGGCTGCGCTTCCCATGGCAATGCACCCACTTGATGGGTGGGGGCCTGCATCAGCACGCGAGCGCCTGAATTGCCGATCTCGCTCAGCTGCGGCTCAGTGGCAACGTCCTGCAGACGACTGTTCGGGGTCCTTTGCCTCTTCGCTGGTCTCAACTCCGCTGTATCATGCTCACGGTTGATGAGGACCTCCTCGCTTGGTAGCTGGTTGCTCCTGTCCTGTGCTGCGATCCGCTCGTCCGGCGCGCGCTGGTCGCCGTCGCGCCAGCTCAGGGGACGAAAGGACCCTGCGGGATCCGAGGCTTGGTGATGGGGCCCAGTTGGCACGAAAGACGATGCCAGTACAGCGTCGTCTTCATTAGCTTTCCCAGGGGGGAGATACTCTGGCCAACTGTATTCCTCCTGCGGCCCGCTGTGCTGCGCAGCGGCGTCCCCCTTGCTCTCAAGACTTTGAAATTTAAATGGGTCCCCGGGAGCAACGTCTGGCGCTGACTGGCCGAGCCGCTTGATCTGCTGGTGAAACGTCCCAACGGGGCTTTCCTTAACCGCGTCTCGGGCCTGTCGGTCCATGAGTTCAAAGTTCGTGAGATTATTTGCCGTTCCGAATGTATCGTCACCCCTGAGGCGGGTTTGTAGTGCCTGCCGATTGACGACGAGGTTGTTGAGGTTCAGGTCATCTGGCTGCGATTGCAATCGCCCAACCAGCGCCCGCGTGCCGTCCACCACGTAGACTCCGCAATCCACCACGTTGCTCTGCTGGGCGATGCGGGATACGCCCACGCGGGTCTCCAGGCTGGCGCCCAGATTTTCTGCGAGCTCTTTTGCAAGCGGGTCATGCCATCCGTTGTAGGAGTCATAATGATAGGCAACCGGCCGTTCCCGGTCGCTGCGATCAACGAACAGCAGCGACCAATGTTTGCCGCGCTCCTCACGAGTCGTACCGGCATCGCTCACTGGCACGAACAGGAAGTCGGCTGTGTCGTTGCCGTTCTTATGGACGATGCGCTGGAATGCGCTTAGCATGACGCTCTTGGAGCCCAAGCGCAGATGATAATTGGCTACGAGGGGATCCACGAACCGCGTCCGGGCGGCGAGATCTGGATTGTTCCCCTGCAACTCCTGCTCCAGGAGTTGGTAATCCCTCTGGATATGTTCGTCGCCTAGCCATTCCAATGCGCCGAGCACCCGCCCGTCTTTAGCTTTCCCAGGGGGCCTCTCTGGCCGACCCAATGCCTCCTGCGGCCCGCTGCGCTGCGCAGCGGCGTCCCCAATGGCACGAGCCTCCATGCCGACTGCGTCTTCCGGACGAGCAGCAAGGGCAATTTCGCGCCCGGGTGCGAACTTCCGGAGATGAGCTAGTGCACTGATCCTCCGGTTACCACCGGAGTTCACATAGCGCTTGGCATCTTCATCCAGCGACCCCTCGTGAAGCCGATCCGCAATCCCCGGCTTTTTGTTTTCATGCAGGTATTCACTGAAACGTATAAGAGTAGATCCATAGACCTGAATGGTACCGCGATTCGGCCCGGTCGCAGGCGCTTCTTTGTACTCTTTGATGAGAGCCGCTGTGTAATCTCTGATGAGCGCGGCGTCGGCAGGGTAGGGATTCCGGACAGGGCGGTCGACCACTGGCGCTCCGCCCGCCAACGTCTTGAGACGACCCAGTGCTCTAGCCACGATCGAGGGGCCACCCCTGCTCTCGTACTCCGAGGGGCCACCCCTGCTCTCGTACTCCTTGCGATCCTGATCCAGCGACGATTCGTCAAGCCGAGCAGCAAATCCCGGCCTGTTATTGTCAAAGAGCCAACGACCAAAGCCGAGAAGAGAATTTACATGGCGCTTGACCGTGCTCTCCTTGACCTTACCCGCGTAAGCTGACCTCAGCCCTTCGACAACGGTCGCATCGTTGGAATAGAGGGGACCCTTGTCGCGACCGGAGACCCCTATTGGAGGATCTGGCTGCACCGCCGCCGGCACAGAACGAGCATGGTCACGCAACTCGGACGGTGCGGGGGGATTCAGATCAACCACTGACGAATCCGGCGCATGATGATGGCGCGCCGTTGAGTGACCCGGCTGCAGCACCGAGGCACCCAGCATCGACCCACTGCCTCCGGCGTACGGCGCCGCGGCGTGTTCTTGTCCGCTCCCTTGCATCATGGGCTGCGCTTCCCATGGCAATGCACCCACTTGATGGGTGGGGGCCTGCATCAGCACGCGAGCGCCTGAATTGCCGATCTCGCTCAGCTGCGGCTCAGTGGCAACGTCCTGCAGACGACTGTTCGGGGTCCTTTGCCTCTTCGCTGGTCTCAACTCCGCTGTATCATGCTCACGGTTGATGAGGACCTCCTCGCTTGGTAGCTGGTTGCTCCTGTCCTGTGCTGCGATCCGCTCGTCCGGCGCGCGCTGGTCGCCGTCGCGCCAGATCAGGGGACGAAAGGACCCTGCGGGATCCGAGGCTTGGTGATGGGGCCCAGTTGGCACGAAAGGCAATGGCAGAACAGCGTCGTCTTCATTAGCTTTCCCAGGGAGCTCGCGCCCGAGTTCGGACTTCCGGAGATGAGCTAGTGCACTGATCCCACCGGAGTTGTTATAGCGCTTGGCATCTTCATCCAGCGACCCCTCGTGAAGCCGAGCCGCAATCCCCGGCTTTTTGTTTTCAACCAGGTATTCACTGAAACGTCTAGGAGCAGATCCATAGGTCTGAATGGTAGCGGGATTCGGCCCGGTCGGCGCTGCCTTGTACTCTTTGATGGGAGCCGCTGTGTAATCTCTGATGAGCGCGGCGTCGGCAGGGTCGGGATTATTCAGGACAGCGGCGCGGTCCAGCACTGGCGCTCCGCCCGCCCACGTCTTGAGATGACCCACTGCTCTAGCCACGTCCGAGGAGCCACTCTTGCTCTCGTACTCCTTGAGATCCGGATCCAGCGACTCCTCGTGAAGCCGAGCAGCAAATCCCGGCCTGTTATTATCAAAGAGCCAACGACCAAAGCCGAGAAGAGAATTTACATGGCGCTTGACCGTGCTCTCCAATGCTGACCTCAGCCCTTCGACAATGGTCGCATCGTTGGAATAGAGAGGACCCTTGTCGCGACCGGAGACCCCTATTGGAGGATCTGGCTGCACCGCCGGCGGCACAGAACGAGCAGGGTCACGCAACTCGGACGGTGCGGGGGGATTCAGATCAACCACTGACGAATCCGGCGCATCATGATGGCGCGCCGTTGAGTGACCCGGCTGCAGCACCGAGGCACCTAGCCTCGACCCACTGTCTCCGGCGTAGGGCGCCGCGGCGTGTTCTTGTCCGCTCCCTTGCACCATGAGTTGCGCCTCCCATGGCGATGTATCCACTTGAGGGCCGGGATCATGCACTGGTTCGTCCATTTGCTTTTGCAACCGAGCCCACCTTTCGGCCACCGCGGCCTCGCCAACCGCGGAGGGCGTCTCCTCAGCCCTGGCGAACGCTGGCCCGGCAGGCGCCGCCGGCACAGAACGAGCATGGTCACGCAACTCGAACGGTGCGGGGGGATTCAGATCAACCACTGACGAATCGCGCGCCGTTGAGTGACCCGGCTGCAGCACCGAGGCACCCAGCATCGACCCACTGCCTCCGGCGTAGGGCGCCGCGGCGTGTTCTTGTCCGCTCCCTTGCGTCATGAGTTGCGCCTCCCATGGCGATCGTAGAAGGTCCGCGTGCGGAATCGAGTCGAAATATCCCGACAAATCAGCGTCGACCTTCTGCTTTTGCAACCGAGCCCACCTTTCGGCCACCGCGGCCTCGCCAACCGCGGAGGACGTCTCCTCAGCCCTGGCGAACGCTGGCCCGGCAGGCGCCGGCGGCACAGAACGAGCAGGGTCACGCAACTCGGACGGTGAGGGGGGATTCAGATCAACCACTGACGAATCCGGCGCATGATGATGGCGCGCCGTTGAGTGATCCGGCTGCAGCACCGAGGCCCCCAGCATCGACCCACTGCCTCCGGCGTAGGGCGCCGCGGCGTGTTCTTGTCCGCTCCCTTGCACCATGAGTTGCGCCTCCCATGGCGATGTATCCACTTGAGGGCCGGGATCATGCACTGGTTCGTCCATTTGCTTTTGCAACCGAGCCCACCTTGCGGCCTCCGCGGCCTCGCCAACCGCGGAGGGCGTCTCCTCAGCCCTGGCGAACGCTGGCCCGGCAGGCGCCGCCGGCACAGAACGAGCATGGTCACGCAACTCGAACGGTGCGGGGGGATTCAGATCAACCACTGACGAATCGCGCGCCGTTGAGTGACCCGGCTGCAGCACCGAGGCACCCAGCATCGACCCACTGCCTCCGGTATGCGGTGCCAGGTGCTCGTCCCCCAGCATCATGGGCTGCGCCTCCCATGCCAATGCACCCACTTGATGGGTGGGGGCCTGCATCAGCACGCGAGCGCCTGAATTGCCGATCTCGCTCAGCTGCTTAGCTTTCCCAGGGGGCTTCTCTGGCCGACCCAATGCCTTCTGCGGCCCGCTGTGCTGCGCAGCGGCGTCCCCAATGGCACGAGCCTCCATGCCGACTGCGTCTTCCGGACGAGCAGCAAGGGCAATTTCGCGCCCGAGTGCGGCGTACGGCGGGAACTTCCGGAGATGAGCTAGTGCACTGATCCACCGGTTACCACTGGAGTCCAAATAACGCCTGGCATCTTCATCCAGCGACCCCTCGTAAAGCCGAGCCGCAATCCCCGGCCTGTTGTTTTCATGCAGGTATTGACTGAAACGTCTAAGAGTAGCCGCATAGTCCTGAGTGGTTTTGGGATTCGGCCCGGTCGCAGGCGCTCCCTTGTACTCTTTGATGAGAGCCGCTTTGTACTCTTTGATGAGCACGGCGTCGGCAGGGTCGGGATTCAGGGCAGCGCGGCCCACCATTGGCGCTCCGCCCGCCGACTCTTTGAGACGACCCAGTGCTCTAGCCACGTTCGAGGAGCCACTCTCGCGCTGGTACTCCTTGAGATCCTGATCCAGCAACGGATCGTCAAGCCGAGTAGCAAATCCCGGCTTGTTATTATCAAAGAGCCAACGACCAAAGCCGAGAAGAGAATTTACATGGTCCGTGACCGTGCGCTCCCCGACCTTACCGGCATAGAGTGCTGACCGCAGCCCTTCGACAACGGTCGCATCGTTGGAATAAAGAGGACGCTTGTCGCGACCGGAGACCACTACTGGAGGATCTGGCTGCACCGCCGCCGGCATAGAACGAGCATGGTCACGCAACTCGAACGGTGCGGGGGGATTCAGATCAACCACTGACGAATCCGGCGCATGATGATGGCGTGTTTCCCCGGGAACAACGTCCCGTACGAACACCGAGTCTGGGTTGCCTTGGTCCGGCGCGACTGGAGCCAGGGCTCTGTCGTGCAACGCTCGCGCTGACTGGCCGAGCCGCTTGATCCGCTGGTGAAACGTCCCAACGGGGCTTTCCTTAACCGCGTCTCGCGCCTGTCGGTCCATGAGTTCAAAGTTCGTGAGATAATTTGCCGTTCCAGATGTATCGTCACCCATGAGTCGGGTTTGTAGTGCCTGCCGATTGACGACGAGGTTGTTGAGGTTCAGGTCTGGCAGGTCTGGCTGCCATCTTTGCAATCGCCCAACCAGCGCCCGCGTGCCGTCCACCACGTAGACTCCGCAATCCCACTCGTTGCTCTGCTGGGCGATGCGGGGTAAGTCCACGCGGGTCTCCAGGCTGGCGCCCAGCCTTTCTGCGAGGTGTTTTGCAAGCTTGTCATGCCATCCGCTGACGGAGTCATAATGATAGGCAACCGGCCGTTCCCGGTCGCTGCGATCAACGAACAGCAGCGACCAATGTTTGCCGCGCTCCGCAAGAGTCTTACCGCCATCGCTCACTGGCACGAACAGGAAGTCGGCTGTGTCGTTACCGTTCTGATTATGGACGATGCGCTGGAATGCGCTTAGCTTGTCGCTCTCGGAGCCCAAGCGCAGATGATAATTGGCTACGAGGGGATCCACGAACCGCGTCCGGGCGGCGAGTTCTGGATTGTTCCCCTGCAACTCCTGCTCCAGGAGCTGGTAATCCCTGTGGATATGTTCGTCGCCTAGCAATTGCAATGCGCCGAGCACCCGCCCGCTGGGGTCGCCGAAAACACCAAAAAACCCTTCGACCGCGGGGGACATCCCCTCAGGAAAGAGCTCTGGCGAGGCGGAATTCCCCGCCCGCAAGCTGGGAGGAGCGAATTCCGGTGGCCTCAGTGGCACCTCCTCGCTTGGTAGCAGGTTGCTCCTGTCCTGTGCAGCGATCCGCTCGTCCGGCGCGCGCTGGTCGCCGTCGCGCCAGATCAGGGGACGAAAGGACTCTGCGGGATCCGAGGCTTGGTGATGGTGCCCAGTTGGTACGAAAGACGATGGCAGAACAGCGGCGTCTTCATTAGCTTCCCCAGGGAGCTTCTCTGGCCGACCCAATGCCTTCTGCGGCCCGCTGTGCTGCGCAGCGGCGTCCCCAATGGCACGAGCCTCCATGCCGAGTGCGTCTTCCGGACGAGCAGCAAGGGCAATTTCGCGCCCGAGTGCGGCGGACGGCAGGAACTTCCGGAGTTGAGCTAGTGCAATGATCCTCCGGTCACCACTGGAGGCCTTATAGCGCTTGGCATCTTCATCCAGCGACTCCTCGTGAAGCCGAGCCGCAATCCCCGGCTTGTTGTTTTCAACCAGGTATTCACTGAAACGTCTAAGAGTAGCTCCATAGTCGTGAATGGTTTGGCGATTCGGCCCGGTCGCAGGCGCTCCCTTGTACTCTTTGATGAGAGCCGCTTTGTACTCTTTGATGAGCACGGCGTCGGCAGGGTCGGGATTCAGGACAGCGCGGCCCACCATTGGCACTCCGCCCGCCGACTCTCTGAGACGACGCAGTGCCACAGCCACAGTCGAGGAGCCACCACTGCTCTCGTACTCCTTGAGATCTTCATCCAGCGACTCCTCGTGAAGCCGAGCAGCAAATCCCGGCTTGTTATTTTTAAAGAGCCAACGACCAAAGCCGTAAAGAGAATTTACATGGCGCTTGACCGTTTCCTCCTTGGCCTTACCCGCGTAGAGTGACCTCAGCCCTTCGACAACGGTCGCATCGTTGGAATAAAGAGGACGCTTGCAGCCGCGACCGTCGGAGACCACTACTGGAGGATCTGGCTGCACCGCCGCCGGCACGGGGGAACGAGCATGGTCACGCAACTCGAACGGTGCGGAAGGATTCAGATCACCCACTGACGAATCCGGCGCATGATGATGGCGCGCCGTTGAGTGACCCGGCTGCAGCACCGAGGCACCTAGCATCGACCCACTGCCTCCGGCGTACGGCGCCGCGGCGTGTTCTTGTCCGCTCCCTTGCATCATGGGCTGCGCTTCCCATGGGGCCGCGCCTTCGATGAGGCTCAGGTCTCCGTGAGACGGATGAGGATGGAACGGGTCTGGCAGAGCCGGAACGCCGGGGGCGGGAATTTGGGCAGCGGCTTGGCGCGCCTCGCCCGAGCGCTGCTCAAAGCCCTCTTGCCCGGCCTGTGCCGCTTGCTCTTGAGATGCCGGGGGCTGCACCTGCCGCCAACCTGTTACATTGGATAGGTCAAATTTGTGCCGGTTCACGTTAGCCTCACGTCCACAGATCAGCTGAGCAACCTACTCGGGCATACTTACGAGAAGCTGACGAGGTCCGCGGTCCCGGAGCGGGTAGGCCTAATTTTCTGCGCGCCGATTGCGCTGGCGCGACGTAGCCCGGCCTTTTGCCAGCTCGGCAGCTACGGCTCGCAAAGAGCGTCGTAAGGCTTGCGGAGCCGCCCCTCAGCTCCCGTCGAGGAGCAATCCACAATTCACATATTTGGAGATGGCTCGCTGGTTTACCGGTCTGCGAGCCCTGCAAGCCCATGCTTCAGATGCCGCCCGTGCAGAGGTATTTCATTTCGAGGTAGTCCTCGAGGCAATGGCGGGAACCCTCCCGCCCGATGCCGGACTGCTTCACTCGGCCGAAAGGCGCGGCTTCCGACGACATGCGTCCCGTGTTCATACCACTATGCCATATTCCAAGGCCTCGGCGACACGCCAAACACGCTTCCGTTTGAGGCACAAATGTGGGGGAAGGCCGTAGATCGTGTCGTTGGCCTCATGCACGACCTATCCGCATCGTCGAAGCAATCACAGGCGCCAGCCGCCCGAATGTCTCTTTCTTGCGCGATGGTCATCTCGCTGGAGACCGGACCGATAGTTCGACGTGCCATTCGCGCGATGCGTTTGCCCCCGCATCGATTCTGCGGCCTTTCGCGACGGCATGGGATTCGATTTTGGCCAGAGCCTGCCTGTCGATCAGCGCACCGATCGCCACTCCGGAGCAAAGCCCTCGCCAACGATAAGTGGCGGACTTTCTCCACGAACTCTCGACAAACACCTTCGTGAACGCCTGACTGGACGGGGGTAGCCATGCCGAACAGGTCGCATAACCACGCCATCGTTCGGCGACTGCAGCCGCGAAGCGTCTCGAACACATCGGCTCGATGCGGTTGCGTCCAGAATGCATCAGCGAGCGGCGGGAGTCTTCGCTATATTCGCCCCCGACATCCCGAAGTCCACCAGCTTGCCTGCCAAAAAGGGGTGTTGCATGAATAAACCCGCTTTCGTCGCCGTCAGCCGCGTGCCCAGGAAGGACGACAGTCTCCATAGCAAGAATGTGAGATGATCATCGTATTCAGCGGCAGCGTGCCGGCGAAATTGGGTGTTCGGCAAGCCAAATAGCGCGATGCAGAAGGATGGTGAGGATTTCGCGTCCGCCACTGCGATGCATAGAGCCACCCTTCGCAACCGACCAGCGCAACAAAGCTCGTTATGCGGCGCGTAGGTTCGTAGACGCTTATCCAGTATCGAGATAACAAGGCCGCTGCGCAGGAACGAACTCTGAGAGCGCACCCTGCGAGAGGTTGCGCTTGCTGACGCGGCTGTGGAAGAAGCAGGGGCTCGCGCCGAAGCGCATGATCACCGACTAGCTTCGCTCGTATGGAGCGGCAAAGCGACAGATGATGCCGGACGTCGAGCACCGGTCGCACAAGGGGTTGAACAACAGAGCGGAGAATTCCCATGTGCCGCCGCGAAAACGGGAGCGGATGATGCAGGGGTCCGATCGCCGGGAGGCCTGCAACGCTTCGTCTCGACCTTGTCAGCCCTCCGCAACCTCTTCGTCCCCCGCCCCAAACGTTCTGCTCTCGCCATACATGTTCATCGCTTGCAAGCCATCGCCGAATGGAAGGCCGTGACTGGAACGCCCGCAACAATGGATTGCTAACGGCGAACTCATGCTGGTCGGCAAGGCGATACTGGCTGGAGCATCAACTCGGCCGACGAGAGTGGCCACACCATCCTAGACAGGATCGGCCGATATGCCCGGCATCGCCGCTCTGCAAAAAGCACAGCGGGCATCCAGACGTTGCCGGGTTGACTATGGGTGTCCGAACCGCGAAAAGAGGCCGCTCTTTATGAGTGGCGTGCGCTGGCAGTCTAACCCCAAGCCCCCCGCCCGGGCTGCCGGCGCGCTTCTAGGAACATCGAGGTAGATGACGAGACTCCGAACTACATTTCCAAAGCTATCGGTGGATTCACATTTCAAGCCCAATCGATTTCCTACAGCCAGGCGCGAACGTTCGATTGGAACATTCAGAATTCACATCAAGGTGCACCGCTATTGCGTCCCGAACAGGTTCGGCTGCTCGATGACGACTACGAGATTGTTCTCATC
>NZ_JAMYOM010000050.1:0-14073 GCF_040319805.1 Mesorhizobium sp. M0848 | reverse complement strand
CAATCCGCAGAACGAGCGGACCCGACAGTTCCTCAGTACTGTGCTCGAGGCGAGGTAGTTATACGCGGTGCCGGCTCGAACGGAGGGTGCGGGGCTGCTGAAGCTTGCCGTGATCGGCAGACGAGCGCATGTTCTCAATCGGCTCGCTGCGCGAGCCACCCTCTAACAAGGATGTGGAAACACGACTCTCAGCCTCGCCGCATACTGGCGGCGCGGCGCACTACCTCCGGTTTCAAAGCTGAAACTTCTGATCGAGGCCTTAAAGCCGCGCGCAACGCTGTGGTTGATATTCCGGACGTGGGCGCAGCGTCGTGCTGCTCGAATCGGCAATCATGGCCGCCGCCCCTTCTCAGGACGTAAGGCTTCTCGGCGTTCTCAACCTTGTCGCTATCGGTCTCTCCAGTGTCACATGCGCCTAACATAGTTCGAGAGGGCCTTCATCCTAGCAGTAGTCCCAGGCCGCTGCCACCCAAGGGTGAGTGAGCGGGCGCGTTTGTTGAATCGTTTTGCCTATCTCAAGTCGCAGACAAAGACCGCAAGAGCTTTCTCGATGCGGTCGCAGCAGCGGTGGCCCGCGCGACTCACGCACCGGCTGCATACAAGCTTGCGAGGCCTCCGCACCAACCGACTTTTGCCAGCCGGTCAATAACGGGCCTATGGAGGACAGAATCCAGTTATCATCTCCTCGCTCGCGCTCGGTTCACCTCGCGCGGACAGACCAGGACCCGTTCCTGAATTCCACAACAGCACGTGGTCTGCTTTTGTGTGCAACTGGCAGACGCACCGGCGCAAGCGGCCGCGCCGGCCCTTGCCGGGGATGATGCTGCATCAAGATGGCTCGCGCCACATCTGGCTCGCTGGCCAACCGGCGCTCGACCTGATCGTGACGATGGACGATGCGACGAACACGATCTATTCGGGCTTTCTGACCGAGGAAGAAGGGACGGCTTCGACGTTCGGGCTTTGGAGGAGGTGTTTGGCGGCCATGGCCTGGCGTTGAGCCTCTATACCGATCGAGGCAGCCATTATTTCCATACGCCGCAGGCTGGTGGAAAGGTCGCCCGCACAAACCTGACGCAGGTCGGTCGTGCGTTGGCTCACCTTGGCCTGGAGCAGGCGAATAAGCCGCAATATGCGCCCCACGCCTGGATGCCTTGGCCAACAGGCCTTTCGAGTGCAGGAACGCCTTCGTCCAGCTTTAACTCCAGTTGAATTGATGGTCCTTCACCAGATGCTCGTGAAAATGCTTGGCCGTGAACCCGCCGTAACGCGTCCGGTAGAGCGTCTCGACCTCAAACTCCCGGTCCAGCGGAACCCGCTTGCCCGACGCCTTGCCGAGACGGCGGTCCAATAAGCCCGCCTCCCCAGCCTCTTCATACCTGCAGCACCAACGCCGGAAGGTCCGCTCGCTCAAACCTAGCAACTGCGCAGCCTCCATCTGATTGAACTCCAGAGGCTCAAAACGTCTCGAAACTTGATCATTCGCACACGTTGATTGGCTTCCGACCGGCGCATCCAGACCCCGCAAAACAAGGTCGAGACCTACCGGACAGATCGTGTGCTACCTAAACCGGACATATCGTGTGCTACCGACATTGACGTCGCCGGTGCGTTGGCTCCCCGGGAGATCCGGTCTATGATCGAGCGGTCACCTGCATGCCCTCTCGCAAAGCTAACCGAGGTGCATGCGTAAGCGACTGCGGCAGGCTTGATCGGCCGCAGGAGTTGTGCGGCTTGGTCAACGGCCGTGGTCGACGAGCGCGCGAAGCACAGGCACGGGGTCGTTCGGAGCGGGTTTTCCACACCTTGCAAGACCGCTTGACGAAAGAGTTGGCGTTGGCCGGGATCACCGCCATGGCCGAGGCCAACGCCTTTCTGCACGACGTTTATATTCCGGCCCACAACAAGCGCTTCGCCATCAAGCCCGAACAAGAAGGCTCAGCCTTTGTCGCCATCCCCGGCGTCGATCTGGATGAGATCCTGTGCATTCAGGAGGAGCGCCTGGTCGGCAATGACAATTGCGTCTCGTTCAATCGGCTGAAGCTGCAAATCCCCGAGAGCCCGCTGCGGCCCCATTTCGTCAAGCCCAATGTCAAGGTGCGCCGCTATCATGATGGCGCCTATGCCATCTTCCACGGGCCACGGTGTCTGGGCCGTTACGATCACAATGGAATGGAAGTGGACAGGCAAAAAGCCGCTCGAATCCGCTCGGCGGTCGCGAGAACAAAAGCAGAAGCAGCGGACAACTCGTGTGCTACCTAAACCGGACAACTTAATTTGCTATCGACACGCACCCGCGACGTCAACCTCCAGCGCCCTTGTCGCTGCGTGCCGCGCTTTAGGCGTGCGCAAGCTCGCGCTCGGTGCCCTTATCCTTCGGAAGTCACCGCGCTGTTTGAGGGCTACCTCACAGAAGCCGGGCTGGAGCCGCTGTCAAGCCGCAGCCTGGGACTGGAGGAAGAAATAGGCCAGCTCGAATCCGGGGCTATAGCTGACCTCGCCAGTGCGGCCGACGTTCCTCAAGCAGAAGCCATCGTTTTTGCCTGTACTGAGCTCAAGACATACTCTGCCATCCGGAGCTTGAGCGCGCGCTCGGCAAACCCGTCACCGCCAACCAGGCGACTGTGTGGCATGCCTGTCGGATAGCCGGCTACCGGGGGACTGACGGGGTCGGGCAGCTTTGGCGTGTCAACGCGACGAAGAGCCTATCGGCGCGTCAGAATAGCAGGGACTCCCAAAGCAAATGTTGTCGTGGGAATAAGCCTGACTCGCCTCGGCCGGGGAGCGCCCCAAGAGGACATAAGACATAAGCGAAGTCGCGCTCGCTTCAGCCACGAACCCTCGCGCATCCCTGGTGGCAATCATTCTGTGGCATCCGCCTGATCCGGAGATTGACCTGTTAGCCGCTACGCTGGTTCGGCGTCGTCTAGATTGAACTCTTCCGCGGCCGGCGCGGCACAACGCACCTGACCATCGTCACACCCGCGATCGCGAAGGCGTGGGCCTTCGCTGCCCATCCGGAAGAACCTCTTCCAACGACATATTCCGGCATCGTCTCGTATATGAGTCAAATACGGTTTCGAAACCAGAGTTCAGATGCCTATGGCCTCGTAGGCAGCAGCAATCCTGCGAATGGACGTGACATAGGCTGCCGTCCGGTAGTCGCCGAGTTCCGGCTGTGCTTCAAGCAGATCGGCTATGTTCCCCCAAGCGCCGCGCATGACGTCCTCGAGGCCTGATCGAACTAGATCGATCTCGGCGCCGCCTTCGAGAAATTCGTCACGCATGTCGGCGGGAAACATGTTACCGGTCATCCGCTCAAGCGCTGTGGCGATCGCATGGTTGCGCCGTTCCCGACGCCGCCTCTCCATTAAGCCGAACGGGATGTGGGTCAGATTCTTCACCCATTCGAAATAGCTCACCACCACACCGCCAGCGTTGACATAGAGGTCGGGGAGGATTGTAACGCCTCGGGAGCGCAGCATCTGATCGGCCCGAAAGGTGACCGGGCCATTGGCGGCCTCAACGATGAGATGCGCCTTGATGCGTTCGGCGTTGTCGATGTCAATGGCGTTCTCCATCGCCGCGGGGATGAGGATGTCGCAAGCTTCCTCAACACCACTCAAGTCGCCCGCGAAAGATTCGGCACCGTCGAAGCCGAGAATGCTGCCAGTGCCCAGTTGATGTTGCTTAAGCGCCTCAACGGGCAACCCTTCGGGGCTGGCTACATATCCGTCGTGTTCGGCAACGACCGTGATCCGCGCGCCATCTTCCTCGGAGAGAAACTTGGCAGCGTGGTAGCCGACATTGCCAAACCCCTGAACGACAACGGACGCTCCTTTGAGTTCGCGTCGTCCCGCAATACCTGGTGTGCGTAGATCGCGGAGATAGCTTTGGATGGCGAACTGCACGCCTCGGCCGGTCGCTTCGGTGCGTCCCGCAATTCCGCCTTTTGAGAGCGGTTTTCCTGTAACGCAAGCGCGCGCATTGATGACATCAGTCGGATTGGCGCGGCGGAACTCGTCGACCATCCAGGCCATCTCCCGCTCGCTCGTGCCCACGTCCGGAGCCGGAACGTTGAGACCAGGGCCAATCAAGCCGCGTTTATTGAGCTCCTGGGTGAAGCGGCGGGTGATGCGCTCAAGCTCCTGAGTCGTCCACTCGCGCGGGTCGATCTTGAGTGCGCCTTTAGACCCGCCGAAGGGCAGATCAACCAATGAGCATTTTAGCGTCATCAGTGCGGCAAGTGCCTCGACCTCCTCGGCGTCAGCATTGGGCGCATATCGAATGCCGCCCTTGACCGGCTCGCAGTGCTCGCTGTGGACGGAGCGCCAGCCGACAAAGCTGTACATGCGGCCGCGCAGTCTGACGCCGAAACGCACAGTGTAGGTCGAGTTGCATTGAATGATCCGCTCAGCAAGGCCCTCAGGAAGATCGAGGAACGACATCGCATGACGGAAGTTCTGATCGACGCTCTGTAGAAAATTCGTGGTGGAGGCTAACACCGCTCACCTCCCGCCCGCCGGAGCGCCGAAGCAGACTGACTGCTCACAATCACTCCTCGATGAGCATCCCCAACCTCCCATAGCGCCCGCAAAATGTCTTTTGCACGGAGTCCATTCGCTCTTGGGAGTATCTTCACGAAATCTCGACAGGGTAACCAATCTAGTGGTGATCCCTGCATTAATCCACCTGTGGATTGCTTCCTGTGGTCTCGTCCCTTTCGCCTTCAATTTCTTACTCACTTTAAACACTGCCCAGTGAATCTCCACCTGCACATTCCCCGTCATTCAGATGCTTTGGCCGTCGCGAACGAGCTCATCCATCACGAAACCGACGGCGCTTTCAGCGATTGCAACCAGCTCTTCGACTTCTGACTTGGTTATTACGAGCGGCGGCGCAAACCCCAGAATTTCCCCGTGCGGCATAGCGCGAGCGATAAGACCACGGTCGCGGGCAGCCTTTGAGATTCGCGCACCAACCTTCAGCGACGGGTCGAAACGCTTCCTGCTGTCCCGATCGGCCACGAACTCGATTGCGCCCATAAGGCCAACTCCGCGTACTTCGCCGACGATCGGCAACTGGGCGAATTTTTCCTTCAGCTGCGCTTGGAAAAATGCTCCAACGTCCCGTGCATTGCCAGGGAGGTCTTCTTTCTCGACGATGTCGAGAACCGCGTTGGCCGCGGCGGCGCCGATCGGGTGACCCGAATAGGTATAGCCATGTGAGAATGAGCCAACCCTGTCAGCGCCGTCTTCCATCACCTTGTAGACCTTCTCGCCAACGATCGCCGCGGAGAGCGGGAAGTAGGCAGAGGTGAGACCCTTCGCGACCGTAATCAGGTCGGGTTCGATGCCATAATGCTGCGAGCCGAACATCGAGCCGGTGCGGCCAAAGCCGGTGATCACTTCGTCGGCGATGAGGAGGACGTCGTGCTTTCTCAGGACGGCCTGGATAGCCTCCCAGTACCCTTGTGGCGGAGGCGTGATGCCGCCTGTGCCGAGCACAGGCTCAGCGATGAAGGCGCCGACATTGTCGGGACCCAGACGTTCAATCAGCTGATCGAGCTCGGCCGCGCGGCGGGCGGAGAACTCCCGCTCAGTTTCTCCCGGGTTTGCACCCCAGTAGTGGTGAGGCGCGCCGGTATGGACGATCTTCTGCAGCGGCAGGTCCATATGGTCGTGGTAGAAGCTCATGCCGGTCATCGAGCCGGAGACGACGCTGCAGCCATGATAGCCGCGCTCACGCGAGATGATCTTCTTTTTGTCCGGCTTGCCGCGCAGGTTGTTGTAGTACCAGACGAGCTTGGCCTGGGTCTCGTTGGCGTCCGAGCCGGACATGCCATAGAAAACCTTGCTCATCTTTCCAGGTGCCGTCTTCACGAGGCGATCGGAGAGGATCGCAAGCTCATCAGTCGTATGCGCCGCGTAGGAATGATAGTAGGCAAGGCGATAGGCCTGGCGCGAGATCGCCTCCGCGACTTCGGTGCGGCCGTAGCCGACGTTGACACAGTAAAGCCCCGCAAAGCCGTCGATCAGCTGGTTGCCATGGGCGTCCTGGATGCGGATGCCCTTGCCAGTTTCTACGATTGTCGGCTCGCCCAGCTTGCCGGTCGCAAAGTCCTTGAGCTGCGTGAAAGGATGCAGGACAGAGTTGCGGTCCTTCTCGCTAATTTCCTTAATATTGATCGTCATTAGCGTATCCTCTCATGCAGCGAGATTTCCAAAGCAGGTGTATTTTGGTTCCAGATACTCGGCGAGACCGTGGCTTGAGCCTTCGCGGCCAAGACCGGATTGTTTCCATCCGCCGAACGGGATGGGCGCGCCGGTGAACTTCGGGGTATTTACTGCAACCATGCCGTATTCGAGCCGGTCGGTGAGTCGCATCGCGCGGTTAAGATCTCGGGTGTAAACATATGCCGCAAGGCCCATCTCCGAATTGTTGGCGCGTGCGAGCACTTCCTCCTCGTTGTCAAAGGGCAGGATTGCAGCCACAGGCCCAAAGGTCTCTTCTCTCGCGGCCCGCATGTCGTCGGTCACATCGGCGAGCACAGTCGGCATCACGAAGTTCCCCCCGAGAGGGCTATCCTGTGCGCCGGCCACCATCCGAGCCCCGGCTGATAAAGCCTCGGAAATCTGCTGCCTGCATTTTTCGGCGCCAGATGCCTTCGTCATCGGACCGATGTCGATCCCCTCCTCCAGTCCGTGCCCGACTTTCAGTTTGCCGGTGGCCTTGGCGAATTCCTCGATGAAAAGGTCATAGATCCCCCGCTGCACGTAGATCCTGTTTGCTGCCAGACAGTCCTGGCCAGATGTCGCGAATTTGGCTGCCATGCAGCCAGCGACGGCAGCGTCCATCGGCGCGTCATCGAAAAGGATGAAGGGAGCATTGCCGCCAAGTTCGAGTGAGGCTTTCTTTACAGTCTTCGCGGATTGCTCAAGCAGGATTCGGCCGACTTCGGTGGAGCCCGTAAATGAAAACGCCCGCACTTCGGTGTTCTTCAACAGCCGTTCGGCAAGTGGCGGAGCTTCGCCCGTGATGACCTGAAACACGCCGGGCGGGATTCCAGCATCCTCGGCGAGACGGGCAAGGGCCAGTGCCGACAACGGCGTTTCTGGTGCCGGCTTAACGATCATTGTGCAGCCAGCAGCCAGCGCAGCTCCGGCCTTTCTGGTTATCATGGCCGATGGGAAGTTCCACGGAGTGATTGCAACAGTGACTCCGATAGGCTGCATCTGCACAGCAAGCCGGCTTCCGGCAAGATGGCTGGGAATGGTTTCGCCATAAGCCCGCTCACCCTCCGCTGCAAACCAGTCGAGAAAGCCAGCCGCATACGAAATTTCGCCGCGAGCCTCGGCGAGTGGTTTGCCTTGCTCGGCGGTCATGATGATGGCCAGCTCCTGCGCATGCTCGCGCATACCTGCTGCCCATTTCCGCAGGTATGTGCCACGTTCCAAGGGGAGCAGATCGCGCCACTGAAGAAATGCGGCTCTCGCAAAAATCACGGCGTCGTCTACATCTGACACTGAACAAGCTGCTACTTGAGCCAATTCTTCGCCGGTAGCAGGATCCACGACAGCGAGCGTTTGCTGCTTCGAGAGCCAAGCGCCATTCATATAAGCGCACGTTTGCAGCAGGTCCGGCCGTCTGAGGCCCTTTAATGCGGCGCTTGCAATGCCCTTCATATATGTAACTCCACCTCGAGCGTTCTTTGAGCCAACTTACCGCCCCAAGAGCGCCGATTAGCAGCGCAGTTGCCTGCTTCTTAGCCGCCCTTCTGCAAAGACTGACATGCAATCGAGTTTTCCTTTACTCGAGAGGAAAGACGGGCTGCTAAAAGCAATCTGTTGAGGACGACCGATGGCCATAAGGGCGGTTTGCCGAAACGCACGTCCGCCTGGCATTACGGAATTTCGCCTGGTCGCACCGTTCACGACTGCATCGACATTGGCGTCGACTAGGACGATGAAAAAGGTGATTTGCCCCCAAGCTTTAGGCTGACCTTCTTGGATCGGACGGCCGAGACGTGGTCAATCAACCTCAAAGAGCCGAACGTAGACCTGCCATTCGTCATGACGGATTTTCTCATCATCCAGCCCAACGAGGGCAAGGACAATCCGACTTAGCAGGCTGTGGAAAAAGGAGCGGACATACCCGTTTTGAATCTGGTTTGTCCTCGGTCTGATTCCGATACGTTCCGTGAACAAAACAGTTTTTCAACAGATGGGGTGATTGGGGTCTCGCCCGAGCCAAGGTGCGGGCGGCTGCTCCTGTATGGATGTTAGAACGTGGTCGCCTTGGAGCGCCACAAACATCGGAAGGAGCAGCCGTGAAGTATTTTGCTGGATTAGATGTATCTTTGGAAGAGACCGCGATTTGCGTCGTCGATGAGAGCAGTCAGATCGTGAAGGAAACACGAGCGGCGAGCGAACCACAGGCCTTGTCCGATGCGTTGCGGAAGCTCGATCTGCCGCTGGAGCGCATCGGGCTTGAAGCGTGCTCGCTGACGGCCTGGCTTCATGGATTGTGCGCCGAAGGTCTGCCTGCGATCTGCATCGAGACGCGCCAAGCCAATGCGGCCATGAAGACGATGCCGAACAAGACCGATCGCAAAAACGCCCGCGCGCTTGCGCAGATCATGCGCACGGGCTGGTATCGGCAGGTGCATGTCAAGAGCCGGCAATGCCGGCTGTGGCGTGCGCTGCTGGTTGCCCGCCGGACGGTGCTGAACGAGATGCGCAGCATCGAGAATGTCGTGCGCGCCACGCTGCGAGAGGCCGGCGTCAAGCTCGGTACGCCGTCGCGCACCGCCTTTGCTGATCGCGTGCGCGAACTGGCCAGTGCCGAGGTGATGGCGATGGTCGAGCCGCTGCTTACGATCCTCGGCACCATGCTCAAGGAGTTCGCCCGGCTGACCAAGAAGGTTCTCGACATCGTCCGCAAGGAGGAGGTCTGCCGGCGGCTGATGAGCGCGCCAGGCGTTGGTCCGATTACGGCGCTCGCCTTCCGCGCCACGATCGATCGGCCGGAGCGGTTTGGCTCCTCGCGGGCGGTGGGAGCGCATCTGGGGCTGACGCCAGCGCGATACCAATCCGGTGAGACCGACATCCAGGGCAAGGTCAGCCGCTGTGGCGACGAGCTCGCCCGCACAGCACTCTACGAGGCAGCCCATTCACTGCTTGTGCGTTCCAAAAAGTGGTCGAGCTTGCGCGTCTGGGGCATGAACATCGCCAGACGCCGCGGCATGGCGCGGGCGCGGGTGGCGGTGGCCCGCAGGCTGGCCGTCATCCTGCACCGCATGTGGGCCGACGCAACCGAATTCCGCTTTGGAAAGGAAGCCGCCGGATCGGCATGAAATAGCGCAAGGAACAGAAACGAACACAGACAGTGGTTCGCCCGCGAGGGTGATTTGGGTCGTTCCCGTGGGGACGATGGGCAAGGCGATCTCGTTAGCAGGCACGATCCTGGGCGAAGTCTCCCAAGGTCGTTCAACAGATTGAGACGCCTCGCTCTCCTGACCCCATCATGCGGCGGCTCCGCGCCGACCGCGAAGAGAAGCGAGTGACCCGCGGGGCGACATGGTCCGGAAAAAAGACAGGAAACGCTTGACCTCACCGACCCCAATCAGAGAAGCCTGTTAGAGCGTTAGCGCAGGCACTTTCAAGATGCCCGCCACGGTGGTGAGCGCTTCGCCAATTTCTGGAAGTCCGACAAGATGATTTCGCCGACAAAGTCGAGATCACCGTTGCCAATGTGCGTGTTTCGGTAATTCCCGGACACCCTTTTCGCTAAATCCCGGACAGTGATTTCGGTAATTCGCGGACAGCGTTTCCGCTAAGTCCCGGACAGTTTTCGGGAGCGGAGTTAACGGTCGGTTCTCGGCTGCGCCGTTCTGGCAGTTTGGCCTCTCACGATGACGTTGAGAGGGGCCATGCCGAGACGGAAGCAAGCGAGACGAACGAGTGTGAGGGATATCCAAGCGATCTTGCGCCTGACCCATGAGCAGGGTCTTTCGGTGCGTGAGGTGTCAGAACGGCTGAAGATCAGCAAGACGACGGTATCGACCTATTTGCTGCGGGCGCGGGAGGCCGGGCTGGCATGCTGGCCGCTGCCGCCCGGCCCCGACGAGGCGACGCTTGAGCGGCTGCTGTTTGGCCGTGCCGGTCGTCCGCCGCAAGACCTGAGCGAACCGGACTTTGCGCTGATCGCCAGGGAGTTGAAGCGCAAGGGGGTGACGCTGACGCTGTTGTGGCAGGAGTATCGCGCCGCCCATCCGGACGGCTACGGCTACACTTGGTTCTGCGAGCACTTCGCCGCTTTCGAGCGCCGACGAGCGCCACATTCCGCAACCGGCATGCGGCGGGCGCGGTGATGCAGACGGACTATGCCGGGCAGACGGTGCCGGTGATGGATCCGACGACCGGCGCCATTTACCCGGCGCAGATTTTTGTCGCGGTGCTGGGTGCCTCCAATCTGACCTTCGCCTTTGCCAGCTCCAGCCAAAAGCTGCCGGACTGGATCGAGGGCCAGGTGCGAGCGCTCGCCTTCTTCGGCGGTGTCACCAGAGCGATCGTATGCGACAATCTGAGGGCCGGTGTCGTCAAGGCGCTGTGGTTCGAGCCGACGCTGAACGCGACCTTTGCAGCCATGGCCGAGCATTACGATACCACCATCTGCCGACCCGAAGCCGGAAGCCGCGCGACAAGGGCAAGGTCGAGGGCGCGGTGCTGATCGTCGAGCGTTGGATTCTGGCACGGCTCAGGAATAGATCCTTCTTCTCGATCGCCGAGCTCAACGCGGCGATCGCCGAACTGCTCGAGGATCTGAACAACCGGCCGATGCGCCATGTCGGCCAAAGCCGCCGCGAACTGTTCGAGGAGATCGAGCGGGCCGCCTTGAAGCCGCTGCCGGCAGCACCGTTCGAATACGCCGAGTGGAAGTCGGCGAAGGTGCATCCTGACTACCATGTCGAAGTCGACAAGACCTTCTACTCGGTGCCGCACCGGCTGATCGGGCGCACCGTCGAGGTGCGGCTTACTCATCGAGTGGTCGAGATCTTCCACGATCACCAGCGTGTCGCCACCCATGTGCGTCGCTCACAGCGTTCCGGCCATGTCACCGTCAACGAACACATGCCCAAGGCGCACCAGCGCTACGCCAACACCACGCCGGCCAGCCTGATCAGCCGGGCGGCCGGGATCGGCCCCAACGCCGCCATTCTGGTCGAGCGCATGATGCGCGACCGGCCGCATCCGGAACAGGGGTATCGCTCGGCCATGGGCATTCTGTCGCTGGCGCCGCGCTATGGGCCGGAGCGTCTCAATGCCGCCTGCGAGCGGGCGCTGCTGATCAACGCGATCGCCTACTCCTCCGTCACCGCCATCCTCAAAGCCGGCCTCGACCGGGCCAGCTCCCCAGAACCGGCAAAGCCGACTCCCCAGCACGCCAACATCCGCGGCTCGAACTATTACCAGTGAAGGAAAGGAAGAAAGAATGCTGACGAACCCCACCCTCGACCAGATGCAATCCCTCGGTCTGGCCGGCATGGCTGCCGCCTGGCGCGAACTGGCCGAACGGAACAACGCCAACGAGCTCAGCCGTGATGAGTGGCTCGGCCTGATGCTCGACCGCGAGGTTGCCATACGGGCCGACAAGCGCGTCCGGACCGGCTCGCCTCAGCCAGGTTGCGCTTTCCCGAAGCCTGCATTGAGGACATCGACTTTGCCGCGCCGCGCGGGCTCGACCGGCGCAGCACCATGGCGCTCGCCCAGGGCGAATGGCTGAAGGCGCATGAGAACCTAATCGTCACCGGCCAGACCGGAACCGGCAAGTCGTGGCTGGCCTACGCCTTCGGCCGGCAAGCGGCACGGCTCGATCATTCCGTGCTCTATGCGCGCGTGCCGCGCCTGTTCGAGGATTTGGCGCTCGCTCGTCTCGATGGCCGCTTCCCACGCCTCATTGACAAGCTCACCCGCGCGCAACTGCTCATCCTGGATGACTTCGGAACCCACTCCCTCACCGACCAACAGCGCTTCCATTTGTTCGAAATCGTCGAGGAACGCTATCGCCGCAAATCCACCCTGATCACTCGCCCAGGTCCCGGTGGCCAGATGGCATGACTTGATCGCAGACCCCACCGTCGCCGACGCCATTCTCGATCGGATCGTGCACAACGCCCACCGCATCGTGCTCCATGGCGACAGCATGCGAAAGCAAAAAGGCAGCGCCCCTCTTGACCGGCGCCGAAAACGGCGAAATCAATCATCCATGAACGCAACAAGGCACCCGAGGACCGTCGCCGCCAAACTGTCCCGACATTAGCGAAATCGCTGTCCGGGAATTAGCGGAACCCCTGTCCGGCTTTTGCGAAATTCGCAGCCAATGACGACACGGCCCGCATCGCGCACTGCAGGCCGACCAGATGCATATGATCAACCGGGTCGGGCCCAAGGTCGTCGCGCGCGTCGAATCTAAAGGTCGGGTCCGTCTCAACTGCCGCCCACTGCGTCTTCATGCAGTGCAAGGTGTCGCCTTTCGACAACGGCGATCTGAGGATGGTGCTCAAACTCGCCAAGGATCGGAGGAGAGGGTCGACATTATTCTGCGTGGTACTACGGCACCGTCGGCAACGACTTTCGATCAACGCCACCTACCGGCTGCTTCCCGAAGGGCATCAAGCAGCGCGCCTTCGATCCGTACAAGGCCGTGCCACAGCGGGCCGATCCTCCTACGCACCTCGGAGGTCGCCTTCCCCGGCGCCGATGACGCCGCCCAGCTATATCAGCAGAGCTGCTCTAGGTAGCGGCCGATCTCGATCACTAAGTCGGCGTCAACGTTTTTAGGTAAGTCGCGCATCGCCCCTCATCCCTGACACGAGAACTAGTCTTACTTGGTCCAAAAAGAAAAATCCGACCCGGCTCTAGCCGAGACGGAGTATAGATGCGCTGGGCGGGCTTAGGCCTCCAGGCGCATATCGATGGAGTGGGCAACGTATTTGGTATGCCGCGCTCAGAGCGGCGATCTCTGTTGATCGGGTCGCACGCAGAATCGCAGAACTATGCCGGGTGGCTCGACGGGGCGCTCGGCGTGATCTACGGCCTCGAGATCGCCCGCACCTTAATGGAAACGCCGGACTGCATCGATCTTCCCGTCGCCCCAGTTGCCTGGGCGGATGAGGAAACCCACTATGTCCCGTTGCTCGGAAGTCGTTCATTCATCGGTGACATAGAAGAAGCGGATCTCGACCGAGCGGTGAATATCGATCACGGTCTGCCACTAAGGGACACGCTTCATGCGGCCGGCCTGGCCAGTGCACCCCGAACTTTTGCTTGAGCCGGAACGCCACATCGGGTATCTAGAGCAGTTCAGATTTTGACTGAATCTGCGGGATTGAACGAAGCCGCTGACGCGGCATTTGGTGCAGGGGTTTGCGGTTGAGGCTTCTGTTTTGAAGGATTGCGGCTGTTGAAGCGCAATCTTGAGAACAGGCGATGAGCGATGGCCGATTTGAGCCCTCTGCGCCGGCGCATGATCGAGGACATGACGATCCGCAATCTGTCGCCGGCAACGCAGCGATCCTACATCCACGCGGTGGCGAAGTTTTCCCGGTATTTCGGCCGCTCGCCGGAGCGGCTTGGTCTGGAGGACGTCCGGGCCTTCCAGGTGCATCTGGTGTCGACCGGCATATCATGGCCGGCGTTGAACCAGACAGTATGCGCGCTGCGGTTCTTCTATGGCGTGACGCTTGGGCATGCCGAGATTCCGGAGCGGATTGCCTATGCCCGCGCGCCGCGCACGCTGCCGGTGGTTCTGAGCGCCGACGAGGTTGTCCGCTTCCTCGAGGCGGTGCCGAGCCTGAGGACGCGCACAGCCTTGACCACGGCCTACGCCGCTGGCCTTCGTGCTTCGGAGGCTGTCGGCCTGAAGGTCGACAGTATCGACAGCGAACGCGGTGTCATCCGGGTCGAGCATGGCAAGGGCGGGAAAGACCGTTATGTCATGCTGTCGGTGCAGCTTCTGCGGATTCTGCGGGTCTATTGGCGGTTGGCAAAGCCGAAGGACTGGCTGTTCCCC
>NZ_JAMYOM010000049.1:0-19644 GCF_040319805.1 Mesorhizobium sp. M0848 | reverse complement strand
CCGCCGTCAGCGACGTCTTGCCATGGTCGACGTGGCCAATCGTGCCGATGTTCACGTGAGGCTTGTTACGCTCGAATTTACCTTTGGCCATAATCGTTCTCCGTCTATTCTACCCGCTTGGGGGAAATTGTTATTCGCTCTTCAGATCCGGCACCGCGAAGGGACGCGATCCGGCGGCTAAGGAACCCTTACGCGTATTTCTTCTGGACTTCCTGGGCCACCGCCGTAGGGACCGGCTCGTAGTGATCGAACTGCATCGTGTAGGCCGCACGGCCCTGGCTCATCGAGCGCAGGTTGTCGACGTACTTGAACATGTTGGCGAGCGGCACCATCGCATTGATGACCACGGCCACGCCACGCGCTTCCTGGCCCTGGATCTGGCCACGACGACCGTTCAGATCGCCGATGACGCTGCCGACGTAGTCTTCCGGCGTCACCACTTCGACCTTCATGATCGGCTCGAGCAGCTGCACGCCAAGCTTGGGTGCGGCCTCACGGAAACAGGCGCGGCCGGCGATTTCGAAGGCCAGAACGCTGGAGTCCACGTCGTGGTAGGCACCGTCGATCAGCGTCGCCTTGACGCCGATCATCGGGAAGCCCGCGAACGGACCCGAGGTCATGACGCTGTTGATGCCCTTTTCGACACCGGGGATGTATTCCTTCGGCACAGCGCCGCCAACGATCTTGGTTTCGAACTGGAACTCGCTGCTGTCCGGGTTCGGTTCGAAGACGATCTTGACGCGAGCGAACTGACCGGTACCGCCGGTCTGCTTCTTGTGCGTGTAATCCTGCTCGTGCCTGCGGGTGATCGTCTCGCGATAGGCCACCTGCGGAGCGCCGACATTGGCCTCGACCTTGAACTCGCGACGCATGCGGTCGACGATGATGTCCAGGTGAAGTTCGCCCATGCCGGAAATGATGGTCTGGCCGCTTTCCTCGTCGGTCTTGACACGGAAGGACGGATCCTCGGCAGCCAGGCGGTGAAGGGCGAGGCCCATCTTTTCCTGGTCGTTCTTGGTCTTCGGCTCGATGGCGATCTGGATGACCGGATCGGGGAATTCCATGCGCTCGAGAATGACCGGATGCAGCGGATCGCTCAGCGTGTCGCCGGTGGTCGTGTCCTTGAGACCGGCAAGAGCAACGATGTCGCCGGCAAAAGCCTCTTCGACGTCAGCGCGCGAGTTCGCATGCATCTGCAGCATGCGGCCGATGCGCTCTTTCTTGCCCTTCACGGTGTTGTCGACCGAGATGCCCTTGGTGAGCTTGCCCGAATAGATGCGGGCAAAGGTCAGCGAACCGACGAACGGGTCGTTCATGATCTTGAAGGCGAGCATCGACAGCGGCTCGTTGTCGTCGGCATGACGCTCGATCTCGGCGTCGGTCTTGGCATCGACGCCCTTGATGGCGGGAACATCGGCCGGCGACGGCAGATATTCGACGACGGCGTCGAGCAGCGGCTGCACGCCCTTGTTCTTGAAGGCCGAGCCACAGAACATCGGGTAGAACTTGACCGCGATGGTGCCCTTGCGGATCAGCGCACGGATCTCGTCATTCGACGGCATCTTGCCTTCGAGGTAATTCTCAAGCGCCGTCTCGTCCATTTCGACGGCGGCCTCGATCATCTTCTCGCGGTATTCTTCGGCACGAGCCTTGAGGTCGTCCGGGATCTCGACGACATCCCAGGCAGCGCCCAGCGTCTCGTCGCGCCAGACCAGCGCATTCATCTCGACGAGGTCGACGACACCCTTGAACTCGGTCTCGGCGCCGATCGGCAGCTGCATGACAACGGCATGCGCGCCGAGGCGCGAACCGATCATCTCGACCGAGCGATAGAAGTCGGCACCGATCTTGTCCATCTTGTTGCAGAAGATCATGCGCGGAACGCGATACTTGTCGGCCTGGCGCCAGACGGTCTCGGTCTGCGGCTCAACGCCGGCATTGGCATCGAGCAGCGCAATGGCGCCGTCGAGAACGCGCAGCGAACGCTCAACTTCGATGGTGAAGTCGACGTGGCCGGGGGTGTCGATGATGTTGAAGCGGTGCATCTTGCCGTCACGAGCCTTCCAGAAGGTCGTGGTCGCGGCGGACGTGATGGTGATGCCGCGCTCCTGCTCCTGCTCCATCCAATCCATGGTGGCAGCGCCGTCGTGGACTTCGCCGATCTTGTGCGACTTGCCCGTGTAGTAGAGGACGCGCTCGGTGGTCGTCGTCTTGCCGGCGTCAATATGCGCCATGATACCGAAATTGCGGTAGTCTTCGATTTTGTATTCGCGGGCCATCGTAGCTGCCTCTCAGTCTCGTTCGCGCTTTACCAGCGGTAGTGCGCGAAAGCGCGGTTGGCTTCAGCCATCTTGTGGGTGTCTTCACGCTTCTTGACAGCCGTGCCGCGGTTGTTGGCCGCATCCATCAGCTCGCCGGAGAGGCGGTCGACCATCGTGGTCTCGTTGCGATTGCGGGCCGCCGCGATCAGCCAGCGAATGGCCAATGCCTGGCGGCGCTCGGGGCGCACGTCGACCGGAACCTGGTAGGTGGCGCCACCGACACGACGCGAACGCACTTCAACATGCGGCGCGACATTGTCGAGCGCCTGATGGAAGACGGTGACCGGCTCCTGCTTGGTCTTCGACTGAACCTGGTCGAGCGCGCCGTAGACGATTGTCTCGGCGACCGACTTCTTGCCGTCATACATGACGGCGTTCATGAACTTGGTGACGATCAGATCGCCGAACTTCGGGTCCGGATTGATCTCACGCTTTTCTGCACTGTGACGACGCGACATGGCTTTTGTCTCTCAATCTCATAGCCCGACGCACTCAAGAAGCGCCAAGGCCGGAAAATCTTACTTCGGACGCCCCTTACTTCGGACGCTTGGCGCCGTACTTCGAACGGCGCTGCTTGCGGTTCTTCACACCCTGCGTGTCGAGCACGCCGCGGATGATGTGGTAGCGAACGCCCGGAAGATCCTTGACGCGGCCGCCGCGGATCATGACCACGGAGTGCTCCTGAAGGTTGTGGCCTTCGCCGGGGATGTACCCGATCACTTCAAAACCATTGGTCAGGCGGATCTTGGCCACCTTGCGCAGCGCCGAGTTCGGCTTCTTCGGCGTCGTTGTATAGACGCGCGTGCAAACGCCCCGCTTCTGCGGGTTCTGCTGCATGGCCGGGACCTTGTTGCGCTTCACCGGCGCAATGCGCGGCTTGCGGATCAGCTGGTTGACGGTAGGCATTAAACCCTCTTGTCTCTCAATTCCGTGTCTCGCCCGGTCAGGGCCGCTCAAAGCGTCATTTCCATACGCAAATTCGGGCCATAAACCGCGCCTCGCGGTCTTGCCCGAACAAAAGGCAGAGGAAGCGGAAGCCGCTTCGTGCACGCCGGAAATGTCTTTTCGCTCGTAAAACGAACCCTGTTTGAGGCAAACTCCAAAGCGTGTCGCTTCGGAAGGGAGAGCCTCACATCGGTTCTGACTGGGCGGCTTCTACTCGTAAGACCGCGGACCGTCAAGCCCGGAGCACCAAATATTGCACGCCGACCAAGGCTTGGCAGCCATGCGAAAACCGCATGTAATTTTCTTTCGCATTTTTGCAAGAGCGAGGAAGAAAGTGACAAGCCTTCAGGCAAAGTGAATGGGTTTGCGCTGTTGCGCGGCCTTGCTTCATGCGAAAAGGCCGCATGAGCAGTCAAAACCCCCTCGCCCGCCCACCCGCTGCCAAGAGGAATCGGCCCGTGAACGACAACGAAGAACGCCCGGTCACCATCATCACCGGCCGGGTGTGGAAGAAAAAAGGCGGCAAACCGGAAGGCGTCCACGTCATGCTGGTTGCGCCCGACGACGATTCGGCGGTGCGCCGGGCACTCGAATCGCTTGCCGCCGAAGGGTACGCCGAGGCCGAGCTCGACCAGATCGGCGACATGGACGGCATCCCCGACGAAGAGCCGCATATCTCCGCCTTCCAGGGCGCGCTCGAAGGCGAAGTGTCGATCGTCACCTTCGACGTGCCGATCTGACCCCGACCTCCCGGTCCAGCTTTCGAATCGGCTACCGAGACGAATCGGCGACCGAGGCCTTCCCAGCCAAAAATGTGCACTGCCGCTCGAGGAAGGCTGAGCTTGCCTGCTCGGCTTCGGCTTGCCCGGGGCAAGTGTTCTGATAAGAAACCATCACCATCATCAAACAGACGGAGCGGCCGTGTCCCAGCCCATCAAGATAGGCATCGTCGGCGTCGGCAAGATCGTCCACGACCAGCATCTGCCGGCTCTGGCGAAAGACCAGGACTATCGCCTCATCGCGGCCGCAAGCCGGCATGGCAAGGTAGAAGACATCCCCAATTTCACTGATATCGAAGCCATGCTCGATGCCGTTCCCGAACTCGAGGCCGTGTCGCTCTGCATGCCGCCGCAGTTCCGCTACGACGCGGCGCGCACCGCGCTGATGGCGAAGAAGCATGTCTTCCTGGAGAAGCCGCCTGGCGCCACTGTCAGCGAGGTCGAGGACCTCAAGACATTGGCCGCGCAGAACGGCGTCTCGCTGTTCGCCAGCTGGCACTCGCGCTATGCGCCGGCGGTCGAGGCCGCGCGCGCATTTCTCGACACGACCAAGATCAAGTCGGCCGCCATCAACTGGAAGGAAGATGTGCGCCGCTGGCACCCGAACCAGGAATGGATCTGGGCTCCCGGCGGTTTTGGCGTCTTCGATCCCGGCATCAACGCGCTCTCGATTGCCACCCATATCCTGCCGGCGATGTTCATCACCTCGGCGGTGTTGGATTTTCCCGAAAACCGCGCCTCCCCGGTTGCCGCGCGCGTCGCCTTCCGCACCTCGAATGGATTGCCGGTGACGATGGATCTCGACTGGCTGCAGACCGGCCCGCAAAGCTGGGACATCCTGGCCGAGACCGACAAGGGCGCCATGGTGCTGTCGGGCGGCGGCTCGAAGCTCGCCATCGACGGCAAGGTGGTTCATGACGAGCCGGAGGCCGAGTACCCGATGCTCTACAAGCGCTTTGCCGAAATCGTGCGCGCCGGCACCTCCGATGTCGACCTCGCGCCCCTCCAGCATGTGGCCGACGCCTTCATGCTCGGCAAGCGCAACGTGGTCGAGGCTTTTTTCGATTGAACAGGGGCGGCTTGGCTGTTCGCCGATCGGCCGTCACTCCACAATCGCAATGGCAAAGCCATCATAGCCTTTGGCGCCGACGGTCTGGATGGCGGTGCCGTCCAGACGCTTCTCGCTGCCGATGAACGAGAATGCGGCGCGTGCCCCTTCTACATTGGGATCACGGCCACCCTGATCGAGCACTGCGCCGTCGCGGATGACGTTGTCGCAGACGATGACGGTTCCGGGCCGCGACAACCGCATGGCCCAGGATAGGTAGTGCGGATTGTTCGGCTTGTCGGCATCGATGAAGATGAAGTCGAATGGACCGGCATGCTCGGCGCCAAGTGCTGCAAGCGACTGAAGCGCCGGACCGACCCGCAGTTCCACCCGCTCCAAGACGCCTGCCCGCTCGAAATTCGATCGCGCGACGCTGGCGTGATGCGGGTCGAGTCCAAGTGTCACGATCTTGCCGTCGGCAGGCAGTGCGCGCGCCATCCAGATGGTCGAATAGCCGCCCAGCGTGCCGATTTCGAGAACCTTTTTGGCTCCCCGCATCCGCGCAAGAAGGGAAAGCAGCTTGCCCTGCGCCGGCGACACGTCGATCGCCGGCAGGCCCTGATCGTGGTTGGCCGCCAGAACGGCATCAAGCACGGGGTCCGCCTCAAACAGGGAACCGACGATGTAGTCGTCGACTGCCGCCCAGCTTCTTTTGCTCATCGTTTTCTTCTCCGATCCAATTGGAGACCTAAACGCGAAAAGGGGCCATTCGGCCCCTTTTCCTCTTCCCTTTCCGTCCGCTTACTGCGCGGCGGTTGTCATGTCGGCCAGCATCGGCTCGGCGACTTCCACACCCGAGGCCTTGCGGCGCTCGTCGATGATCAGTTCGTCGCGCGAGGTGGCGATGCGCCGAATCTGGCTCATCGTGCCGCCGGTGCCGGCCGGGATAAGCCGGCCGACGATGACGTTTTCCTTCAGTCCCTGCAGCATGTCGGTCTTGCCGGCAACCGCGGCTTCCGTCAGCACTCGGGTCGTCTCCTGGAAGGAGGCGGCCGAGATGAAGGATGGCGTCTGCAGCGATGCCTTGGTGATGCCGAGCAGCACCGGCAGGCCTTCGGCCGGCTTCTTGCCGTCCTCGACCAGACGCTCGTTGACCTCTTCCAGTTCGATCACGTCGACATGATCGCCCGGAATGTAGGTCGAGTCGCCCTGCACCGTGATCTCGACCTTCTGCAGCATCTGGCGAACGATCACCTCGATGTGCTTGTCGTTGATCTGCACGCCCTGCAGACGATAGACTTCCTGGATCTCGTTGACGAGGTAGGAAGCAAGTGCCTCCACGCCCTTGATCGCCAGGATGTCGTGCGGCGCCGGATTGCCGTCGAGGATGTAGTCGCCCTTCTCGATGACGTCGCCGTCCTGGAGATGGAACGGCTTGCCCTTCGGGATCAGGTATTCGACCGGCTCAAGCGTCGAGTCATGCGGCTCGATGATGATGCGACGCTTGTTCTTGTAGTCGCGGCCGAAGCGGATCGTGCCGTCGATCTCGGCGATGATGGCGTGATCCTTCGGACGACGTGCCTCGAACAGTTCGGCAACACGCGGCAGACCGCCGGTGATGTCCTTGGTCTTGGCGCTTTCCATCGGAATACGCGCCAGCACGTCGCCGGGACGAACCTGCGAGCCCGGCTCGACCGAAAGAATGGCCTCGACCGAGAGCAGGAAGCGCGCGTCGCCGCCCTTCGACAGCTTGCCGACCTTGCCCTTGGCGTCCTGGATCGCGATCGCCGGCTTCAGGTCGTTACCGCGTGGCGTCGAGCGCCAGTCGATGACCTCACGCTTGGTGATGCCGGTCGACTCGTCGGCCGTTTCCTGAACGGAAATGCCGTCGACCAGATCCTCGTACGACACCCTGCCCTCGATTTCGGTGAGGACTGGACGGGTATAGGGATCCCACTCGGCGATACGCTGGCCGCGCTTCACCTTGTCACCATCGTCCACGAAGATGCGCGAACCATAGGTGAGACGGTGCGAGGCGCGCTCCTTGCCGGCTTCGTCGAGGATCAGCACCGCCATGTTGCGGCCCATGACCATCTGCTGGCCGTCGGAGTTGCGCACCACGTTGCGGTTGCGGATCTCGACCTTGCCCTCATACGAGGCTTCAAGGAACGAGCTGTCCACCACCTGCGCGGTACCGCCCATGTGGAAGGTACGCATGGTGAGCTGCGTGCCCGGCTCGCCGATCGACTGCGCCGCGATGACGCCGACGGCTTCGCCCTGGTTGACCGGGGTGCCGCGGGCAAGATCGCGACCGTAGCAGACCGCGCAGACGCCAACCCTGACTTCGCAAGTCAGTGCCGAGCGGATGCGGACCGACTGGACGCCGGCCTTTTCGATCTGTTCCACGTCACGCTCGTCCATCAGCGTTCCGGCCTTGACCAGGATCTCGCCCGACACCGGATGTGTGATGTCGTCGAGCGACGTACGGCCCAGCACGCGCTGGCCGACCGAAGCGACGACCTGACCGGCATCGACGATCGGCTGCATGGTGAGGCCCTTGTCGGTGCCGCAGTCGACGGAGTTGACGATGCAGTCCTGCGCCACGTCGACCAGACGACGGGTGAGGTAACCCGAGTTCGCCGTCTTCAAGGCGGTGTCGGCCAGACCCTTGCGGGCGCCGTGGGTCGAGTTGAAGTACTCGAGCACGGTCAGGCCTTCCTTGAAGTTCGAGATGATCGGCGTTTCGATGATTTCACCCGACGGCTTGGCCATAAGGCCGCGCATGCCGGCAAGCTGACGCATCTGGGTGGGCGAGCCACGCGCACCGGAGTGCGACATCATGTAGATCGAGTTCATCGGCTTCTGACGGCCATTGTCCTCGAACTCGACCGCCTTGATGCGGGCCATCATCTCGTCGGCGACCTTTTCCGAGCACTTGGCCCAGGCGTCGACGACCTTGTTGTACTTCTCGCCCTGCGTGATCAGACCGTCATTGTACTGCTGCTCGTATTCCTTGGCCAAAGCCTCGGTGTCGGAGACCAGCTTGATCTTGGCATCCGGGATCAGCATGTCGTCCTTGCCGAACGAAATGCCGGCACGGCAGGCATGGCTGAAGCCGAGAGCCATGATGCGATCGCAGAAAATGACCGTCTCCTTCTGACCGCAATGGCGGTAGACGGTGTCGATCATCTTGGAGATGTTCTTCTTGGTCATCTCCTGGTTGGCGGTCTCGTAAGGCACGTTGACGTTCTTCGGCAGAAGCTCGCCGATGATCATGCGGCCAGGCGTGGTGTCATGGATCTTCGACACCACCTTGCCTTCGGCGTCGACCGTGCGGAAACGACCCTTGATCTTGGAGTGCAGCGTCACGGCCTTGGTCTCGAGCGCGTGCTGGAGTTCGCCCATGTCGGCAAACACCATGCCCTCGCCCGGCTCGTTCTGGTTGACGATCGAGAGATAGTAGAGACCCAGAACCATGTCCTGCGACGGCACGATGATCGGCGCGCCGGAAGCCGGGTGCAGGATGTTGTTGGTCGACATCATCAGCACGCGGGCTTCAAGCTGCGCTTCCAGCGACAGCGGCACGTGAACGGCCATCTGGTCGCCGTCGAAGTCGGCGTTGAAGGCCGTGCAGACCAGCGGGTGCAACTGGATCGCCTTGCCCTCGATCAGGATCGGCTCGAACGCCTGGATGCCGAGACGGTGCAGCGTCGGCGCACGGTTCAGCAGCACCGGATGTTCGCGGATGACCTCGTCGAGGATATCCCAGACTTCCGGACGCTCCTTTTCGACCAGCTTCTTCGCCTGCTTGACGGTCGAGGAGTAACCCTTGGCGTCGAGACGGGCGTAGATGAAGGGCTTGAACAGTTCGAGCGCCATCTTCTTGGGCAGGCCGCACTGGTGCAGCTTGAGCTCCGGACCGGTCACGATGACCGAGCGGCCGGAATAGTCGACGCGCTTGCCGAGCAGGTTCTGACGGAACCGGCCCTGCTTGCCCTTGAGCATGTCGGACAGCGACTTCAGCGGGCGCTTGTTGGCGCCGGTGATGACGCGGCCGCGACGGCCGTTGTCGAACAGCGCATCGACGGCTTCCTGCAGCATGCGCTTTTCATTGCGCACGATGATGCCGGGAGCGCGCAGCTCGATCAGCCGCTTCAGACGATTGTTGCGGTTGATGACGCGGCGATAGAGGTCGTTCAGATCCGACGTGGCGAAGCGGCCGCCGTCCAGAGGAACCAGCGGGCGCAGGTCCGGCGGGATCACCGGAACCACCTTCATGATCATCCATTCCGGACGGTTGCCGGATTCCATGAAGTTCTCGACGACCTTGAGCCGCTTCAGATACTTCTTCTGCTTCAGCTCGGAGGTGGTCGAAGCCAGTTCCGAACGCAGGTCGCCGGCGATCTTCTCCAAGTCCATGCCGGCCAGGAGGTCATGAATGGCCTCGGCGCCGATCATGGCGGTGAACGAATCCTCGCCATACTCGTCGACGGCGATCATGTACTCTTCCTCGCTGAGCAGCTGGTGCTCCTTCAGCGCGGTGAGGCCAGGTTCGGTGACGATGTAGTTCTCGAAGTAGAGGACGCGCTCGATGTCCTTCAGGGTCATGTCGAGCAGCGTGCCGATGCGCGACGGCAGCGACTTCAGGAACCAGATATGGGCGACCGGTGCCGCCAGTTCGATATGGCCCATGCGCTCGCGGCGAACGCGCGACAGCGTGACTTCAACGCCGCACTTCTCGCAGATGACGCCCTTGTACTTCATGCGCTTGTACTTGCCGCACAGGCACTCATAGTCCTTGATCGGGCCAAAAATGCGCGCGCAGAACAGACCGTCACGCTCCGGCTTGAAGGTGCGGTAGTTGATGGTCTCCGGCTTCTTGATCTCGCCGAAAGACCAGGACAGAATCTTCTCAGGGCTGGCGAGCGATATCCGGATGGAATCGAACACCTGCGCAGGCGCCTGGGGATTGAAGAGATTCATGACCTCTTGGTTCATGCCGTTCTCCTTTTCGGGATCCTCGAAGACCCCTTGCATCTAGTCGCGAGCCAAACGCCCGCCGTCTTTGTCGGCCACTGGCCGTCGAATACTTCCTGGTTGAGCATGATCCCATCCGAAAACCGGTAGCCACTTTTCGGGATCATGATCGAGGCGCGCCGCGGAAAGCCGTGGCGCGCCATTGCCTTACTCGGCCGCGCCCCTATTCGGCAGCATCTGGCAGCCGGACAGGGTTGTCGTCGAGCTTGGTGTTCTCCAGCTCGACATTGAGGCCGAGAGACCGCATTTCCTTGACGAGAACGTTGAAGCTCTCGGGGATGCCGGCCTCGAAGGTGTCGTCGCCACGGACGATCGCCTCGTAGACCTTGGTACGGCCTGCGACGTCGTCCGACTTCACCGTCAGCATTTCCTGCAGCGTGTAGGCGGCGCCGTATGCTTCGAGTGCCCAGACCTCCATCTCGCCGAAGCGCTGGCCACCGAACTGCGCCTTGCCGCCCAGCGGCTGCTGGGTGACGAGCGAGTACGGACCGATCGAACGCGCGTGGATCTTGTCGTCCACGAGATGGTGAAGCTTGAGCATGTAGATGTAGCCCATCGTCACCTTGCGATCGAACGGCTCGCCGGTGCGTCCGTCATAGAGTTGCGACTGACCGCTGGTGTGCAGGCCCGCCTGCTCCAGCATGATGTTGATGTCAGCCTCGTGCGCGCCGTCGAACACCGGGGTCGCGATCGAGACGCCGCGGCGCATCTGCTCGCTGAGGCGAACAATGCTCTCGTCGTCATAGTCACGAACCGGCTCGTTGCGGTCGTTGGCCGGGATGAAGCTCTCGAGCGTCTTGCGCAGCGGCTTGATGTCGCCGGCTGCCTTGTACGTGTCGATCAGCTCGCCGATTTTCCTGCCCATGCCCGCGCATGCCCAGCCCAGATGCGTTTCCAGGATCTGGCCGACATTCATGCGGCTCGGCACACCCAGCGGGTTGAGCACGATATCGGCATGCGTGCCGTCCTCGAGGAAAGGCATGTCCTCGACCGGAACGATCCGCGACACGACACCCTTGTTGCCGTGACGGCCGGCCATCTTGTCGCCGGGCTGCATCTTGCGCTTCACGGCCACGAAGACCTTGACCATCTTCATGACGCCCGGAGGCATTTCGTCGCCGCGCTGGACCTTCTCGACCTTGTCCATGAAACGCTGTTCGAGCGCCTTCTTGGAATCGTCGTACTGGCCACGCAGGGCTTCGAGTTCGCTCTGGAGCTTTTCGTTCTCCACGGCAAACTGCCACCACTGCGAACGCGGATACTCGTCGAGCGTATCCTTGGACAGCGTCGAGCCCTTCTTGAAGCCCTTCGGTCCAGCGATCGCTTCCTTGCCGACGAGCACGTCGGAAAGACGCGCATAGACGTTACGGTCCAAAATGGCCTGCTCGTCGTCGCGGTCCTTGGCGAGGCGTTCGATCTCCTCGCGCTCGATCGCCATGGCGCGCTCGTCCTTCTCCACACCGTGGCGATTGAAGACGCGCACCTCGACGACGGTGCCGAAAGTGCCCGGAGGCATGCGCATCGAGGTGTCGCGCACATCGGATGCCTTTTCGCCGAAGATGGCGCGCAGAAGCTTCTCTTCCGGCGTCATCGGGCTTTCCCCCTTCGGCGTGATCTTGCCGACCAGGATGTCGCCCGGCTGAACTTCCGCACCGATGTAGACGATGCCGGCTTCGTCGAGGTTCTTCAGCGCTTCTTCCGAGACGTTCGGAATATCGCGCGTGATTTCCTCCGGCCCGAGCTTGGTATCGCGCGCCATGACCTCGAACTCCTCGATATGGATCGAGGTGAAGACGTCATCGGCGACGATGCGTTCGGACAGGAGGATCGAGTCCTCGTAGTTGTAGCCATTCCACGGCATGAACGCGACCAGCACGTTGCGGCCGAGCGCCAGATCACCGAGCTCGGTCGACGGACCGTCGGCGATGATGTCGCCCTTGTTGACGAGGTCACCCATGCGAACCAGCGGACGCTGGTTGATGCAGGTGTTCTGGTTCGAACGCTGGAACTTCATCAGCCGGTAGATGTCGACGCCGGACTTGCCCGGATCGAGATCTTCGGTAGCGCGGATAACGATACGCGTCGCATCCACCTGGTCGACGATGCCGCCGCGGCGGGCGCCGATGGCAGCGCCCGAGTCACGGGCAACGATCGGCTCCATGCCGGTGCCGACGAACGGCGCCTCGGCGCGCACCAGCGGCACGGCCTGACGCTGCATGTTCGAGCCCATTAGAGCGCGGTTGGCGTCGTCGTTTTCCAGGAACGGGATCAGGGCCGCGGCCACCGACACCATCTGCTTGGGCGACACGTCCATCAGATCGACGTTTTCGCGCGGCGCCATCATCACTTCGCCGGCACTGCGGCAAATGACGAATTCGTCGACGAAACCACCGTTCTTGTCGAGCTCGGCGTTGGCCTGCGCGACATGGTGCTTGGCCTCTTCCATCGCCGAGAGATAGACGACGTCATTGGTCAGCTTGCCGTCGACGATCTTGCGGTACGGGCTCTCGATGAAGCCGTACTTGTTGACGCGTGCGAAGGTGGCCAGCGAGTTGATCAGACCGATATTCGGGCCTTCCGGCGTCTCGATCGGGCAGATGCGGCCGTAATGCGTCGGGTGCACGTCGCGCACTTCGAAGCCGGCGCGCTCGCGGGTCAGACCGCCCGGTCCAAGCGCCGAGAGGCGGCGCTTGTGGGTGATCTCCGACAGCGGGTTGGTCTGGTCCATGAACTGCGACAGCTGCGAGGAACCGAAGAACTCGCGCACGGCGGCAGCCGCCGGCTTGGCGTTGATCAGGTCCTGCGGCATGACCGTGTCGATCTCGATCGAGGACATACGCTCCTTGATCGCGCGTTCCATGCGCAGCAGGCCGACGCGGTACTGGTTTTCCATCAGCTCGCCGACCGAACGCACGCGGCGGTTGCCGAGATTGTCGATGTCGTCGATCTCGCCCTTGCCGTCGCGCAGTTCAACCAGCGTCCTGACCACGGCCAGGATGTCGTCCTTGCGCAGCACGCGCACGGTGTCCTCGGCCTTGAGCTCGAGGCGCATGTTCATCTTGACGCGGCCAACGGCCGACAGATCGTAGCGCTCACTGTCGAAGAACAGCGAGTTGAACATGGCTTCGGCGGTTTCGAGCGTCGGCGGCTCGCCGGGGCGCATGACACGATAGATGTCGAACAGCGCGTCCTGGCGGCTCTCGTTCTTGTCGACGTTGAGCGTGTTGCGGATATAGGCGCCGACATTGACGTGGTCGATGTCGAGAACCTTGATCTCGTCTTCGCCGGTGCCGAGCAGAACCTTCAGCGTCTTCTCGTCGATCTCGTCCCCGGCTTCGAGGAATATCTCGCCGGTGGCGTAGTTGACGATGTCCTCGGCCAGGTAGTTGCCGAGCAGATCCTCGTCGGTCGCCTTGATCGCCTTCAGACCCTTTTCGCCAAGCGCCCGAGCCTGACGTGCCGTGATCTTCTTGCCGGCTTCGACGACGACTTCGCCGGTATCGGCATCGACCAGGTCGCCGACGGCCTTGAGGCCGCGGAAACGCTCGACGTTGAACGGAATGCGCCAATGGTCGCCGGCGCGCTTGTAGGTGATCTTGTTGTAGAAGGTCGACAGGATTTCTTCGCCGTCCATGCCGAGCGCCATCAGCAGCGACGTCACCGGAATCTTGCGGCGACGATCGATGCGGGCGTGCACGACGTCCTTGGAATCGAACTCGATGTCGAGCCACGAGCCGCGATAGGGGATGACGCGCGCGGCAAACAGAAGCTTGCCCGACGAGTGCGACTTGCCCTTGTCATGGTCGAAGAAGACGCCCGGCGAGCGGTGCATCTGCGAGACGATGACGCGCTCGGTGCCGTTGACGATGAAGGTGCCATTCAGCGTCATGAGCGGCATGTCGCCCATGTAGACGTCCTGCTCCTTGATGTCCTTGATGGACTTGGCGCCGGTATCCTCGTCGATATCGAACACGATGAGGCGCAGCGTCACCTTGAGCGGCGCGGCATAGGTCAGGTCGCGCTGACGGCATTCGTCAACGTCGAATTTCGGTCCTTCGAACTCATACTTCACGAACTCCAGCATCGAGGAGCCGGAAAAATCGGAGATCGGGAAGACCGACTTGAAAACAGCCTGCAGTCCCTCGTCCGGACGCCCACCCTTGGGCTCCGCCACCATCAGGAACTGGTCATAGGATGCCTTCTGAACCTCGATCAGGTTCGGCATCTCCGCAACTTCCGGAATCTTTCCGAAGAACTTGCGTACGCGTCTGCGGCCATTGAAAGTCTGGGTCTGGGCCATCGTCGCTCCTTAGCTCTAAACTCGGGACGAGCCTCGCCGCGGCTCGCCTTGCATGCTGGGCCACCTTGGCGGCAACCCTCTGTCTGTTTTCCCGGCGCCTGTCGGCGGCCGGCTAGAACGGGAGAAAACCCGTTTCCTGAAGGCCGGTTTTCGGCCCTCAGGAAAGAGGTTCTCGTAGATCTCGCGTTACGCGCACTCCCTTCGGGCGAAGGGAGTGGCGGACGGCGCGAGGCCGCCCGCCGCTTTTACGCTTACTTCAGTTCGACCTTGGCGCCGGCTGCTTCCAGCTGGGCCTTGAACTTGTCAGCGTCGGCCTTGGAAACGGCTTCCTTGACCGGCTTCGGAGCCGCTTCGACCAGGTCCTTGGCTTCCTTGAGGCCAAGACCGGTGATGGCGCGGACTTCCTTGATGACGTTGATCTTCTGAGCGCCTGCCTCGGTGAGGACGACGTCGAATTCCGTCTTTTCCTCGACCGGAGCAGCAGCGGCCGCACCACCGCCAGCGGCGGCAACAGCCACCGGAGCAGCGGCGGAAACGCCCCACTTTTCTTCCAGAAGCTTCGACAGCTCAGCCGCCTCGAGGACGGTCAGCTTCGAAAGGTCGTCTACGATCTTTGCGAGATCAGCCATTGTTGTGTTCCTTCATAAGGTTCGAACGTGTGTTTGTGATAGCGAGGAACGGCCTCATGCCGCCTCGTCCTTCCGGGCGTAAGCGCCGATGACGCGCGCGACCGAAGCCGCTGGCGCATTGACGATCTGGGCGATCCGGGTTGCCGGCGTGGCGATCATGCCAACCAGCCTGGCGCGCAGCTCATCGAGCGACGGAAGTGTGGCGAGTGCCTTCACACCGTCGGCATTGAGCGAGGTGGTGCCCATTGCGCCACCGAGAATGACGAGCTTGTCATTTCCCTTGGCGAAATCGGACGCGACCTTCGGCGCCGCAATCGGATCCTCCGAATAAGCAATCAGCGTCTGTCCCTTGAACAGCTCGATGATCGATGCGGAGTCCGTGCCCTGAAGAGCGATTTTGGCGAGACGGTTCTTCGCGACTTTGACGGTGCCACCGGCGGCGCGCATTTTCGACCGAAGGTCGTTCATTTGCGCGACGGTGATACCGGCGTAGTGGGCCACGACCACTGAACCTGCGTTCGAGAACGCACCGTTCAGGCCCGTGACGAGTTCGCGTTTTTCCGCTCTGTCCACTGCCTATCTCCAGTTGACCCCAATCCTGTTAACGGGAACATCCCATTGACGAGGACAGGCGTCGGGTTGCCTTTTGTCGGCCGGGCCATCCAGTAACGGATCTCCCGAACGACGCTCGAGGATCCTGCCCCCTTTCGCCACATCGACAGTCAAGCCGGCGATGCGCAGACAAAAGGCAAACACGGTTCGAACCTTTCATTGGAGCAATCGCTCCGTTGTCCGGTCTTCACCCGTCTCATGCAGGCCCAAATCGAATTAAGGCTTCTGGGCCGCCTGCAATCTCGGACAGGATGTCCGGAAGCCTTTCGACTTCCGGCACCGGGCCGCCAACTAGGTCGGAGGCCCGGAATTCACTTGCGGATCAGCCGCTTAGCGGCCGATCCAAATGTTCGTATCAGGACGCGTTGAGCGTCGCGACGTCGAGCTTGAGGCCCGGGCCCATCGTCGAGGTGACCGACACCTTCTTGACGTAGTTGCCCTTGGCGCCAGTCGGCTTTGCCTTGGTCACCGCATCGGCGAAGGCGCGGATGTTCTCTTCCAGCGCCTTGACGTCGAACGAGACCTTGCCGACGCCGGCATGGACGATGCCAGCCTTCTCGACACGGAACTCGACGGCGCCGCCCTTGGATGCCTTGACGGCGGCGGCAACGTCGGTGGTGACGGTGCCGACCTTCGGGTTCGGCATCATGCCGCGCGGGCCGAGCACTTTGCCCAGACGACCGACCAGCGGCATCATGTCCGGCGTGGCGATGCAGCGATCGAAATCGATCGTGCCCTTCTGGACGATGTCGACCAGATCCTCGGCACCAACGATGTCGGCGCCGGCGGCGCGCGCTTCGTCGGCCTTGTCGCCACGGGCGAACACGGCGACACGCACCGAGCGGCCGGTGCCGTTCGGCAGGTTGACCACGCCGCGGACCATCTGGTCGGCATGGCGCGGGTCGACGCCGAGATTCATGGCGACTTCGATGGTCTCATCGAACTTCACCGAGGAACGGTCCTTGAGCAGCTTCAGCGCATCACCCAGGGCATAAGCCTTGTTGGGATCGATGCCTTCGCGGGTCTTCGATACACGCTTTGCAATCTTTGCCATGATCTTAGCCCACCACTTCCAGACCCATCGAGCGGGCGGAGCCCTCGACCATGCGCATGGCCGCTTCGACGTCGTTTGCGTTCAGGTCTTTCATCTTCGCGGTGGCAATCTCGCGGACCTTGTCACGCGAAACCGTACCGGCCTTGACCTTGCCCGGCTCCTTGGAACCGGACGTCAGGTTCGCTGCCTTCTTCAGGAAGTAGCTCACCGGCGCCGTCTTCATGACGAAGGTGAAGGACTTGTCCTGATAGTAGGTGATGACGACCGGAACCGGCGATCCCTTTTCCATTTCCTGGGTCTGCGCGTTGAACGCCTTGCAGAACTCCATGATGTTGATGCCACGCTGACCAAGCGCCGGGCCGATCGGGGGAGACGGCGTAGCCGATCCCGCTTTCACCTGGAGCTTGAGCTGGCCTGCAATTTTCTTAGCCATCTCTTTTCCTGCCTTTGTCTATGCCGGTCATGCCGGCGGTTGCAGTCTGGTGGTGCGATCCATGCGGCCGGCTAAAGCCGCATTCGTCTCCCACCGTTCTCAGGCCGCGCTTCCGCGCCGCCTCCCCTGATCGCCAAACCGGCGTCAGGGATTTCGGATCAGCCCTTTTCGACCTGTCCGAATTCCAGATCGACCGGCACGGCGCGCCCGAAGATCGAAACTTCCACCTTGAGCCGCGCCCGCTCCTCGTCCACTTCCTGGACGAAACCGTTGAACGACGCGAAGGGACCATCCGAAACGCGGATCGCTTCGCCGATCTCGAACGTGACCGAGGGCTTGGGCCGCTCGACGCCTTCCTGCACCTGGTTCAGGATGCGCTGCGCTTCCGCCTCGGTGATCGGCACCGGCTTGGAGTCACCCAGGAAGCCGGTGACCTTCGGTGTGTTCTTGACCAGCGAGAACACAGCGTCGGTCAAATTCGCCTTCAGCAGCACATAGCCCGGGAAGAACTTGCGCTCGGCATCGACCTTGCGGCCGCGGCGAACTTCGACGACCTTCTCGGTCGGAACCACGATCTGGTGGATGTCGGCGGACAGGCCCTTCTGCTTGGCCTTGTTCTCGATATCCTCGGCGACCTTCTTTTCAAAGTTCGAATAGGCGTGGACGATGTACCAGCGCGCGGTCATTTCAAGACTTCTCCGTAATCGCCGGACTTAGCGTCCGATGCCCAGAATCTGTTCGACCGCAAGGCCCATGAGCTGATCGGCGGTGAAGAAAAAGATCATCGCGATCACTGCGAAGGCCAGAACCATCACCGTCGAGATCATCGTTTCGCGCCGCGACGGCCAAGTCACCTTGGCGGTCTCCGCGCGGACCTGCTGGAGAAAGACGAAAGGATTTGTGGTTTTCGAAGCCATATGCCGCTCTGTCTTCAAGACCCGTTGGCCGGGTCTCCTGGATGATCCCGCTGGCCGGGACGTACCGCCTGAGCGAATTTCGCGCCGAATCAGCGCAATCATTTCGCCCATGCAAATCAGACGCGTAAAGCCGGTTTCCCAGCTCCACGCGTCGCGTGTCTGTTTCGTCTACATAAAACCGATTCTTGATCCACGCAAGTGGCAAGTCTCCGCTTTATGACCAAACACCGCCTCGGAACCATCCAGTCGTTCCGTCCCGGCTATGGCGCTCTTATGCCCCAATCGGGCTAATATGGCAAGCGGGTCGCCGATTTTCAAAGGGCAGACCGCAGAAATGTCGCTGATGGCCACACGAAACAATTCCGAAAGCCTAAGCAAAGCGGCTTGGGCGGAACTTGGCAAGCAGCGGGTGCTCTCTTCCGGTGGCGATCTCGTCGGCAATGAGTTCACCGGCGATCAGGCCAAGCGTCGCGCCGCTGTGGCTGAAGGCGACGTAGTATCCCTGGATATCTTTCAACAAGCCGAAGACCGGCTCGCCGTCGCCCGGAATCGGCTTGGGGCCGACACCATAACTCTCCAATTCCAGCTTTGGATGTCCCTCGAGGACCTTCGCGGCTTGTTCAAGAAGTCCATCAATCGTCGAGCCCTTCACCCCATAGGTGCCGTCTGCATTGATGATTACCTCTTCTTCCGACCAGGCGGAATCGAGCGCGAGGGCTCCGTCCGGCGTCGGGCGGATGGCGACGCGCGGCGTGTTGAGCACGGCCCGAAGAGCCAAATCGACCGGCTTGGTCCAGACCAGCAGCGCGATCGGCGTCCCATCCTCGATATGGTGGCCTGTGGCCGCAACCATTCGCGGCACATCACTGCCGGTCGCCAGGAGGACTGCATCGGCAGGAAAGTCGATGCCGCTGGTCGTGGTGGCGCCAGTGGCACGACCATCGACAACCGTGACCGTGGCCCTGCCGGCATCGGTGACCAGTCGCCCGCCGCGCTCCACGAACTCCGCAATTAATGCATCGATCAGCGATGGCAGGTCGACCCAGCCTTCCCCTGGGTTGAAAATGGCTCCCTGCGGCGTGACGGCGCCTGCGGCAACGCCTGGTGTGACCGCCGCTATGGCGGCCGCGGTCAGGTGCTGTGCGTCATAGCCGAGATCCTTTTCATGGGCGAAGACATCAGCAATCTGGTTCGAGGCGTCGTCCGCATCCCATGTCAGGCCGCCATCGAAACGCAGCCACGCAGCATCCGGATATCTCGCCGACAACGTCCGGTAGCGGTCGATACCGATCATGCGCAAGCGATGATACTCAGCCGACCGCTTGCGCGCTGAATTGAGCCAGGAGAGCGAGCGGCCCGACGCCCCCTTGGCAAGCGGTCCATCGTTGACGAGGATCGTTTCGATGCCAAGCCGCGCGAGATGAACGGCTGTGGAGACACCGAAAATGCCGCCTCCGACAACGACGACCTTCGAGACCGGATGCGATGTAACCATGAGATGTTCTTTCACTGTGTAGAGAGTGGATTGAGCGACCGAAGGCGTTCCACGCATATCGGCCAGATGGCGAT
>NZ_JAMYOM010000048.1:0-20306 GCF_040319805.1 Mesorhizobium sp. M0848 | reverse complement strand
CGCAAACGGCGGGGCCCCGGTCGGCGGGGGGGGGGGCCCGGGCGGGGGGGGGGGCGGCGACCCGGGCCACCTGCGTGCGGTTGTTGGGCGGCGGGGCCGCCGGGGCGCCCCCCCGGGCGATGTCCGGGCGACTGTCCATCACCGTCATTTCTTGGGCATGTAGTCGGCCATTTCCCAGATCGGCCGCAATTCGACCGTGCCGGTGCTGGCTGCCGGACAGCGTGCCGCCCATTCGATGGCTGTATCGATGTCAGCCGCCTCGATCATGTAGAAGCCGGCAAGCTGCTCCTTGGTGTCGGCATAGGGGCCGTCGATCACGTTGGTCTTGCCGTCAGCGATCCGCACCGAGGTTGTGGCCTGGGTCGGGCGCAGCCTTTCGCCAGCCAGCCACGCACCGGATTTCTTCAACGCTTCGGTATAGGCGCCATAGGCCGCGCTCATCTGCTGGGCCTTCTCGATCGGCGTGTTCGCCAATGCGGCTTCGTCGCTATTGATCAAAATCATGTATCGCATGGTCTTCTCCCGTTTTGCGAAGGCCGCGTCCTTGCGAGGCCGGACGTATGTCGCGCGGCAGTGGCCGATTTCGACAGGCTGCTCAAAAAACTTTCGGCCCCGATGGCTTTTTGTGCAAGCCGCCATCTGTTTCCTGATCCCTCAACCGTTCGTCTAACGAGCACAATTGCGGGTTGGCATTTGCGGCTCGCTGTCTAAACTCGCCCCGGTTCGCATCTAGGAGGCGGTGCGGTCGTCGATATTTTCAGGGAGGAGATCCGATGTTCAATTTCAGAACGAAATTCGTTGCAGCCGGCGCCGTGGCGCTCTCGCTTGGCCTGGGCACCATCTCAGCCAGGGCGCAGGAATTCATCAATGTGCTGACCGGCGGCACATCCGGCGTCTATTATCCGCTCGGCGTGGCGCTGTCGGAAATCTACGGCAAGGGCATCGAAGGCGCCCGCACCCAGGTACAGGCGACAAAGGCTTCGGTCGAAAACCTCAATCTGTTGCAGCAAGGCAAGGGCGAGATCGCCTTTGCGCTGGGCGATTCCGTCAAGCTGGCCGCCGAAGGCAATGCCGAGGCCGGTTTCCCCGGCAAGCTCGATAAATTGCGCGGCATCGCCGCCATCTATCCCAATTATATCCAGATCGTCGCCAGCCAGGAGTCCGGCATCAAGACGCTGGCCGACCTCAAGGGCAAGAGCCTGTCGGTCGGCGCGCCTGCGTCCGGCACCGAGCTCAACGCCCGCGCCATCTTCGCCGCCGCCGGGCTGAAATATGAGGATCTCGGCCGGGTCGAGTATCTGCCCTTCGCCGAATCGGTCGAGCTGATCAAGAACCGGCAGCTCGACGCCACGCTGCAATCGGCCGGGCTCGGCGTCGCCTCGATCCGCGACCTCGCCACCTCGGTGCCGATCAATGTCGTGGCGGTGCCGGCCGAGGATGTCGCCAAAATCGGCTCGCCCTATCTTTCGGTGGTCATTCCCAAGGGCACCTATGAGGGCCAGAGCGAGGATGTCGCGACCGCCGCCGTCGGCAATTTCCTCATCACCCGCGCCGATGTCTCCGACGAGACCGCCTACCAGTTGACCAAGCTGATATTCGACCATCTCGACCAGCTTGCCGCGGCGCATGCCGCTGCCAAGGCGATCGACCCGGCCAAGGCGCTCGACGGCATGCCGGTGCCGCTGCACCCCGGTGCCGAGCGTTATTACAAGGAGAAGGGGCTGTTGAAGTAAGACGCGTGGCAACCTGACATGTCTTCGCCAGGCGCCCCCCTCTGCCCTGCCGGGCATCTCCCCCTCAAGGGGGGAGATTGGACGTCACCACACCCTTCGCCAATCGCTAACGTTGCAGGACGTGCGCAGACACCAACGCTGCTGATCTCCTCCCTTGAGGGGGAGATGCCCGGCAGGGCAGAGGGGGGCGCCACGCACTACACTTCGCTCCTTTTGGAGACCGTCGGATGAGCGAAGCAACGTCTGGAACAATACCCGACGGCAAATCCGCCACCTTCCATCTTCCTGTCGTCGAAGAGCAGGTCGAAGGCCTGCCGCCAGGCTTCGGCGACGGCATCGCCGGCAAGGCCGCCTTTCTCATCGCCGTCGCCTTTTCCGTGTTCCAGATTTATGTCGCCGCCTATGGCAGCATTCCGAGCCAGGTGGTGCGGGCCATGCATGTCGGCTTCCTGCTGCTGCTTGGCTTTGGCCTGATTGCCAATCTGCGCGCCAAGAGCCTGCCGGCGAAAGCCGCGTTCTGGACGCTCGGGGCGCTCGGCTTCGGCACCGGCCTGTACAATTGGGTGTTCTACACCGACCTCATCCGGCGCTCCGGCTTCCTGACCACGCCCGATCTGATCGTCGGCGCGGTGCTGGTGGTGCTTGTCTTCGAAGCCGCGCGGCGGCTGATGGGCCTGCCGCTGGCGGTCATCGCCTTCATCTTCCTCGCCTATTGCTTCGTCGGCAACCATTTGCCGCCGCCGCTCATCCATCGCGGCTATGATTTCGCCCAGCTCGTCGACACCTTCGCCTACGGCACCGAAGGCATCTACGGCACGCCGATCTATGTCTCGGCCGCCTACATCTTCATCTTCGTCGTCTTTGCCGCCTTCCTCGAACGTGCCGGCATGATCGCGCTGTTCAACGATTTCGCGCTCGGCCTTGTCGGCACATGGCGCGGCGGCCCGGCGCAGGTCTGCGTGCTGTCGTCGGCGCTGATGGGCACCATTTCCGGCTCGGGCGTCGCCAATGTGGTGGCCAGCGGCCAGTTCACCATCCCGCTGATGAAGCGCTTCGGCTTCCGCTCGGCCTTTGCCGGCGCCGTCGAGGCGACCTCCTCGATGGGCGGCCAGATCATGCCGCCGGTGATGGGCGCGGTCGCCTTCATCATGGCCGAGACGCTGAACGTGCCTTATGCCGAAGTGGTCAAGGCGGCGATCATCCCGGCGCTGCTCTATTTCGGCGCCTGCTTCTGGCAGGTGCATCTGGAAGCCGGCAAGGCCGGCCTGCACGGCATGGCCAAGGCCGAGCTGCCCAACCCGTGGGACGCGGTGCGGCAACACTGGCCGCTGGTGCTGCCGCTGGCAGCGCTGATCTATCTGCTGTTTGCCGGCTACACGCCGATCTTCGCCGGCACGATGGGCCTGGCGCTGACCATCGTGCTCATCCTCGGCACGCCGCTAGCGGCGGCGATCGGACCGCTCGCCTTCCGCATCGTCTTCTGGATCGCCCTCGGGCTTGCCGCCGCTTCGTTCATAAAGTTCGGCGTCAACCTCCTCGGCCTGGTGATCGCCGCACTGGTCGTTGCCTGCTTCACGTTCAAGGGCGGCCGCGCGACGTTGCAAATCTGCGTCGACTCGCTTCCGAAGGCGCCAAGAACGCGCTGCCGGTCGGCATTGCCTGCGCCATCGTCGGCATCGTCATCGGCACGCTGACGCTCACCGGCATCGCCTCGACCTTCATCGGCTGGATCATCTCGATCGGCCAGGACAATCTGTTCCTGTCGCTGGTGTTGACCATGGTCACCTGCCTGGTGCTCGGCATGGGCATCCCGACCATCCCCAACTACATCATCACCTCGTCGCTGGCCGGGCCGGCGCTGCTGGAACTCGGCGTGCCGCTGCTGGTCAGCCACATGTTCGTGTTCTATTTCGGCATCATGGCCGATTTGACGCCGCCGGTGGCGCTGGCCGCGTTTGCCGCCGCACCGATGGCTAGGGAAAGCGGCCTCAAGATCGGCATCCAGGCGACCAAGCTCGCCATTGCCGGCTTCGTCGTGCCGTTCATGGCGGTCTATACGCCGGCGCTGATGCTGCAGGACGCCGGGCCAATCGCCGCCCAGTTCGGCTATCCCGTCGAGGTCGCATACATCGTCGCCAAGGCGTGCATGGGCATCGTGTTGTGGGGTGCCGCCGCCGTCGGCTTTCTCGCCCGCCGCATGGCGTTGTGGGAACGGCTCATCGCCTTCGCGGCCGGCGTGCTTCTGGTCGCTGCGGTGCCGCTCACCGACGAGGCCGGCTGGGTGCTGGCGCTGGCCTGGATCGGCTGGCACTGTTTTCGCTCACGGCAGGCCGCCAAAGCATGAGCCTGTGCATCCTGGCCGCCGGCAAGACGGTGACGCTCTCCGTTGCCGCCTTCACGCTGTCCTGGACGCATTCGGTGGAACGGACGCGGTGGGAGGAGGACTGGAAGATCACGCCTTCCGGCCTGCAGGTGGTCGAAGCCCGGATCGAGGGTTCGGGTGCCGGCATGGAGCCCCCGGAAGGCGCGGTGCTGCGCGACGGCTGGTGGATCTATGCGCCTGATGTCGGCCCGCAGCGGCGCGTCGTGCTGGCCGCCTCCGGCGCGACCGGTGACGGGTGGACGCTGTGCACGGCTCAGGGCTGCAGGGAGCTCGGCAAGACTGCAGGCAGACCGATCGTGCTTGAGCCATGCGGGCCGGATGGCACCGGCCAACCACGATAACGCGTGATCGGCCTTCTGAGCAGATGAGAAATCTCGCCGGGAACGTGGAAGCGGCTACCCTCGGCAGCTTCGAACAATGTGGGCAGCGATCACAGCCACCTTGGCAACGCAAATGGACAATGCAGCCGCCAGAAGCCGTCGGTGTTAGATGAGACGCTTCACGCGCTGCTCCCCACGTTTTCTAGCCAAGGAACCGTTCCCGCAGCTCGGGTGCGGGGATCTCGCAGCTGTCCTTCCTGCCGAACAGGGCGTAGCGGTTCTTGGCGATGCGATCGTAGAGCCAATCACGCAGCGGGCGCGGCAGCAGCAACAGCGCTTTTGCCGCCCGCCAGGGCCAGCCGAGTTCCGCCATGACGGCGACGAAGCTGTCAAGCCGCGTGAAGGCGACGCCGTCGATCAGGACGAGATTGGTTTCGTAAGAGTCCGTGCGCAGTCCATGCTTCCGGAACAGCGTTTCACCGAAAGGCGACTGCGCGGTGGCGAAGCGGAAACGGCCTTGGCGGTCGAGCCTGACCACCATGCGCACGAAGCCAGAGCAGAGCACGCAGACGCCATCGAAAACGATCAATGGATAGCGTGCGTCGAGAGTTGTTCCAGAGGGACGGTTTGACTTGGGTCGACTGGGTTGGGAATGGTCGGTCAAGCTGGCCTCGGCTGCTCGTGTCCTACGACACTAAGCCGGCCAGCGTCGGTATCAAAGCCCTGGCGTTGTCGCACGGCGCCTGTCGGCGAGAGCGGGACGCTCGGCGCGATAGGTGGTGGCGCGGGTAGAGGCGGCGGGCCTGCAGATCCGGCTGTCGTGGCGATTTTCGAAAGCCATGATCAGTGCGCGCCCAGCGAGTTGCCGCGACGGGCGCAGGCCGGGCCGGGGCCGCGCATGTAATAGCGCTCGGGCCGATAAGTCGGCGCGATGAATTCGCGGATTGCGGCGGCATAGCCGATGAGGTGCGCGAGGAAGTTCATTACCCTGGTCCCTGTCCCGATTTTCGGATGTCCCTTCCGAATTGCGGTCATCATAGCGTCGAGGCGTGAATAGTCGGTGAACGTGATGTTAATATCTGGTCGAAAATGCCTCGCTTCGTGGCTGGAATGCGGCTGATTCGGGGTCTTTCGGTGCAGTTGGTCGGCATTCCGGTCAATGTGACTTTTGCATCACATATGTTTCGTTTGAATGTCGCCCGTGCGCGGTTCTGTTTCAACTTTTGCCGCGCTCGCGAAATTTCCGTGCTGGCGGCCAGAACGCCACGGGTGGCCCTCGGCATCCAGATCGGCGCGTGAGCGCGGAACTGGAGCGCGGTCTGTCCGTTCTCACCTTCATCTCGTTCTGGAAGGGAAGAGCTCATGGCGCCGCGTCCGGCCTGGAAGGGCTATCTGAAGCTATCGCTGGTCACCTGTGCCGTCGAACTGACCAATGTCGTCACCCACACGGAGCGGGTCTCGTTTCGCATTCTCAACCGCAAGACCGGCAACACGGTGAAGCGGCTCTATGTCGATGCCGAAACCGGCAAGCCGCTGGAGGAGGATGAGGAGGTCAAGGGCTATGAACTCGACGATGGCGATTTCATCCATATCGAGGAGGACGAGATCGAGGCGGTACAGATCGAATCCTCGCACACGATGGCGCTGGACGGTTTCGTCGACAAAGCTTCGATCCAGCAGATCTATCTCGATACGCCCTATTATGTCGCCCCGGCCGACAAGGTGTCGGAAGAGGCGTTCGCCGTCATCCGGGATGCGATGGCGGGCAAGAAGATGGCCGGGTTGGCGCGTATCGTGCTCTACCGACGCGAACGGCCGGTGGTTATCGAGCCGCTCGGCAAAGGGATGGTGCTGACGACCTTGCGCTACGACAACACGGTGCGCCAACCGGAAACCGTGTTCGGCGACATCGAGTCCGTGAAGACCGATCAGGAGATGACCGACCTCGCCGAGTTGATCATCGACAAGAAGAAGACGAAGTTCGACCCCTCGAAATTCGACGACAAATACGAGGAGGCGCTGCTGGAGCTGATCCGCGCCAAGAAGGCCGGCCACAGGGCGCCGAAGGCCAAAGCGGCGCCCAAACCTTCCAATGTCGTCAATCTGTTCGACGCGCTGAAGAAGAGCCTGTCGGACTCCGGGTCATCGAAAAAGCCTTCGTCGGCGAAAGCCAAGCCGGCGGCCAAACGCGCCAAGCCGAAAGGCAGCGCGCCCAAACGCAAATCGGCCTGAGGAACCCAACGGATGGCCAGCCTCGAACAATATCATTCCAAGCGCGATTTCAAGAAGACCGCCGAACCGGCCGGCAAGGTTGCCCTGGCCAAGAAGGGCGAGGCCGGCGGCATCTTCGTCATCCACAAGCATGCCGCGACGCGGCTGCATTACGACCTGCGGCTTGAGCATGACGGCGTGCTGTGGAGCTGGGCGGTGACGCGCGGCCCGAGCCTCGACCCGCATGAGAAGCGGCTCGCCGTGCATGTCGAGGACCACCCGATCGACTATGCGCCGTTCGAGGGCACCATTCCCAAGGGCGAATATGGCGGCGGTTCGGTCATCGTTTGGGACGAGGGCACCTGGACCCCCGAAATCGACCCGGCCAAGGCGATGAAGAAGGGCCATATCAGCTTTGAGCTTGAGGGCCACAAGCTGCATGGGGCATGGCATCTGGTGCGGCTGAAGCCGCGTGCGGGTGAAAAACGCGACAACTGGCTGCTGATCAAGTCGGACGATGCCGCAGCGCGTCCTGGCGAGGACATCCTCAAGGAAGCGCCAGAATCGGTGAAGTCCGGCCTGACCATCGAGGAGGTCGGCGAGGGCAAGTCCGCAAAGGGTGAGAAGCCGAAAGTATGGCATTCCAACAAGCCGGCCGCCGGCAAAGCGAAACCCGGCAAACGCCTCGACTTCATCGAGCCGCAGCTGGCCACGCTGGAGCGCGATGCACCGCCGGGCAAGGACTGGCTGCATGAGGTGAAGTTCGACGGCTACCGCATGCAGGCGCAGATCGCCGGCACCGATGTGCGGCTGCTGACCCGGACCGGCCTCGACTGGACAAAGAAATTCGGCAGCGAGATCGTCGCGGAGCTGGCCGGGCTGAAGTGCAGCGACGCCATCATCGATGGCGAGGTGGTCGTGCTCGCCGACAGCGGCGTCTCGTCTTTCGCGCTGCTGCAGCAGGACCTGTCGGCGAAGCGGACGCATCGGTTCGTCTATTACGTGTTCGACCTGATGCGCCTCGACGGAAGGGATTTGCGCCGCGAGCCGCTGGTCGAGCGCAAGCAGGCCTTGCAGGAGCTGCTCGGCGAACAGTCCGACAATCCCGCGGCCCGCTTCAGCGACCATTTCTCCGAACCTGGCAAGATCATGCTGGAGCATGCCTGCCGCATGGGCCTGGAAGGCGTCGTCTCAAAGCGTGCCGATGCCCCCTATCGCAGCGGCCGAGGCCCGACCTGGGTGAAGTCGAAATGCACGGCGCGGCAGGAATTCGTCATCGGCGGCTATCTGCCGTCGGACAAGACCGGGCGCGGATTGCGCTCGATCCTCGTCGGCTTCCATGAGGGCGGCAAGCTGCATTATGCCGGCCGCGTCGGCACCGGTTTTTCGGGCAAGGGCGCCAATGAGCTGAAGGCAAAACTCGATGCATTGACGGCAAAAACATCGCCCTTCTCCGCCGCCGTGCCGAAGGGAAAGGGCCTGGTCTGGGTCAAGCCCGAGCTTGTCGGCGAAGTGGAGTTTCGCAGCTGGACCTCGGACCGTATAATACGCCACGCCTCGTTCCAGGGATTGCGCGAGGACAAGGCGGCGGAGGAAGTCGTGCAGGAAAAGCCCAAAGCGTCGACAGGCAAGCCATCGACAGGCGAGAGCACGGCCAAGCCGGCACCGGGTGGCAAAGCCGCTAGATCGATGACGACCACGGTAAAACTCTCGCATCCCGACAAGCTGCTGTGGCCGGACGAAAACATCTCCAAGCGGGGCCTGCTGGACCATTACGCGCAGGTTTGGCCGCGCATGGAACAGTTTGTCGTCAACCGGCCGCTCAGCTTGGTGCGGGCGCCGGACGGTGTCGGTGGCCAACGTTTCTTCCAGAAACATGCCTCGGCCGGCATGAGCGACAAGATCGCCCGCATGAAGGACCCTAGTGACGGCGAGGAGATCCTGTACATCCGGGATTTCGATGGTGTTGCCGCACTGGTCCAGTATGGCGTGGTCGAGATCCACATTTGGGGGTGCACGATCGATGAGATCGAAAAGCCCGACCAGATCATCTTCGATCTCGATCCCGATGAAGGTGTCGACGTGAAGGCGGTCCGCGAGGCGGCACTCGATATCAGGGGCAAGCTCGACGAGCTGTCGCTGCCGAACTTCGTCAAGACGTCGGGCGGCAAGGGCTTTCACGTCATGGTGCCGCTGAGACCAGCGGCGGATTGGGAGGAGGTCAAAACCTTCGCCCATGATTTCGCCAGGGCGCTGGAGCAGGGTGCCCCCGACCGCTACACGGCGACGCTGTCGAAAAAAGCGCGCACCGGAAAGATCTTCGTCGACTATCTGCGCAACGGCAGGGGCTCGACGACGGTCGCGCCCTATTCGTCGCGCGCCAAGAAGGGCGCCACCGTGTCGATGCCGGTGACCTGGCCAGAGATCGAGGCCGGCTTGGCGCCGAACGCTTTCCCGATCGGCGACAAGACGACGCTGAAGCAATTGGCGAAAGCCGATCCGTGGAAGGAGTTTTTCAAGCAGGGGAAGGTGTTGAAGCGGGGGTAGAGTTCGCCGCAATTTGCCAACGCAGCGATGCTTCGCGTACCCCCCTCTGGCCTGCCGGCCATCTCCTCCTCAAGGGGGAGATTATGCGCTCCACCGCTTTCGCCAACTATCAACGCTGTAAGGTGAGCGAAACGATGAAACTGCCAATCTCCCCCAAGAGGGGGAGATGCCCGGCAGGGCAGAGGGGGGCGTTGTCCCGCCGACGTCTCACGTCAAAAACACCCTCTCAAACGCCTGCCTACCCGGCGGCGAGAAGATCACCGCGCGGCTGTCCTTCTCGCGGCGCGCCCATTTCTCGGCAAGGATCTTGTCGAGGATGGCGGCGCCCAGTGTGCCGGCGAGGTGTGAGCGCCGCACGCTCCAGTCGAGGCAAGCGCGGCACACCGGCCGTCGCGGCTTGGTGTAGACGTCGATGCCTATCGCTGCGAAATGCGATGCGGCCGAAGGACCGAGCCTGATCTCCTGTTCGTCGCGGACCAGCACGTTTTTGGCGACGAGCCGATCGAGCATCGTCACCGCCTGCTCGCCAGCGAGGTGATCGTAGCAGACGCGCGCCACGCGCATGGCGCCATCGCGCGGACCCGGGCGCACACGCTTTGGACCGACGGCTTCCGCGACACCTGTGATGGCTTCGATCATGCCCGCCACCTGCGGTCCGGCGAGGCCGTAATAGCGATGCCGGCCCTGGCTCGCCACCGTGAGCAGCCCACCTTCCATCAGTTTGCCCAGGTGCGAGCTGGCGGTCGGCAGCGAGACGCCGGCCTCGAGCGCCAGCTCGCTCGCCGTCAGCGCCGTGCCGCCCATCAGGGCATTCAGCATGTTTGCCCGTGCCGGGTCGCCGACCAGGCTGGCGATGCGGGCGATGTCTGGTCCTTCGCGCATGGTTCGTTCCTCATCGAAGCATCCTTGTCAGATAATCACTATTCTCAGGTGAGATCAAGGAGACGACGATGGCCGCACGAACCGCTTTCCCCTCGGCGCTCCCCAGCCGACAATCGTTCCCGTTCGTCACCTGGTTGCGTTCGCGGCTGCTGGCCCGCTGGTATGACCGTCATCTGCAGCGCCTCGACCTTGCCGAGATCGACGATCATCAGCTGCGCGATCTTGGCCTTACACGGCAAGACGTGCGCCGCGAATGCGCGAAATCCTTCTGGCAGCCCTAGCAGGTCGGGCGGCAGGACGTTTCGATGCGGCTCGAACTATTGACGCAATCCCGAGGAGACCACAATGACCATCACTTGCTTCATCCGCTATGAGATCGACCCGTTCGGCAAGGCGGCCTTCGAGGAGTACGCCCGCAACTGGGGCCAGGCCATTCCACGCTGCGGCGCCGATTTGATCGGTTATTACGCGCCTCATGAAGGCTCGGCGACAACGGCCTATGCCGCCTACAACATCGACAGCCTGGCGGCCTATGAGGCCTACCGCGCGCGACTTGCCGCCCATCCCGCCGGCAAGGCAAACTACGAGTTTGCCAAGCGTGAAAGATTCATCCTCAAGGAGGACCGCATGTTCCTGAAGCACGTCTCGGGCCCGCACGCGAAACTGGTGCTGCCGTGATTGCCGTCATCTTCGAGGTCGAGCCGGCGGCGGGCAGGCGCGATGCATATCTGAGCATCGCCGCCGATCTGCGGCCGCTGCTCGACGGCATCGACGGCTTTCTGTCGATCGAGCGCTTCCAGAGCCTGGCCGATCCGAACCGCGTCCTGTCGCTGTCGTTCTGGCGCGACGAGGAAGCGGTCAAGGCCTGGCGCAGCACCGAAGAACACCGGCAGGCGCAGCAGGCCGGTCGTGGCGGCATCTTTGCCGGCTACCGACTGCGCATCGCCCATGTGGTGAGGGATTATGGGCTGACGGAGAGGGACGAGGCGCCTAGGGATAGCCGGGCGGTGAATGGGTGAGTGGTAGCCGATCGCCGCGCCGTCGCCCCCTCATCCGGCCGCTTCGCGGCCACCTTCTCCCCCAGGGGAGAAGAGTTGGCGCCGGCGCTGGTAGTCTCCTCTCCCCTCGGGGAGAGGTCAGCCGAGCGAAGCGGAGGCTGGGTGAGGGGGCGCTTTGCGGTTACGCATTCCCGATCAGCACGCCGGCCGCGAACACCAGGGCGCCGCCCAGCACCACCTGGAAGGCGGCACGCAGGAAGGGCGTCTGCATGTAGCGGTTCTGGACAAAAGCGATCGCCCACAGTTCGAAGAACACCACCACTGCAGCGACACCCGTCGCCGTCCAGAAGCTCGGAATGAGATAGGGGAGCGCGTGTCCGAGACCGCCCAACGTCGTCATGATGCCGACGGTCAAACCGCGCTTGATCGGCGAGCCGCGGCCCGACAGCTTGCCGTCGTCGGAAGCGACCTCGGTGAAGCCCATCGAAATGCCGGCGCCGATCGAGGCGGCAAGCCCAACCAACAGCGTCTGCCAGGTGTCATGCGTGGCGAAGGCGGCGGCAAAGATCGGCGCCAGAGTGGACACCGATCCGTCCATCAGCCCGGCCAGCCCTGGTTGCACATAGGTGAGGATGAACTGGCGCTGCTCGGCGGCGGTCTCTTCATCCTTCACTTCGCCCGGCACATGTTTCTGCTCCAGACGCTGCGCCAGGGTCTCATGGCCCAGTTCGGCCACCGCCAGATCGTCGAGCAGTTTTCGCGTCGAGGCATCCGCCGTGCGCTTGGCCGCCTCGACATAGAAAAGGTAGGCTTGCCGCTCCATCGCCTCGGCCTGGCTGCGGACGTGCTCGATGCCGAGCGGCCGGACCAGCCAGTCGGGCTTGCGCTCGTAATAGCCCTTCACATGTTCGCGCCGGATCAGCGGTATGCGCTCGCCGAACCGTTTGCGGAACAGCTCGATCAGCGCATCGCGATGGCCATCCTCTTCCTCGGCCATCTCCTCGAACACTTTTGCCGATTGCGGGAAGTTTTCCGTCAGGCCGTCGGCATAGGCGCGGTAGATGCGTCCGTCATCCTCCTCGGAGGAAATGGCCAGCGCCAGGATCTCCTGTTCGGAGAGCGATTCGAAGGGGCGGCGGCCGAAGCCGAAAACACGGGAAAGCATGAGGAATTCACCCTAGTTTAGAATAGTTCTAAACTAGGGTTTTGAACGCCTTCGGTCAATTGCGCGCTGGGTCGCGGTCAAGAATTGTTGAAGCCCCGCGCCCGCGGTGACCCTTCATTATCAGTGAATGTTCACCTATATTGCTGGACTCAAGCCAAGAACAAGGAACCGGCAGATGACGGCAAAACAGCCTCCGCACCCCTATGATCCCAAGCCCGTTCTCGATCTCATCGCCAGCATCGAGGCCGACCTGCAACGCCTGAAGGGGCTGGTCGAGCAGCAGGTCGAGAAATTCGATCCCGCCAACCCGCACAACAAGGCGCCGGACGGCAAACTGACCGAGGAGGGCGTCGAGTGCTGCTACCGCATGTTCGACGAGGGCAAGTCGCGCTATTCGGTCGCCCAGCAGATGAAGATCTCGTTTGCCGCCGCCAGCCACCGGTTCAACAACTGGCGCAAGCTGGGTGGGGGCAAGAGGCAGAGGACTTTGCTCGGATAAGTAGGGAGTTAACTGCCCATCTCGGCGCCGCCCCTCATTGCCCTGCCGGGCATTTCTCCCCGTAGAACGGGGAGAAAGACGCCGGCCGCAACCTCGGCACTCTTCCTGCAACGCTAGTGATTGGCGAAACCGTTGATGAAGGCCCCTCTCCCCGTCACTATACGGGGAGAGGATGCCGGCAGGCAGGTGAGGGGCGGCGCAAGCGCCGTTCATGACCCGCCAAACTTTGTAACGGTCACATTTTTTCATTGGTGCGCCGCCTCCCTTTGCGGGCATCATGAAGGGCAACATGTTTCCGCAGGACCCGCCATGACCACCCCTCCCGGCATCGCCGACATCCACGCCGCCGCCGCGCGTCTCTCCGGCCTGATCGTCGAAACCCCGTTGCTCGAATCGCAGGAGCTGAACAAGCGCTTCGGCGGCCGCATCCTGTTCAAGCCGGAGACGCTGCAGCGTACCGGCTCGTTCAAATTCCGCGGCGCCTACAACAAGCTGTCGTCGCTCGGCGAGGCGGAACGCAGCCAAGGTGTCGTCGCTTTCTCGTCGGGCAATCATGCGCAAGGCGTCGCCGCTTCGGCCGCGATGTTCGGCGTCAGGGCGGTGATCGCCATGCCTTCGGACGCGCCGGCGATGAAGATCGCCAACGTGCGCAAGATGGGCGCGGAGGTGGTCCCGTTCGACCGCTTTCGCGACGACCGCATGACCGTGATCCGTCCTTACATGGAGAGAGGCATGGTGCTGGTGCCGCCTTTCGACGATCCGGCCATCATTGCCGGCCAGGGCACGATCGGCCTCGAATTGATGCGCCAGGCAAAAACACTTGGCGTCGACCTCGACGCGGTGGTCGTTCCCTGCGGCGGCGGCGGCCTGACCAGCGGCATTTCGATTGCGGTCAAAGACGCCTCGCCTGACACCGCGGTCTGGGCTGTGGAGCCCGAGCATTTCGACGACACCCGCCGGTCGCTGGCCGCCGGTGCCAGGGTTTCGAACGAGCCCGGCTACGCCTCGATCTGCGACGCGCTGCTAACCGCCGAGCCTGGCGTGATCACCTTCGAGATCAACCGCAGGAACCTCACCGGTGGCATCGCCGTCTCGGACCAGGCGGCGGCTCAGGCGATGCGCGACGCCATGGCTTATCTCAAGCTGGTGGTCGAGCCCGGCGGCTGCGTGGCGCTGGCAGCACTGTCATCGGGCGAGATCGAACTGTCGGGCAAATGCGTTGCCGTGGTGCTGTCCGGCGGCAATGTCGATTTCGGCACTTATGCCGGGATCATGGCGGCTGCTTGAGACGGCGATGTCTAAGGGGATCTGATATGGAGTATCTGGCGACAGGCTCCGCCTTGGATCACTCCTCGCCCGCCGCCAAATCGTCGCCGCGCTGAGCATGATCATCTACCGCCCGCTCACGCGTTCCGAGCTGCCCGACGATACGGCATCCCTTGCCCGCACCCTCATCGGCAAGATCGTGGTGCGCGAACTGCCCGAAGGCATCGCCAGCGGCCGCATCGTCGAGACCGAGGCCTATGTGACCGGTGACGCCGCCGGACACGGTTACCGGGGGATGACCCCGCGCAACCGTTCGCTGTTTCTCGACGCTGGGCATGCCTATGTCTATCTCTCCTACGGCATCTCCTACATGCTCAATGTCTCGAGCGAGATGCCAGGGGTCGGAACCGGCGTGCTGATCAGGGCGCTCGAGCCGCTCGAGGGCATTGCGATCATGCGGGTCAATCGCGGCACCGAGCGCCTGCGCGACCTGGCGCGAGGACCGGGAAGGCTGGCCCAGGCGTTGCGGATCGATCGTTCGCTCGACGGGCTCGATCTTTGCCGCAAAGGCCAGCTATGGCTGGCACGCGATAGTGACGAGGCCGGCGAAATCGGACAGAGCGTCAGGATCGGCATTTCGAAGGATGCGGACCGCCTGCTGCGATTCTATGTCAAGGGAAGCGTGTTTGTCAGCGGCCCGAAATCGCTCAACGGTTAGTGGCAGTTACAAACCATGGAGATTGGCGGAAGCATTTCTCCCTTCGTCATCCACGGGCGGAGCAAGGAGCGAAGCGACGCAGCGCAGACCATAGGATGACGACGCCGCAAAGGCTGGTACCAAAACTGTGGAGGTCGTGCGGCGCCTAATCCAGCGTGCGCCTGAACCTTACCAGTGCCACGCCGGCAAACAAGGCCACGAACACCACCAGCCAGCCGATCTCGTCTGCCACCGCCGGCAGTTCGGCGCCCTTCAGCATCACGGCGCGGGTGATGCGCAGGAAATGCGTCAGCGGGAAGATCTCGCCGAAGATTTGCGCCCAGTCCGGCATGCCGCGATAGGGGAACATAAAACCCGACAGCATGATCGACGGCAGGAAGAAGAAGAAGGTCAGTTGCAGGGCCTGCATCTGCGTGCGGGCGATGGTCGAAATCGTATAGCCGAGCAGCACCAGCGCCAGCACGAAGATCAGCACGGCGGTCAGGAGCAGCGACATCGATCCGGTGAAGGGGATGGCGAACAGAAGCTTCGCCGCCGCCAGCACCACCACCATCTGCACGCCGCCGACCGCCAGATAGGGCAGCACCTTGCCCATCATGATCTCGAGCGGGCTGGACGGCATGGCCAGAAGGTTCTCCATCGTGCCGCGCTCGGTCTCGCGCGTCAGCGCGATCGAGGTCATCATCACCATGGTCATCTGCAGGATGACGCCGAGCAGGCCGGGCACGATGTTGTATTGCGAGATGCCTTCGGGATTGTAGCGCCGGTGTACGACGACATCGAGCTGACCCTTGGCGGCCTCGGCGGCGGCTTCCTGCGTGCCTTGCGCCCTCAGCAGCGCCTGGCTGGCGACGGTGCCAAGCGTCGAGATGGCGCCGCTGGCCACAGCCGGGTCGGTGGCATCCGCTTCGATGAGTATCTGCGGGTTGTTGCCGCTCTCCACCCTCCTGGCGAAATCGGCGGGGATGGTGACGACGAAGGCGACGTCGCCGCGCGATATCAGGAACTCGGCCTCGGCGGCACTTTGCGCGACATGGTCGAAACGATAGTAGCCGGTGGTCTGCAGCGCCGCGACAATGGCACGCGTGTAGGGATCGTTGCTCGTCGCCACGAGTGCCGCCGGCAGGCTCTTCGGGTCGTTGTTGATGGCGTAACCGAAAAGCACCAACTGTATCAGCGGCACGCCCAGCATCATGGCGAAGGTGATGCGGTCGCGCCGCATCTGGATGAATTCCTTGATCAGCAGCGCGCCAAGCCGGGCGAAGGAAAAGACGCTGTTCATGCCATGTTGTCCTTCGAGCCGGACATGAACTGGATGAAGACGTCCTCGAGGCTGGTTTCGCCGGGCGAAACTTTCACGCCCTTATGCTCTTTCTCGACGTCGGCGAGTGCGGCTTCGAGCTTCTTCCTGTCGGAGCCGACGACATGCAGCGTCGCGCCGAACGGCGCCACCTGGTCGACGCCGGGGCGGCCCTGAAGCGCTTCGGCGACCTGATCGAGCCGCGGGCCCTGCAGGACAAACGTGGTCAGCCCGGCATTTTTCACCACTTCGGCGACGGTGCCGGTGGCCAGCATCTTGCCGTAGGAGATATAGCTGATGCGGTGGCAGCGCTCGGCTTCGTCCATGTAGTGGGTGGAGACCAGCACGGTCAGCCCGCCGCTGGCGAGGCGATGGATCTCGTCCCAGAATTCGCGCCGCGCCTTCGGATCGACACCGGCCGTAGGCTCGTCAAGCAGCAGCAATTTCGGCTTGTGCATGATGCAGGCGGCCAGCGCCAGCCGCTGCTTCCAGCCGCCCGACAAGGTGCCGGCCAGCTGGTTGCGGCGCGACGCCAGGCCGAGGTCCTCCAACGTGCGCGCCACATGCTCCTCGACCGGCTTCAACCGGTAGAGCCGCGCCACGAATTCGAGATTCTCGCCGATCGTCAAATCCTCGTAGAACGAGAATTTCTGCGTCATGTAGCCGACTTCACGCTTGATGCGCAGGCTCTCGGTGCGGATGTTGAAGCCGAGCACCGTGCCTTCGCCTTCGTCCGGCGTCAGCAGGCCGCACATGATGCGGATGGTGGTGGTCTTGCCCGAACCGTTGGGCCCGAGAAAGCCGACGATCTCGCCCTCGGCGACCGACATCGTCACATGGTCGACGACGGTCTTGTCGCCAAAACGCTTGACCAAGCCATGGACGTCGATGGCGTTCATTTTGCACTGTCCGCGAGATCAACATCGACGATCTGGCCGGGCTGCAGCGGCCCGGCATCGCCCTCCGGCCGCGCCTCGACCAGATAGACCAGCTTCTGCCGGTTCTCGAGCGAATAGATCACCGGTGGCGTGAATTCCGGATCCGGCGACACGTAGCTGACGCGCGCCTTCACATCCGGGCCGCAGCCGTCGCAATGGACGCCGAGCAAGGTGCCGACCTTGACCGAGGAGAAAGCGCTCTCCGGGATGTAGACGCTGAGCTTGACCGCGCCGTCGGGCAGGATCGAGATGACAGGCGCCGTCGGACCTGATGTGTCGCCCGGATTGCGGATGACATCGTTGACGCGGCCCGGCGAAGGCGCTGCCAGCACCCGCTTCGACAGCCGCCACTGCGCCTGCTCCAACGCGGCCTGCGCCTGCTTGACCTGATTGTCGGCGGCCTTGATCGTCTCGGGGCGTGCCGGCAGGCCGCCGACGGCGAGATTGGCATTGGCCTGGCCGACCTGCGCATTGGCCGTTTCGAGCGTGGCCGACGCGGTGTCGAAGTCGGCTTGCGTGCCGGCGCCGCGCTTGAACAGATCGGCGGCGCGGTCGTATTTGCGCTTGGCGTCGGCGGCCTGGGCGCTGGCCATGTCGACCTCGGCCTTCAGCACGGCGATCTCTTCCGGCCGCTTGCCGATCTGCAGGTCGGCCAATTGCGCCTGCGCCTGCGCAAGGCCGGCTTCGGCCTGCGCCACCGCGATTTTTGCGTCGGCACTTTCCAGCGTCACCACGGTCGTGCCGAGCACCACACGGTCGCCGCGCTTCACGGTGACGGTCTCGACCTGCGCCACCTCGATCGGCGCCAGCAGCACGTAGTCGCCCTCGACATAGCCGACGGCCAGCGGGGCTGCCGGGGCACAGGCGGAGAAGAGCTGCGCGGCGAGCGGCAGCGAACACAGAAAACTCATGGTCTTTGCCCCTTTGTCTTTGCCCCTTTTCTGGCGGCCAATATGGCCTTGAGATTGCCCGATGTGACCGCCACCACCTTGGCGGCCTCCGCGGCGCCGATATCGGGCCAGCCCATGCGGCGCATCACCGCCTCGCGGCCGATGCGGAAATAGATGACCTGGCCAATCAGCGTGAACACGGTGAGCCTTGTGGCCTCGCTTTCGGCCGGCTCGTCGGTCGCCTGTTCCCAGAGTTGGCACAGCCGGCGATGGCTCGGCTCGAAGACACCGTCATAGATACGATCGAGGGCTGCCGTTGGATGGGAAAGTTCGCGCAGGATGAACTGCACGATCTCGCCGGCCTGCGGACTGGCCACGACAAAGCCGACCATTCGCTCCAGCGCCGCGAAGAGCTGCGCCTGCGCTGCCTCGGGACCGACCGGCGCGGTCGCCTGCGCGTTGCCGAGCGCCGGGCCGGCGACCGTCTGGATGGTCTCGACGATAAAGTCGGCGGCGGCCGTGCGAAGACCCTCCTTGCCGCCGAAATGATAGGCGATCGAGCCGATATTGGCTTGCGCCTCGGCGGCGATCTCGCGCGTCGAGGTGCCATCGAAGCCCTGCCTTCCGAACAGCTTCAGCGCCGCCTGGACAAGGGCCGCGCGCGTCATCTCGGCGGGCTCGCGGCGAAGAATTTTAGGCTCAGGTAGTTTGATCATGAGAACAGTTAATCAATCGATTGATTAAAGTCAACTTGTGTTCGTCATTGCCTTGCCATCGACGGCGGCAAACGCTTTAGTGCGCGGCCATGGGCAAGGAAGTCGAACGAAAATTCCTGGTCACCAGCACCGCATGGCGGGAGTTGGCCGAGGCCAATATCCGCATTCTTCAGTTCTATCTCGCTGCCGGCCCCGGGCGCACGGTGCGCATTCGCATCAGCGATGGCACTTCCGCCAGGCTGACGCTCAAATTCGGCAGCAAGGCGCGCGAACGCGACGAATTCGAATATTCGATCCCGCTGTCGGAGGCGGTGGAGATGCTGGACTTCGCCATCGGACGTGTCATCGAGAAGACACGTCACCATGTTAGGCACCGTGGCTATCTCTACGAAATCGATGTCTTTGGCGGTCCGCTTGCGGGACTTGTGATCGCCGAACTTGAGACGCCGGAGGACGTGCCGGACGAAATGCTGCCTGATTGGCTCGGCCGCGAAGTCACCGGCGAGTCAAAATTCTACAACGCGTCGCTCGCCCTTGGGGGGATACCGGAGATCGCCGCATGAGCTTTCGTATCGATCCGCGCCTGCCGCTGACCGGCGAGGTCAGGCGTATCCTTGCCGAGGAAATCGGCAAGGCGCTGCATCACCTTGACGCCGCACGGAGCCGGCCGGAACAGGCGCTGCACAAGTGCCGCAAGCGACTGAAGAGCGCCCGCGCCTTGCTGCGGCTTGTTCGTTCCGGAGACGAAACGTTCTGTGAGACCGAAAACCAGTGCTATCGCAATGTGGCCGGCCTGCTTGCCGGTCCGCGCGAGGCGACTGCGCTGATCGAGACCATCGACCGGCTGGCGGCGAGCTTTCCCAAGGAGAGCGCCGACGATGGGCTTACTGCTGCGCGCGACAGGCTGATCGCGCGCCAGCATGAACTGCACGAAGGCAGCGGGCTCGAAGCGGCGATCGGCGCGGCGACCGCCGCTTGCGAGGATGGCCTCAAACGCATCGAAGCGCTGGCCTTGCCCGACCAGCCGGAACAGGCGGCCGACGTGCTTGCCGAAGGTGCCCGCGTCACGCTGCGCCGTGCCAGGAAGGCGCTCGACAAGGCCGGATCGCGGGGCGCGGCCGATGATTTCCACGATTTGCGCAAGGCCGCCAAGACCCACGGCATGCATCTGTCGCTGCTCGGCAGGCTGTGGCCGACACCGATCAAGGCCCGGCGCAAGGCGGTCGACGAACTGGGCGAGCGGCTGGGCGACCTGCACGATGTGCTGGTGATGCGCGCCCTGCTCGAGGCCGACGACCAGCCGCTCGGGCTGCCCGAGGACACGAAACTTCTGGGCAAGCTGTTGAAACGGTCGGAGAAGCAGCTGAAGAAGAGCTGCCTGGCTGAGGCGGCCGAACTGTTCGGCGACAGTCCCAAACGCTCGACACGCAAACTGGCCCGCAAGGCGCGCGACGATCTGGCTGCGCCGCCGGAAGAGGCCGCTGCGACGGCAAGCTGACTTGGCGCCTTTCCTCTCCCTCCGGAGGGGGGAGAGGTGGCGCTGCAAAGCAGCGACGGAGTGGGGGAAGCCATTCGTCAAACGCGCCGCCGCCTGCAAGACAGGCACAAACCCCGCGAGCAAGGTCGACCCCCACTCCGTCGAGCTTCGCTCGACACCTTGTATCTACACGAGAGAGATTTCGTGGGATTAGAGCGATTGAGCCAAGGTCCGGGCGGCCGCCCGGACCTTGGCTTGGCGAA
>NZ_JAMYOM010000047.1:0-22915 GCF_040319805.1 Mesorhizobium sp. M0848 | reverse complement strand
ACGATAAGTGACAAAACTGTTCGCGATGTCCTCGCACACCTGTTCGCGATGTCTCCGGTCCAAACAGGGGGGAGATCGGCAGCTTTGCTGGTAGCGCTTTTCCTGCGGTGTGGAGATTGGCGAAAGCAGGACGGACAGCCAATCTCCCCGCTTGCGGGGGAGATGTCCGGCAGGACAGAGGGGGGTGCTGTCCCACCGGCTTTGCCAATCGGCCGATCCCCGCCAAATCGCCCTACTTCGTCTCGCCAATCCTCTCCGCCTTGTCGAGATTGTTCTTGCCGATGACGATCGGCGTCAAAAGCACCAGCTTCTCCTGCGGCTCGGTCTTGTCCTTGGCAAAGGCCACCGCGATGCGCACCGCGGTGCGCGACTGCTCGCCGGGAAACTGCTCGACGGTGCCCGCAAGCTTGCCGTCGCGCACCGCGACCAGCGCTTCCGGCAGTGCATCGAAGCCGTAGATCTTGACGTCGGTGAAGTTGCGAGCGGCGCAGGCCTCCATGGCGCCGAGCGCCATGTCGTCATTGGCGCAGACGATGGCGTCGGGCTTGCCGTTGGCGGCAAGGCCGGCCTCAGTCACCGACAGCGCCTCGGCGCGGGCGAAGTTGGCGGTCTGCTCGAAGACGATCTGATACTTGTCCTTCAAGGGATCGAGCACATTGTGCACGCCCTTGTTGCGGTCGATCGCCGGGCCGGCACCGGGTTGGCCCTGCAGATGGAACAGCTTGGCGCCGTTCGGGAACGCCGCCACCACGGCGTTGGCTTCCGCCTCGCCGCCCTTCACATTGTCGGCGCCGACATGCGCGAGGATGCCCTCGACGCCGTCGACGCGGCGGTCGATCGTCACTACGGGAACACCGGCCTTGACCGCTTCCTCGATGGCCGGCGCCAGTGCGTTGACGTCGAGCGGCGAGATGACGATGGCGTTGACCTTCTGCACCAGGGCGGCCTCGATGTCGGCGGTCTGCTTGGTGGCCGAGTTCTGGCCGTCGCTTTCGGTCAGATTGACGCCTTGCGTGGCGGCTTCCGCCTTGATCTCGTTCAGCATGTGCACGAAGAACGGAAAGCCGAGACTGGGCACCGAGCCAAGGATGGTGAGCTTGTCCTGCGCAAACACCGAGGGCGCGGCAACCATCATGGCGCCGAAAGCCGCGGACGACAGCAGGAATTCACGTCTGTTCATGGGATCCTCCTCCACAAGGACGCACGCCCGAAAACCGGATCGGTTTCAGGAAGGATCATGCGTCGGTTCAAAGTGTGGAGCATCCTCCCTGCGCCCGAAAACGCATGCCGCTCCAGCTGGCCGCCGCTGTAAAAAGAGCCTCCCACCGACGCCTGCACAGGGATGCTAACCCAGCGCCAACCATTTGTGCAACCTCGATATAACAGCGCCGTCCGGCAAATTATCGGAATTGTCGGATTTTTGGATCGTGCGGCATGCTTCCCAGCACAGTAGACACGGCGCTTCGCCTCCTGCGGCCTATTTGGCGTTGACTGACTTCATATTCCTTGTTGAAAGGCCATCATTAAATGTGTATAAATACACATGAAAAGCGCCGACATTATCCGCCTGTTGGAAGCTGATGGGTGGGTTGAAGTTGCCCGAAGGGGCAGTCATGCGCAATTCAAACACCGCGACAGGCTAGGGCGGGTCACCGTCCCTCATCCCAAGCGCGATATTCCAATAGGCACCCTGCGCAGCATCGAAAAACAATCTGGACTGAAACTGAGGTGACGGCCATGAAGCAGTATATCGGACTTATCCATAAGGATGCCGACAGCGACTTCGGTGTGTCTTTCCCTGATTTCCCAGGCGTGATTACCGCCGGCAAGGATCTGGATGACGCCCGGTCCATGGCTGAAGAGGCCCTCGCCCTCCACATCGAAGGGTTGGTCGAGGATGGCGGGGCTGTTCCTGAACCCTCCAGTTTGGAGGCTGTGATGGCGGACGCCGATAATCGCGACGGTGTTGCAATCCTGGTCTCGGCCCAGACCCAGACCAGGAAAACAGTGCGTATCAACGTGACGCTTCCGGACGACATTCTCCAAAGGATCGATGCCTTTGCCGAAGCTCATGGCTATACCCGATCCGGGTTTCTCGCAAAGGCCGCTGAAAAAGTGATGGCGCTTGAAGCGGCGTGACCCGATGAAGCCGCAAATCATCTGCCATATGCTCGCATCACTCGACGGCAGCCTTCATCCAAGCCGCTACACGACAAGTCCGGACGGGACCCGGGCGGAGTGGTCGAGCCTCTACGAGCATATCCACAATGATCTCGCGGCTGACGCCTGGATCGTCGGCCGCGTCACCATGGCCGAGATGAGCAAGGCCGGCGCGCATCCGCCGGCCAATACCGGCAAGGTCGACCGGCCCTATCATTTCGCGCAAAGGGATGCGGGCAGTTATGCCGTGGCGCTCGATGCCTCGGGCAAGCTTCATTTTTCCAAACCCGACATCGGCGGCGACCATGTCGTGGTGCTGCTTGGGCGTGACGTTGCCGACAGCCATCTGGCCGAGCTCGCATCCGACGGCGTGTCCTATATCGTCGCGGAAACGGCGGATATGGATCTCGCCGCGATGGTCGAGGTGCTCGGACGCGAACTCGGCATCCGCCGGCTGCTGCTCGAGGGCGGTGCCGGCATCAACGGCTCGTTCCTTGCGGCCGGGCTCGTCGATGAACTGAGCCTTCTCGTCGCACCCGCGATCGATGGACGGGCCGCGAACCAGGCGTTCGTCGAGTTCGGCGAGAGTGGCCTGCCGGGCAAGATGCAGTTGTCCCTGAAGAGCTGCGAAGCGCTGGCGCATGGACTTGTCCATCTGCGTTACGCAGTTACTCCTGGATGAGGGCTGACCGCCTCGTACAGAAGGGCCGGCAATCTGACTGAAGATTACCGGCCCCTGTATCGTCAGCTTCAGCGCCGATGCTTCAGTCGATCAAGCAGCGTATCGCATCGCGTCGAGATCGGCGATCAGCGTCGGGCCGGTCGGATGCCAGCCAAGCCGTAGCTGGGTCAGCGCGCTGGAGGCCGGCAGATCCATCGGCGCGAACATCGCCATCCAGCCGAAATGCTCCGCCGCTCTTTCCGGCGCGATGGAAACGACCGGCAATTTCAGGCCCCGGCCAAGCGCCTCGGCGATGGCCCGCACCTCGACGCCTTCCTCGCCGACCGCGTGATAGCGCGCGCCCGGTTGCCGCTTTTCCACGGCCAGCCGGTAAAGCCGCGCGACGTCGAGGAGATGGCCCGCGGAGAAGCGGTTGCGGCCTTCGCCGACATAGGCCGAGACGCCTTTTTCACGCGCGATTTCGATGAGCGGCGAGATAAGCCCTTGCTTGACCGGATTGTGGACCTGCGGCAGCCGCACCACCGACACATTGATGCCGGCGTCCAGCAAGGCATTGCCGGCCAGCTCCGAGGCGATGCGCGGATTGGGATGGCCGGGATTGAAGACGTCCTCGATCGCCAGTTCGCCATGCCCGGGGCTGCCCATGCCGACGCCGGAGGTGATCACCAGCGGCCGGTCGGAGCCGGCCAGGGCGGCGCCGAGTGCGGCGATGACGCGCTTGTCCTTTTCGCAATTTTCGGCAAACCGCGAAAAATCGTGGTCGAACGCTGTGTGGATCACAGCCTCCGCCTTGGCCGCGCCGTCGCGCAGCCCCTCGGGATCCTCGAGCGTCCCCCGGAGCACTTCGGCGCCCGCGGCGGCCAGCGCCTCGGCGCCGGCGTCGGAGCGGGTCACGCCGACCACCTGGTGGCCCGCCTGGATGAGTTCGGGAACCAGCGCCGAACCGATGAAACCGGTCGCGCCGGTGAGAAAGATACGCATGCAAAATCTCCTGCACTAGTTGCCTGCGTAATATTGCTGGTCTATTATTCTATTAAAGTAGTGATCTTATCATGGTATAATGACTAACAGGATGCCCTCCAATTCCGCCGGCTCGCTGGCAGCGTTCCTCAAAGACCGGCGCACGCGGCTCGATCCGGCTTCCTTCGGCTTTTCGGGCCGCCGACGCACGCCGGGACTGCGCCGGGAAGAGGTCGCCCAGCGCGCCAACATAAGCCCGACCTGGTACACATGGCTGGAGCAGGGCCGCGGCGGCGCACCCTCGGCCGATGTCCTCAATCGCATCGCCAAGGGGCTGCTGCTGACCGAGGCGGAACGCGAACATCTTTTCATGCTCGGGCTGGGGCGCCCGCCCGTGGTCCGCTACAGAGGCGACGAGGGCGTCAGCCCCCGGCTGCAGCGCCTCATCGACACACTCGATGCCAGCCCCGCCATAGTCAGGACCGCCACCTGGGACGTCGTTGCCTGGAACCGCGCCGCGCGGGTCGTGCTGACCGACTACAGCGCCCTGCCCGAAGGCGAGCGCAACATCCTGCGTTTCATGTTCCTGCGCCCCGTCATCCGCGCCAAGCAGCACGATTGGAAAAACCTCGCCCGTTTCGTGGTCGCTTCGTTCCGTGCCGATGCGGCACGCGCCGGCGCTGTCTCCGAGGTGCGCGAACTCGTCGACGAGCTCTGCAGCGCCAGCCCGGAATTCGACGCGCTGTGGCGGGAAAACGACGTGCTCAGCCACGGCGACGGGACAAAGCGCCTGAAACACCCGGAACTCGGCGATATCGAGCTGGAATATTCGGGCTTCGCGGTCGACGGCCGGCCGGATTTGAGCCTGACCGTCTACAACCCGGTCGACAGCGCCGTCGCCGACCGCATCCGCGCGCTGGCTCTCGCCCGACACCCCAAAGAGTAAGGGCCGGACGACCCGTCCGCGGGGATGACGCCCGCCCTCCTTCAAGCGCGCTCGCAGACCGCCTTCAGGATTTGCAAGGTCGGACCCCAGTAGAGATTGGCGTGCGGACGGATCGCCGGTTCGGCGAAGTCGCTGAGCGTCAGCGTCAGCTTCGTCCCCCCATCCATCGGCGCCAGATCGAAGCTGACCACGGTGTGGTTTTCGGGCACGTCCGCCAGCCGCGAGGCCGACAGCGTGCTCCAGTAGCCGTACGCGAAGCTCTTTTCCGGCTCAAAAGCGCGGATGGTGCCATGGTTCTCGAACGGCATTCCGTGCAGCAGTCCGCGCATCACGATCGCGCCGCCGGCATGCCCTTGCAGGCTGACGGTCAACTCCTCGTCGGACATCCATTGCGGGATCATTTCTGGCGTCGTCAGTATCCGCCCAACCTTGGCCGGCTCGGCACCGATGACGACTGTCTTGGTGATCGGCGAGATGTCGGGAGACTCACTCATGCGAAGCAAGTTTATCGCGGATGCGGCGGCGACAATATCGCCGGTCCAAGAACCGCGGATGCCGCCACTGCCCCCTTGCTTTGCGCACGATTGCAGCAGCGCGTCTTGCGAAGCCATTGCAGCCCGTGGCATTTGTCGGCTCCACCAGCACAGACGGCAGCATGACACCACGGCAGACACGACAAAGCGGCAGGCAGGCGGCGCCCGGCGTCAGCCTGAACCGGGCGCTGTCGAAGCTCGGCCTGTGCTCTCGCACGCAGGCCGAGGTGCTGATCGCCGAAGGCCGCGTGCGTGTCGGCGGCAAGGTCGTGCGCGATGCAGCCCTGCGCGTCGACCTCGACCGCGACCGCATCGTTGTCGACGACAGGCCGGTGGTTGCCGAGCGCAAGGTCTATCTCGTCCTCAACAAGCCGCGCGGGCTGGTCACCACCCGCGACGACCCGCAACAACGCGACACCGTCTATGCCTGCCTGGAAGGGCTCGACCTGCCCTTCGTCTCCCCGGTCGGTCGCCTCGACAAGGCGAGCGAAGGCCTGCTGTTGATGACCAACGACACCCGGTTTGCCAACCGGCTGATGGATCCGGCCTCGCATTTGCCCAAGACCTATCACGTGCAGATCGGCATGGTGCCGGACGCAGCGATGCTGGACAAATTCCGCGCCGGCGTGACCGTTGATGGCGAGACCCTGAGCGCCAGTTCGATCGAATTTTTGCGCAGCGGCGGCCGCACCGCCTGGCTGGAGATCGTACTCGACGAAGGCCGTAACCGCCACATCCGTCGCCTGCTCGCCGCGCACGGCGTCGAGGTTCTGCGCCTCATCCGCATCGCTATCGGCCGCCTGCCGCTCGGCGACCTCGCCAAGGGTACGGCACGGCATTTGACGCCGGAGGAACTGGAGCTGCTGGCGGGGTGAGCCCCGCCTGCGCTGGTGCAGGCGCACAGCAATCCTTCCTGACGGAAAGCTGTCAGGAGGCCTGCCCTATAGGTCGGATGGGAGCCCGCCACGGCTTCAACGATCAGGAGCCAAAGCAATGAATTTCGTCTCTATCCGCATCATCACTTCGGACGTTCAGCGCCTCGTGCGCTTCTACGGCGAGATCACGGGCATGCCCGTGACGGTCTACACGGAAGACTTCGCGGAACTGGCGACACCGGCCTGCACGCTGGCGATTGGCAGCACGCGCACCTTGAAGCTGTTCGGCGGCGACATCGCCCGCCCCGCCGACAACCGCACCGTCATCCTTGAGTTCCGCGTCGGCGACGTCGATGCTGAATTCGCCAGGCTCTCGGACCTCGTCAGGAATGTTACTGTGCAGAAGCCAACCACAATGCCCTGGGGCAATCGCTCGCTGCTGTTTCGCGACCCCGATGGCAATCTGTTGAATTTCTTTACGCCGGTGACCGCCGAAGCGATCAAGAAATTCGACAGATAGGGCGGAAGCGGCGCCGCTGGCCAAAGCCGCCCTATTTCTGGTTCCATTTCCGGATGACCGGCTCGCTCAAATCATGCTCGTAGCCGAGCACGCTGATGCTGGCTGTTTCGAGCACGAGCAGCGCGCCGCCTTCGGGCGGCAGCCCGATCCAGCGCGCCGCCAGCACGCGCAAAAAATGCGCGCTGGAAAACACCAACATGTCGGCATTGGCCTTGCGTAACCCGTCAATGATCCTGTCGGCCCGCGCGCCCACATCGGCCGCCATCTCGCCCTTTGGACAACCATCGCGAAACACATTCCAGCCGGGGCGCTCGGCCAGGATCTGTTTTGTCGTCAGCCCCTCATAGGCGCCATAGTCCCACTCCTGCAGATCGTCTTTCTTGACGCTCTGCGCGCCGAAGCCGGCCAATACGCTGGTGTTGTAGGCGCGCTGCGACGGGCTCGACCATACGGCCGAAAAGGACAGGCCCTTGAGCCTATCCGCGACGCCCCGCGCGGCGGCCTCGCCAACCGGGGTCAACGGCATGTCGGTGCGGCCGGTATGCTGCCCCGAAAGGCTCCATGCCGTCTCGCCATGCCGGACCAGATGGATTTGGGGATACACGCTGCTCATGAGATGCCTTTCGATGTGGTCCGGCACCTTAAGCGACGATGCGGCAAAGGGGAATCCGCTTGGTACAAAACTGCGTGGTCGCCTGGCCTTGATCCGCGGCGGGCCGGCCCTGTGATCATCCTGGTGCCGCAACTATATCAAGGCCAGCCTCTACAAGGCTCCCGCCACCACAAGGGCACGGGCCCTTGCACAACAAGTCGAGATCATCATGTACAAACATCTGCTCATCGCCACGGACGGATCGGAACTGGCCGACAAGGGCGTTGCCCACGGCCTGACATTGGCCAAGGACCTCGGCGCCTCCGTCACCTTCGTTACCGTCTCGGAACCATTCCCGATCTTCGCCTGGGGCGGCGCCATGGCCGGCTATGCCGCCGGCGATGAGCTCGTCGCCTACAAGGAAGAGGCAGGCCGCTATGCCAAGGAAGTGCTCGCCAAATGCAAGGCGTCGGCGGACGCCGTTGGCGTGGCCGCGGAGGTGGTCCATGTCGAGGACAAGCGGCCCGCCGAAGCCATCCTGGAACTGTCGCAGGCCCTGCGCTGCGACCTGATCGTCATGGCCTCGCACGGCCGTCGCGGACTGGGCAAGCTGCTTCTCGGCAGCCAGACGGCGGAAGTGCTGTCCTACACGGAGATTGCGGTGCTGGTGGTGCGGTAACAGATTTGGCCCAGCGCGCTCCTCACATGCCCGTGAGGCTAAAGCGACAGGATTTATATTGTACGGATTCAATCCGTACCATATAATAGCAGACAAAGGAGATAGCCATGCCTCGCAACGTCGGTGATAACGGTCGAATCGATTTCCGGATTCTGCCCGAAGCGAAAGCCGTGATCGCACGTGCGGCCGCCTTGTCGAATGTCGGCCTGACCGAGTTCGTTACGCGCTCCGCACTGCGTGACGCCCAGGCTGCGATCGAACGCGCCGAACATCTTGCGCTGTCAGAACGGGACAGTCTGCGCGTCCTCGACCTGCTTGAAAACCCGCCCTCCCCGACCAACCGCCTTATCCGCGCCGCCAAAGCCGGCCAGACTCTCGCGTGAACTCCGTCACATGGCAAGAAGTGCCGATCGGGAGACAACATAACCGTGCCGCCTTCGACTGTGGCGACGCGGACCTCAACATCTATTTGCAGCGCTTTGCGCGTCAAAGTCATCAAAGCGGTGGCGCAAAAACTTTCGTCGCCGTGACGGCGCAAGATCCTTTGCGCATCCTCGGCTTCTACTCTCTCAGCCCGGCTTCGATCGACTTTGCCAGGACCCCGGCAGTCGCCAAACGCGGCCTTGGCCGCTATGACGTGCCGGTCTACCGTCTGGGTCGGCTCGCCGTAGACCGTACGATACAAGGCCGCGGCCTTGGCGGCGGTTTGCTGCTCGCCGCCGGGAAGCGCTGTATGGCAGTCGCGGAGGAGCTCGGCGGCGTTGCCTTGCTAATCGATGCCAAAGGTGACCAGGCTGCCCACTGGTATGAAGGTTACGGTGCGATCCGTCTGGATGACGCGCCGCTGTCCCTGGTCCTGCCTTTCGCCGCGATCGCCAAGGCGAGAGCTGCATTCTGAACGCCTGCCGCAAGCTACAGAATACCGTCCTCCACAAGATAGACACCCAGCGCCAGCAATCCGACGAAGAAGACTTTCCGGAAGGTCTCGATGCTCATCCTCCGGCGCAATGCCTGGCCGGCGAACATGCCGGCCAGCGCCGGCGCAAGGGCTGCGACCGATCCCGCCAGTTGCGCGCTCGGCGACGCCAGGGCACCGGTCCTGAACAGCCCGATGGCGAGCGCCGCCGTCGACACGGTGAAGGATAGGCCGAGCGCCTGGATCAGGTCTTCTTTCTCCAGCCGCAGCGATTGCAGATAGGGCACTGCCGGGATGACGAAGACGCCGGTGGCGCCGGTGACCAGCCCGGTCGCCACCCCGACCAGCGGTGACATCAAGGCTTCGTGGCGCACCGGCGTGGTGAAGCCGGCCTTGGCGAGGCCGAGGATCGCATAGAGCACCAGTGCGGCGCCCAGCCCGGCCGAAGCCGCGCCCGTATGCGTGCCGGTCAGCAGCCCGGCACCGGCAACGGTGCCGAGCATCACGCCGGCCATCATCGTCCATAGCCGCTTACACAGGCCGCCGAAGGACGGGCCGGTCAGCAATTGCCAGAGATTGGTGACCAACGACGGGATCAGCAGCAGCGCCGCGGCCTGCGCAGGCGGCATCGTCACCGCCAGCAGGCCCATCGCAACGGTCGGCAGCCCCATGCCGACGACGCCCTTGACGAAGCCGGCGGCGAGGAACACGGCGCCGATCCAGGCGAGGACGCCGGCGCTCAGCATGGTCGTATCTTCAAGGCGGGATCAGTCATGCAGCAGCATATCGGTTGCGTCGGCATCCAGGCTGGCGGCCTTTGCCGGCGCCGCATCGCGGCTGGTGGATACGACCGTCGCCGCGCATCCCCGCAGGCCTGATCCCGCTGGCGCCATGGCAAGGCCAGCCACGGCAATGGCCAGCACGATCGCCGTGCTTTCGAGAATGCCGAGCCGGCCTGACGTTCGTTTGTTCATCACAATTCTCCTTCGAAACTGTTTGACGAAGATCCCGGCCGATCACAATGTGGAAGTTGTGCTGCCAACCTTCGGCCAGGACGAAGGCTGGAGGGCCGATCGCCTTCCCGGGCGCTGAATATTCGCAGGAGCAAAAGAATGCGCTTCGATCTGGTCGATCTCCGCCTGTTCCTGCTGGTGGCCGAACGCGGCAGCATCACCCATGGCGCCGAGCTTGCCGGCCTGGCCCTGGCGTCGGCCAGCGCCCGCATCAAGGGCATGGAGGAGCGGCTCGGCGCGCCGCTCCTGGAGCGCCGCCGCCGTGGTGTGGTGCCAACGCCGGCGGGACAGGCGCTGCTGCATCATGCGCGCGCCGTGCAGAACCAGATCGAGGCCATGACCGGCGATCTGGCCGCCTATGCCACCGGCCTGCGCGCCCGCGTCCGGCTGCTGGCCAACACCGCCGCTACAGCCGAGTTGCTGCGCGACATCCTGCCGGCTTTCCTTGTCGCCCATCCCCAGATCGACATCGATCTCGACGAGCGCCCCAGCCATGAGATCGCGCAAGCCGTGGCCAATGGTGCGGCCGATCTCGGCATCGCCGCAACCTGGGCCGGCCTGTCGCATCTCGAACAGAAACCGTTCTTCACCGACCGGCTGGTGGTGATCGCCGCGCGGAACCGGCCCGGCCTTGAAGGCCGCACCGTCAACCTCACTGAGGTTCTCGGCGAATCTTTCGTCGGCCTCAGCACCGGCCATGCGCTGCAGGAGCACATCACGCGCCAGGCGGCCCGCCTTGGCGGCCATCTGCATGTCCGCATCCGCGTGCCTGGCCTCGACAATGTCTGCCGGCTGGTCGCGCAAGGCGCCGGCATCGCCATCGTGCCGGAAAGTGCGGCGGGTCGTTCCGTGCGCACACTGCGGCTGACCGACGACTGGGCGACGCGCCAGCTCAACCTCTGCGCCCGCCGCTTCGAAGAGCTGACGCCACAGGCAAAACTGTTGGCGGCAGCGCTGGTCTGAGCCCTGACAGCGACCACCTATCACCAGTAGCGCTGAATCATTGCCTTGCTTTTCCAATATCCGTGACGTAGCTTGTTTGCACATTGGCAAAAAAATCGCCAAAGTTTTTTCCTTTTGTGAAAGACGGGGACTTTGCGAGAACATCTCGATCTGACCGATCGGCGGCTGGTCAAACAGCTGTCGCAGGATGCACAGCCGGGCATCAACCGCATCGCGGAGATATTGGCGATTTCGGTGCCGACGGTGCGCACGCGGTTGCGCAACCTGCTCGACCGCAACCTGCTCAAGATCGTCGGCCTGCTGAATCTGACCGAGCGTCCCGAGCTGATCTCGGCCATTGTCGGCATCAATGCCCAAGGGCGCGGCCGGGCCCGCGAACTGGCGCAGCGCATTGCCGAACTGCCCTTCGTCAACTCGGCCTCGGTCGTCACCGGGCGCTTCGACATCATCGTCGACGTAACCGTGGCGGGTGACGTCGCCGACCTCTACCGCGTCACTAGCGAACTGATCCCGGGTGCCGGCGAGCCCGGCGAAGTCGTGCGCAGCGAAACCTTCGTCGTCATGGCGTCCTGCAACAAATGGGTCAGCCTGCCGGAAGGCTGCTGGTCGGACGACCGCAAGGAGCCGGCATGAAGATCGCGGTACTCGGCGGCCTCGGCCTGCAAGGCCGGGCGGCAATCGCCGACCTTGTTGCCAGCGACGGCGTCGAGGAAATCGTCTGCGTCGACACCGCAGCGGATGGCCCGGCCCGGCTTGCCGGCCTGACCGATCTTGCCCGTGTGCGCTTCGTCGTGCCTGAAGGCGCGATCGGCCCGGCGCTGGCCAATGTGCTTGATGATGTCGACGCCGTCATCGACCTGTTGCCGCAGCCATTGATGCGCGAGGCGGTGCAGGCCGCGATCGCCACGCGCACGCCGCTGGTCACCACCAACTACGCCAAGTCGATCGCCGATCTGGCGCCGGCCGCCGAACAAGCCGGCGTCTCGATCATGACCGAATGCGGGCTCGACCCCGGCATCGACCTCGTACTCTACGCGCGCGCCGCCAGGCAGTTCTCTTCGATCACCGCGATCGATTCCTATTGCGGCGGCATCCCCGAGCCGAAGGCGATGGCCAAGCCGCTGTGCTACAAGGTGAGCTGGAATTTCGACATGGTCCTGGTCAGCCAGAACCGCGACAGCGTCATGATCGAGGGCGGAAAGCGCGTCGCGGTGCCGGCCGGCCAGCAGCACGAAAACCCTTTCATCCATGAGATCGAGGTCGCGGGCCTGGGCAGGCTGGAAGCGTTCCCAAATGGCGATGCGCTGCATTATGTCGAGATGCTGGAGGCAGCCAAGGGTCTGCGCCGTTCCGGCCGCTACACGCTGCGCTGGCCGGGATGGTCGGCCTTCTGGGCGCCGCTAAAGGAGCTCGGTTTCCTCTCTGAGGACAAGGTGCCCGGCACCTCCAACAGCCCGCGCGAATTCCTCGGCCGGCTGCTCGGCCCGCAACTGCAATATGGTCCCGGCGAGAAGGACCTGTGCGTGATGCGCAATGTCTTTTCCGGCCTCGAAGGCGGCCGCGCCAAGACGGTGACGTCGGACCTGATCATCGAGCGGGACCTGGCTTCGGGCCTGTTCGGCATGAGCCTCGGCGTCGGCTATCCCGCCAGCATCGTGGCGCAGATGCTGGCGCGTGGCGAGATCACCAAACCCGGCCTGCTCAACCCGCTGCTGGACGTGCCCGACGAACCCTTCTTCGACGAGCTTGCCAGACGCGGCATCAAGGTCACCGAGACGGTGGCCTGGGACTGAGGATTTTCGAACGGTGGCTGCCGCCGGCAACGGCGCTGCCGCTCAAAAAGCACCCCAAAGGGTGAAAAACAACGAAGACATGGAACAATAAAACAAGGAGGACTACCAAATGAAGATTGCCAAGCTTTTCATCGCCGGACTTGCGCTCGCCGGCCTTACCACTGCTGCCTCAGCCGGAACACTGGACGACATCACCAAGCGCGGCGAACTGCGTGTCGCCGTGCAGACCCAGGGACCCCCTTTCTCGCTGGTTGGCGCCAATGGCGAACGCACCGGCAGTTCGGTTGAACTGGCCGAACTGATGGCCAAGGAAATGGGTGTGAAAATCACCTTCCTCGATTTCGACTGGGATGGTCTGATCCCGGCGCTGCTGTCAGGCAAGGCCGACCTTCTGGTCGCTGACATGACACCGACGCTGGCGCGCGGCATGAAGGTCGCCTTCACCACGCCTTACATGTACACCGGCAGCACCGTCTTCACCAAGGCCGACAGCAAGTTCAAGACCACCGAAGACTGCAAGGCCAAGGGCACCAAGATCGCCGTGCTGCTCGGCGCCACCGGCGAGAAGGAAGCCAAGAAAGCCTTCCCCGACGCCGACATCAAGAGCTACAAGGGCGGCGGTCCGCTGCTGCTCGACGCCGTCAACAACGGCCAGGCCGATTGCGGCGTCAACGACGTCTCGGCGGTCAAGGGCCAGTCGACCGCCTATCCGGCCGGCAGCTTCACCATCATGCCGGACCTTCTGTCGAAGGAGCCGCTTGCCTTCGCCACCCGCTATGACGAGCCGGACCTGCTGGTCTGGATGAACCTGTTCCTCAACCAGGTCACCATCGACGGTCGCCTGCAGAAGAACCTCGACTACTGGGTCAATTCCGACGCCTGGAAGAAAGACCACTAAGCAGCGATAAAACCCAGGCGGTTTCGCGCGCGTCTCAAGCGCCGCGAACCGCCTGGAATTTCGCTTCATCCGTCGTTTCCTGCACTCTGGGGATTGCACCCAACGATGCTCGAAAATTTCAGTTTCCGCACCATCGTCGAATACCTGCCGCTGTTCGGACAGGGCCTGATCACGACCGTCTGGCTGTCGGCGCTGTCCTTTGTAGGGGCGCTCATCGTCGGCATCGTGCTGTGCGCCATGAATCTGCAGCGCGGCTGGCTGTTTCGTGTGCCGGCCAAGGCCTATATCGATGCGGTGCGCGCCACGCCCTTGCTGGCGCAGCTCTATTTTCTCTATTTCGGCCTGCCCCGGCTCGGCTTCGTCCTGCCGGAACTCGTCGTCGGCATCCTCGCGCTGTCGTTGAACAGCGGTGCCTATATCGCTGAAATCATTCGCGCCGGTATCTTGTCGATCCCGCGCGGCCAGGTCGAGGCCAGCGTCGCCTCGGGCATGACCTATGTCCAGCGCATGCGCCTTGTCGTCCTGCCGCAAGCCTTCAAGGTGACGATCCCGCCTCTGCTTGGCCAAGCCATCGTGCTGGTCAAGGATTCCGCCCTTCTGTCGCTGATCTCGGTTGCCGAACTGACGCGCGCCGGCCAGTTGCTCGCCTCCGACCGCTTCATGCCGGCCGAAGGTTTCCTCACCATCGCCGCCTTCTATCTGCTGCTCTATTACGGACTGAAGGGACTGGCTGGCGTCTCCAGCCGCTGGCTCGGCACGGCGGGGGCGCGGACATGATCTGGCAACAACTGCAAAGCCTCGCCGGCTCCTATCCGCTGGCCCTGCGCGGCCTCGGCATGACCGTGATGCTGTCGCTGATCAGCCTTGTGCTCGGCACCTTGCTCGGCTTCGGCCTCGGCATCCTGCGCACCGGCGGCAACCAGCTGATCTCGGGCTTGATCGGGGCCTGGGTCGACCTGATCCGCGGCACGCCGTTCCTCGTGCAGATCTTCCTGATCTTCTTCATCCTGCCGGAGTTCGGCATCGAGCTTGACGCCTTCACCGCCGGCATCATCGCGCTGACCAATCTGGCCGCCTGCTTCATCTGCGAGATCGTCGTCGCCGGCATCCGCTCGGTGCCGACCGGCCAGGTCGAGGCGGCGCTGGCGTCCGGCCTGTCGCGCTGGCAGCGCATGCGCCAGGTGGTGCTGCCGCAGGCGATGCGCATCGTGCTGCCGCCGCTGGTCGGGCAATATGTGCTGCTGATCAAGGATTCTTCGGTCGTCTCCGCCATCGGTCTCACCGACCTCACCCGCGTCGGCTGGCTGGTGGTGCAGCGTGTGCCCAACGGCCTCTTGGTCTTCTTCCTCGTCGGCGTCGGCTATTTCATCGTATGCTATCCGCTGATCATGCTGGCCCGTCGGCTGGAGCAGCGCATGGGCGCGGCACATGGCGAGGTGCAGTTGTGACTTCCAACCCCAAAGGTCCAGAAAACATGACCACAACGGGCCTTGCCAAGACCGGTATGATCGACTTTCGCGGCGTCAACAAATGGTTCGGCTCGCTCAACGTGCTCAAGGACATCACGCTCAGCGTCGAGCCGCGCGAAGTGGTCGTCGTCTGCGGCCCGAGCGGCTCGGGCAAAAGCACTCTGATCCGCTGCGTCAACGGCCTGGAGGCGATCAAGAACGGCGACCTCGTCGTCGACGGCCAACGCCTGGGCGACCCCGCCACCAACATGACGCAGCTGCGCACCGAGATCGGCTTCGTCTTCCAGTCGTTCAACCTCTACCCGCATAAGACGGCACTCGAGAACGTCACGCTAGCCCCCATCCATGTCCGCAAGATCCCGCGTGCCGAGGCTGAAAAAGCAGGCCGTGAATTGTTGGCCAAGGTTGGCCTCGCCGACAAGGTCAATGCCTATCCCGCACAGCTCTCCGGCGGCCAGCAGCAGCGCGTGGCGATCGCGCGTTGCCTCGGCATGCGGCCCAAGATCATGCTGTTCGACGAGCCGACCTCGGCGCTCGATCCCGAGATGATTTCCGAAGTGCTCGACGTCATGGTGGCGGTCGCCGAGGAAGGCATGACCATGATGGTGGTGACGCACGAGATGGGCTTTGCCCGCAAGGTCGCCCAGCGCGTGGTGTTCATGGACGCCGGCGCCATCGTCGAAAGCGGCACGCCGGACGAGTTCTTTTCACACCCCAAGACCGACCGCAGCCGCGCTTTCCTGAGCAAGATTCTCAGGCATTGATGTCACGCCTTATAAGACATGCTTCTTTTTCGGTGTATCGACGAACCTCCGTTTGGGCAATGCGGGGCTTCCGTCATTGACGACATAGCGCAAACGCGCTGCAAGCCGTGCTTCCGCTTCAGGCCAATCCTTGAGACTTACCGGAAGCCGCGCGATGAGCTTCAGTTCGCGATCGTAAAGATCCACATGGACGAAAGGAATGACGACGACAACGACAATGACTTGTCCAAAGCCTGCCAACTCGGAGAGTGGGATCGTTTTGTTTCTGAAGAGACGACGGTAGATGATGTTTTCGCCTTCGATGCTCCAACGTGCGTATTGGACAGCAATCCCGGCCACCATGAGACCGACAAGGAAAACACCGATGACCACTCCGGACCAAAGCTCGGCCGGGGTCTGCGCTTCGGGATGCGTGAAAATACCATAGATCATGGCTGCCAATGCGCCCGCGGCACCCAGACAGACCAACCATCCCAACGTTCGTTTTGCTGACCCGGTCTTGAATACAAAATCATTCTGCATAAGATTCCACCTGGTTCACTGTGACCGCGGGTAGCGGGAACCCCGCGACGCATTGGATGTTGAGCCGGTCTTCCCGGCGCTCCTTAAGAGCCAGGTTTCCGTCGGCAGTACACTGCGGTAGATGCAAAAGGGATTGCGGTCGATCCCCACTCTCAGCGTTCCGGACCCTTTTGCAGACCATCATGATCGGCGCCAGGTGCCAAGTCACGCGAGATGGGTCACGAACGCTGGCAGGCCGCCCCGCCGTCTGAGCAGCACGATGGCGAGGAAGGCGATCACGCCGCTCGCGGCGACGACCACCAGCACCCACAGCGAATTGGCGACGGATGTCCGCGCCATCATGAAGGCGAGCGCGAACGGCGCGAAGGCCGAGGTGAACTGACGGGCAGCGCTCGCCCATCCGAGCCGCGCACCATAGCCCTCGCGGCCGAAGAGTTCGAGCGGCAAGGTGCCGCCGACGATGCTGGTGAGGCCGGAACCAAGGCCGAACAGCAACACGAACAGGAAAGCGCCTGGCAGCCATGGCGTCGTCAGGAGCAGTGCGCACAGCCCTGCTGTGATCAGCGATGCGGCGATGACGGCGAGGTGCGTCTGCTGCAGGCGGCCGCCAAACAGCATGTTGATCAACCGGCTGGCGACCTGCGCCGGCCCGAACAGGGTCGAGACGAAGAGGCCTGCGGTTCCGAGCCCCAGCGCCGCCGTCAGCGGCACCATGTGGATGAGGATCGCCGACAGCACGAAGCCCTCGGTGGCGAACCCCGCCAGCATGAGCAGGAAGGCGGTCCGGCCGCGCCGCGCATCGAGCCGCGTGCCCGCTTCATCGGGGGCGGACCCGCGCTCTTGCGGCATGACTGCTGCATGGCGGCGCGACAGGCGCATCAGCCACGCGTGGATCGGCAGGCATAGGCCGAGATTGAGAGCGGCGAACAAAAGATAGACCTCGCGCCATGTCAGATGCGCATGCAGCGCCGAAGTCAGCGGCCAGAACAGGGTCGAGGCGAACCCGGCGATAAGCGTCAGATGGGTGATGCTGCGCTGCGGTCGGGGAACCCCGATCTGCACGATCGCAACGAAGGCGGCGCTGTAGAGAACGAAGCTGGAGGCCAGTTCCATCGCCAGCAAGGCCACAACGAAGCTCACGCGGTCGGGCGCGACGGCGCACAGCGCCAGCGCCACGGCTGCCGCCACCGAGCCGACGGTCATGATGCGGCCGGCGCCGAAGCGGTCGGCCCACCGCCCGGCAGTCGGCGCGAACAGGCTGCCGGCAAACAGCGAGGCCGACAGCGCGCCGAACACCCAGCCTTCCGTGAGCCCGAACTCCCCAGCCATTGCCGGCGCCAGGATCGAGAAGCTGTAGTAGAGCGTGCCGTAGCCAATGATCTGGGTCAGCCCAAGCGCCCAGATCGCCTTGCGCAGGACGGATCGTTCAGGCATCGGCGCCGACCGCCATATCCTCTCGCGTCTCGGTGGCCGGCGCGGTTGCGCAGCCGCAACCCGATGCGCCGGTTGCCTTGGCGTCCGCATCCCTGACGCAGCAGGCATCGACAGCGGCCGGCGCGGGCCCGCCACAGCAGCCGGCGCTTGCCGCTACCGTCGCGACACCGACGGCGCTGCACACGCCGGTCTCCGGCAGCACCAGCCGGACCTCGCGGGCCGCGGCATGGTCTCCGGCAATATCGGCCACCACCGAGCGGACCTGCTCGTAGCCGGTCGCCATCAGGAAGGTCGGGGCACGGCCGTAGGATTTCGAGCCGACGATGGTGAAGCCCGGTTCGGGATGGGCGAGCTCTGCAATGCCATGCGCGGGAACCGTGCCGCATGAGTGGAAGTTTGGATCGATCAGCGGCGCCAGTGCCCGCGGCGCCTCGACGGCGGGATCGAGCGCGATGCGGATTTCGCTCAGGAACGACAGGTCTGGCCTGAAGCCGGTGGTGACGACGATGCGGTCGATGGCCAGGCTGAACGGCTTGCCACCCAGGCCGGCGTCGACAACAAGCCCCTCGCCCTGCGTCTTGATGCCGTTGACGGCGAAGGGCGCCAGCATGTTCAGCCTGCCATCCGCCATCGCCTGCCTGGCAGCCAGCCCAAGCGCGCCGCGTTCCGGCAACTGGTCGTTCAGCCCGCCGCCGAGCAATCTCTCGATGCTGGCGTGGCGCAGCGCCCAGAAGATTTCGGTGCCAGGCGCCGCATCCTGCAGCTCCATCAGCGCCAGCGCGACGTTGATGGCCGAGTGCCCGCCGCCGATGACCAGGATGCGCTTGCCCGCATAGTCTTCTCTCGCCTTGCCGAGCACGTCGGGAATGCCATAGGCGATGCGTGCCGACGCCTCGCCTTCGCCGGAAACCGGCAGCCCGTCGACGCCGATCGGATTTGGCTGCCACCATGTTCCGGACGCGTCGATGACGGCGCGCGCGAGAACGCGGTGTTCGCCGCCGGCATCGCGATAGCGGATGACGAAGGGCGCGTCCTTGCGACCATCATTGGCGACCTTGTCGTGTCCCTGACGGGTGATCGCGGTGACCTCGGCGCCGAGCTTCAAATTGGCGGCCATCGCGGGAAGCCGGCCAAGCGGCGTCAGATAATCGCGCACGATCTCGCCGCCGGTCGGCAGGCCCTGGCTGTCCGGCGCCGTCCAGCCGGAGCGGTCGAGCAGCGCCCGCGCCGCCGTATCGATGTTGTATTTCCATGGCGAAAACACCCGCACATGGCCCCAATCGAGCAGCGCCGCACCCACGCTTTCGCCGCGCTCCAGGATCAACGGACGAATGCCGCGCTCGACCAGATGCGCCGCGGCTGCCAGCCCGACCGGGCCGGCGCCGATGACCGCGACGGGAAGGTTTGCCATCATGTCCATAGGTTCGATCCTTCCGGTATGTTCGAATTATAAGTGCAAAAAAATCAAGCCAGCGCTTTGCCGACGGCGGGCGCGCAGACGGCGTCAGCGCAGCACTCGTCGGCGAGATAGCCGATCAGCGCATTCATGCCGGGATAGTTGGCGCGGCAGATCAGCGTCGTCGCTTGCCGCTCCTGCGTGACAAGCCCGGTGTCGACCAGCCGTTTGAGGTGATGCGACAGCGTCGAGGACGGAATGTCGAGCTTGCCCTGGACGCTGCCGACGGCAAGCCCGTCGTCACCGGCGCGCACCAGGATGCGATAGAGCTGAAGCCGCGTCGGATTGCCGAGTGCTTCAAGCTGGGCAGCTGCTTTTTCGAGTTTCATGGAAATAAACTACGCGGCACTTTTCGCGCCGTCAACTTAATTTCGAAAAATATGGAAATAACATCAGCCGGCGCGTTTGCCCGAGGCGCCTGTGACCACCTCGCCATCCTCCTTGGTGAACGCACCGATCTCCGGGTTGGGCAGGACGTCCAGCACCTTTTCCGACGGCCGTGCAAGGACGACGCCGAGCGGGCTGACCACGATCGGCCGGTTGATCAGGATCGGATGTGCCAGCATGAAATCGAGGATCTGCTCGTCGGACCATTTCGGGTCGGCAAGGCCGAGTTCGGCATAGGGGGTGCCCTTTTCGCGCAGCAGGTCTCGCGGTGTGATGCCCATCGCGGCGATCAGTTCGACCAGCCTTTGTCGCGACGGCGGCGTCTTCAGATATTCGATCACCTCCGGCTCCTCGCCCGACTGCCGGATGATGGCCAGCGTGTTGCGCGACGTGCCGCAATCGGGGTTGTGGTAGATGGTGATGGTCATTTCGAGGCCTTCCCAGTCGACATGGTATTCCGGACGGCGCCACCCTTCTCGTACCAGCCCTTGCTGCGGTTCACGATCCACACCACCGACAGCATGACCGGAACCTCGATGAGCACCCCGACCACGGTGGCAAGGGCCGCGCCCGAATTCAGCCCGAACAGCGCGATCGCGGCGGCCACCGCCAGCTCGAAGAAGTTCGACGCGCCGATCAGCGCCGATGGTCCAGCCACGCAGTGCCGCTCGCCGCTGAGGCGGTTGAGCAGATAGGCAAGACCGGAGTTGAAATAGACCTGGATCAGGATCGGCACTGCCAGCAGCACGATCACCAGCGGCTGCGCAATGATCTGCTCGCCCTGGAAGCCGAACAGCAGTACCAGCGTCGCCAGCAAGGCAATCAGCGACAAGGGCTGCAGCGTGGCAAGCAGGGCATCGAGCCCGACCTGTCCCCTCGCTGCCAGCAGCCGGCCACGAACTAGCTGCGCGACGATCACCGGCGCGACGATGTAGAGTGCGACCGACAGCATCAGCGTGCCCCATGGCACGGTGATCGCCGACAGGCCGAGCAGCAGGCCGACGATGGGGGCGATAGCGACGATCATGATCGCGTCGTTGAGCGCCACTTGCGAAAGCGTGAAATTCGGCTCGCCGCGCGTCAGGTTCGACCAGACGAAAACCATCGCCGTGCAGGGCGCCGCGGCAAGGATGATCAGCCCGGCAATGTAGGAATCGATCTGCACGGCGGGCAGCCATGGCCGGAACAGCCAGCCGATGAAGAGCCAGCCCAGCAGCGCCATCGAGAACGGCTTCACCGCCCAGTTGATGAACAGCGTCACGCCGATGCCGCGCCAATAGGTGCCGACCCTGGCCAGCGAGGCGAAATCGACGCGCAAGAGCATCGGCACGATCATCAGCCAGATCAGCACGGCGACAGGAATGTTGACCCTGGCGATCTCGGCCGACGCGATGGCTCCGAACACGCCCGGCAGCAGATGGCCAAGCGCGATGCCCGTGACGATGCACAGTACAACCCACACCGTCAGATATTTCTCGACGAAGCCGATGCCGGGCCGCACCGCCACAGCTGCGTTCAAAGCATGATCGGTCATGATGGCTTTCCTTGTTCGAACGGCGCGCGGCGGACAGTCACAAGCCCCTCAGCAGTCACAGGTCACGGCATTGATGACGGGACGGCAGAGCTCCGGCGCGCCATTGCAGCAATCTTCCATCAGATAGGCCAGCAGGTCGCGCAAGCCGGTCATATCGGCGACATAGCGCACGGTCCTTCCGTCGCGTTCGGGACGGATCAGCCCGGCATGGGCGAGCACCTTCAGATGCGCCGACATGGTGTTCTGGATCGTGTCGAGCCTCGTTGCGATCCCGCCCGCCGGAATGCCTTCCGGGCCGGCACGCAAGAGCAGGCGGAAGACATCCAGCCGCGTCTCCTGGCCAAGCGCGGCCAGCGCGTTCAAAGTGTGCTTCTTATCCATATATCTGAATCCTTGGATTTATGGACACCTGGATATCGACTTCCCCGCCATCTGTAAAGCCTGTCCGCCGCTACGATGTGACGGCCAGCACCTTTCCCGTATCGTGCTGGCGCACGAAGTCCACGCGGGCGCCGTCCCAGTGATAGCTGTAGTGGCGGCCCTGCACTGGAATGGTAATGACATCGGGCCAGAAGATGCCGATGCAGCCGCCGCCCGGCATGCGCACGCTGTTCCACACCAGCCCGTCGCTGCCTGCTGCCCGCAGCGCCCGCCCTTCCGCCTGCGAGGCGGAATAGTCGTCCGGGTCGAGCACGCCGGGCACGGCGTTGACGTCATCTAGGTCGCGGTCGACGCTGCCGATCAGCACGCGGAAGTCAGCCGTCCAGCCCGGCCCCTCGTTGGTGGCACGCATGAATTTCTGATGATGGTGGATGGTCTCGGCCAGCGCGACGTCCTCACTGTCGCCGGCATAGTAGATGCCGTAGCTGCCATCCGAGAAGCGGCCTGGCCTCAGCGTCGAGCAGTGCACGAAGGGCGCCATCACGAAGCTGGCGCCGGGGCCGGAAACCCGCCTTGCGGCCGACACCTTGCCGAGATCGCCGATCTCCAGCCTTATGCGCGGGTTTGTCTTCGCCTCGACGGCGGCCAGCGCCTCCCAGTCGCGCGGGTCGGCAATGTCCTCGAAGAGGTCGATGGGCGGATGGATGGAGCGGATGATGCGGAAGGTCTGGTGCCAATGGACGCCGCGCCGGACCGCAAGCCCACTCACCATGCACTACGCTCCGCATCGAGCCATTCGCGCATCGCCGAGAGATCGGAGATTTCGCCGCGCAGCATCAGGTCCAGCGCCGACTGGCCGCCGAAGGTGGCATTGGGCTTGCGTATCCAGGCATAGCCGCGCGCCGGCTCCGTGAACAGATAGCGCAGGCCCTTATGGATGCCCATCAGATGCGCCAAGCGGGTGCGCAGGTCGCGGTCGATCCTGCCGACGCCGCCTTCCTTCGCCCCAGTCTTCCAACGCGCCCAGGTCCGCGCCGACATGCCGCCGAGCAGGATGCAGGCCTCCAGGTCGGTGAGATTCCAGGCCTTGAACAGGTTGACCGTGGTGCGCGCCAGCGCGCCAGCTTCTTCATCCGAGATAGCGGCTCCGACCGTGGCCGGCGTGGTGACGATGGACTGAAGCTGCATTTTGTGCCTCGCTATTGGCAGACATATAGCATGTATTTGCCAATTGGCAAGATAAGTCCAACCGCATCTTGATGGGAAGAGGATGGCGGGACGTGGCAGGGCTTGGGTTCCTCGCCCCCCCCGGAGTGGGGGGGGGGGGCCCCAAACAAGAAAGAGGCCCCCCCGGCCCCCTGTACAAAGCGGCCGACATAACCGGGGGGGTTTTAACCAGAGACGGAGGCGCCGCCGACATAGCGGTTGGAGTGGGGGG
>NZ_JAMYOM010000046.1:0-23232 GCF_040319805.1 Mesorhizobium sp. M0848 | reverse complement strand
TGTGTCGCCTTCCGGACCTGTTTTTAACACCACCCCACATCACCTCCATAACTGGCGCCCCTCTTCCCGTTCCAACAGCCCTGCGGGCCCGGGGCCCCCCCCCCCCCCCCCCTCTGCCCCCGTCGCCCGACGCGGCAGCGTCATTTCCACCAGGCGGTGGTGTCGTACATCGGTCCCGGCTCCTCGAAGAGCTTTTCGTATTTGCACAGTGCCGGCGCCTTGCCGAGCGGCACCGAAACACCGCCCCTGAACGCCCATTCGCCACGTTGCGTCGTATCGGCCCGCACATAGCTGGACAGCGCAAAGGCCCGGTCGTGCTGCGATTTGTTGGGCGAGGAGCCGTGCACGGTAAGCAGCCCCCATAAAGCAAGGTCGCCCGGCTCCAGCACCAGCGGAACGATGGTCGCCGGGTCGATGCCGACCTTGCGCAACTCTTCTTCGGCGGTCAGGCCCTTCATCAGTTCGCCGGTTCCCTCGTCCGACAGGCCGAGATAGCCGAGCTTGTGGCTGCCGGGCACGACCTGAAGGCAGCCATTGTCCAGCGTCGCCCGATCGACCGCGAGGCCTGTTGTCACGGTGGCGTCGGCGACATTGTCGAAGGCGGCCTGGTTACGGAAGCGCAGATCCTGGTGGAAGCGATAACCCGTGACATTGGCGCCGGGCGGCTTCCAGTGCAGCTGTTGGGCGATCTGCCTTATGTCACGGCCGATCAGGCCCTGGAGCAGCTTCAGATAGTCGGGATTGCGGCGGAATTCTTCGAAATAGGAATTGATCCAGGAAAACCAGTAAGCCTGCAGCACATAGCGTTGGCCAAAGTCCGATTCAGGCAGGATCTGGAAATTCAGGTTGCCGTGCCGGAAGGTGGCATGATGCTTGAGGCCTTCGGCATAGACCGCATCGGTTTCCTTCTTCAGCCGGATCATCTCGTCGCCGTCGACGAATTGTCGAACGACCGCGTATCCTTCCTCGCGGTACTGCTCCACCGCCTCGCGTGCCTGCCTGTCCGTCAGCATGTCCGTGACAACCCCTGTCTGTGATCCGTGTCGATCGTAACGAAGGGGTTGCCGGCGATAAGCCATGGATTTTGGCATCGACTTTCCCGATTATCGGGAAATTGAGCGGGGCGTCAAAGGGGCATTGGTCGCAATCGGCTGGTCAGATACGTGCTGCGCCGGCAGGCCCTAAAAATAGGTCCGCGGCGCGACAAGGTTCTTCTGCTGGCGAACATAAAAACAGTAGAAGCCGAACGCCGCGGCAAACCACATGAAGGCCTCACCCATGGCCAGCCGGTTGTTGGAATTGGTAAGGATGCTTAGGGCGAAGAAGACCAGTGTGGAGATGTAGCAGGACCATGCGGCCGGAGCGACAAGCTTGGCTCGCATGGCCAGTAGAACCTGCCTGGCCGACCAGGTGTAGAGAAAGGCAAAGAACGCCAGTCCGACCACACCATAGCGCACGGCAATCTCCAGATAACCATTGTGGAAGACGTTGAAGATCATGGGATGATAGGTTCTGTTCTGCCATTCGGTCAGCCAGCTGGAACTGGCTCCGAAGATCGGGTGGCGCTTCCAGATATTGATCGCATCCGCCCACAGCATCAGCCTCTCCTTGGCTGCAAGCGGAACCGCGTCGCTCGCGATGGCGCGGTCGAAGGCGGGGAGGACCCCATGCCTGAACACATCCGGAACCAAGGTTTTGATGAATGCCATGGTATCGTCGGCGGTGGACGAGAAGATGTTGTGTGCTGCGACAATGCCGGCCGCCACGATCACCAGCACGCCACCCGAAACCAACAGTTCGCGGCGATGGCCTCTCGCCAGGGTCATGACCGCCAACAAGAGCAGAGCGAGCGCAAGCGCAAGCCACACTCCCTTTGACCGCATCTCGATGATATTGACGAGGGCAAGCAGCAGGACGGCTGTCGACAGGACCCAATGCAGGTTCTTGGTTGCTTTCCCGAGGTCCGTTCTCTGGGCCGAGTAGGCCATGAATTGCAGCGTGCAGAGGAAGATGAAACCGGCCGCCACCGACGCGTGGATGGGATTGTTGAAAAGCCACGGGGCCGGTTGGATGCCTTGAAACATGTCCGAATAGAAGGTGTCCGCCGCCAGGAAGACGAGACTGAGGATCATGAACCAGAGCACGAGCCGTGCGGGTTGCCTGACAAACAGCAGAAACGCGAAGCCGGTCGTCGCGTAGAACAGCGGAAACATGTAAATGCCTTCGGCGCCACCCAACTGGTGGGTGCCGAAATAGACGATCGCCAGTCGGATGAAGACATAGAGCGACCAGCCCAGACACAGAAAGCCGACCCAACCGATCAGCGGTTTGCTGTAGGTCCACAAATCCACTCTGAACCAGCGGATGACCGCGACCAGGGCCAGCGCCAGGCCCGCATAGCGGTAGGTGTCGGCCTCGCGCCACACCGCGGAGACCAAAGCCAGAATGGCGAGTGCCGCAAGCAACAGAAGCAAGGTGTGGCGCGGCGCGTTGTCCTTGGCATCATCCAGGGCATCTCGCGGCAGAGGGGGCGGCAGCAGGACGTGATGCAGGCGGCGCAGCTCGTCGCTGGCCCGCGACACCCCGGCACGTAGCCGGCTCGGCCCGCCCAGCCTTGCGGATTTGTAGCTTCCCGAGGGGCCGGCTATGCCCGAGATTCCACTGCTGGCGGCGAAGCCAAGCACGTTTTGGCGGACCGAATAGACTTTCAGGCCGGTAGCCCAAAAGCGCTCGAGTGCAACGTCCCATGGCATTTTCATAACGGCGAGCGCCGACAACAGACCCTGCGCGCCCTCCCGCGTCACCAGATAGGCGGCGGCCGAGCCTTGCGGGCCATGCAGCGCACGACCGATCTCGTCGCCTTCCACTGTCTCGACCGCGCGCATGAAGAAGCTCATGCGATGGTTGGTCAGCTTGATGACATCGAAATCCGGCACCGCCGCGATGATGGCCTCGATGCGCCGCATGGTGTTTTCGCTGAAGAGGACGTCGTCCTCGACGATCAGGCCATGGGCGCTGCCACCGGCCAGGAACGTTTCCAGCGCCTGGATATGGCTGCGGTAACAGGCATATTCGCCCGAAAGGATGTCGCGCCCGCTCAGCTTGCGCGCGGCTGGCAGATCGATCTCCGTCCAGTCTTTTTCAGCAAGCGCCCGACCGTCGACGGCGGCAATGCGCTGCAAGGTCAGTCCTGCCGCTTCGGCGCTGGCGAGCAATTCGCTCCAGCGCTGGGTCTCGCGATCGAGGTTGATGGCGAAGATAGGAAGGTTCATTGAAGTTCCATGTTGAGCCGCCACCCACCTGGCCGACCTATGTATGGAAAGAGGAAGATGTTCAAGGCGACACTGTCCAGATCATGTGCAAATGCTGACCCGAATTTGCCGCATGGCGTTGGTTTCGCTGAACTTATGACGCAGTCGAACTATTAACCGACCGGCTTCATGGAAGATCGCAAAGGTACTCTCGGGTCCTATGTGTCCGGAACGGACCTGAGCGGGATGGCTGGGGCGCCAGGATTCGAACCTGGGAATGTCGGTACCAAAAACCGATGCCTTACCACTTGGCGACGCCCCAATTGCCGTCAGAGTCGCTTGTGCGGCGCGTTATTAGCAGAGCAGCCAAAAAGCACAATCCTTATGAGTGACGGTTGGAACGCTCGAATTGGGCAGGCAACGCAGCACTGCCAAATGATATGCAGCGGGCTATTCGGACCACACCGCCATCTCGTTTCCGGCTGGATCGACGAAGTGGAAGCGCCGGCCGCCGGGGAACGGGAAGATCGGTTTGACGATCGTGCCGCCGGCGCTTTCGACAGCGTCGAGGGTTTGCTCCAGATCCCTGCTGTAGAGCACGGGCAGCGGCTTTGATGGCGCTTCCGCGGCATCTGCCTGGAAGCCTCCGTCCAGGCCTTCGGCAAAGGCCGAATAGGTCGGCCCATAATCGGTGAACGACCAGGCAAAGGCAGTACTGTAGAAAGCCTTCAGCCGGTCCAGCGTTCCACCGGTCGCGGGCATTTCCAGATAGTCGAGTTTTCCGGGCAGTTTCATGGCGCACCTGTTTGTTCCCTTTATGTTCTACATCAAAAATCTCGGAATGGCAAGTCATTTTGCCGCATCTTCGGACGCGGCTTTTGCTTAATCGATTGTAGAAGGCCGACCGCTTTGCCGGCGCTTGCCTTTCGCACTGCAGCATCATATCGCTCCAAGGACGGACCGGCGGAACTTTCCGTTTCGCCAATCTTTCCAATCTCCTGCAACCGGAGAGCGATGCATGACCAAATGGGTTTTCACCTTTGGCGATGGTGCGGCGGAAGGCCGTGCCAGCGACAAGAATCTCCTGGGCGGCAAGGGCGCCAACCTGGCCGAGATGTGCAGCCTGAGGCTGCCGGTGCCGCCGGGCTTCACCATCACCACGGAGGTCTGCAACGCCTACTACGCCAACGGCCGTATTTATCCGGCCGGGTTGGAAGCCGATGTCGCGGTCGCGCTCGATCACATCGGCCGGCTGACCGGCCGTCGGTTCGGCGACCCGTCGAAACTGCTGCTGGTGTCGGTGCGTTCGGGCGCTCGCGCCTCGATGCCCGGCATGATGGACACCGTGCTCAATCTGGGCCTGAACGACGAGACGGTCGAGGCGCTGGCCGCCGATTCCGGCGATGCGCGCTTTGCCTATGACAGCTACCGCCGCTTCATCCAGATGTATTCCGATGTCGTCATGGGCCTCGATCATGAGGTGTTCGAAGAAATCCTGGAGGATCAGAAGGGCGGGCTCGGGCACGAGCTCGACACCGAACTGACGGCGCTCGAATGGCAGGGCGTCATCGCGCTCTACAAGGCCAAGGTCGAGGAAGAGCTCGGCAGGCCTTTTCCGCAGGATCCGCACGAGCAGCTCTGGGGCGCGATATCAGCCGTGTTCTCGAGCTGGATGAACAACCGCGCCATCACCTATCGCCGCCTGCACGATATTCCCGAAAGCTGGGGCACGGCGGTCAACGTCCAGGCCATGGTGTTCGGCAATATGGGCGAAACCTCGGCCACCGGCGTTGCCTTCACGCGCAACCCTTCGACCGGCGAAAAGATGCTCTATGGCGAGTTCCTGGTGAACGCGCAGGGCGAGGACGTCGTGGCCGGCATCCGCACGCCGCAGAACATCACCGAAGCGGCGCGTATCGCAGCCGGCTCGGACAAGCCGTCGCTGCAGAAGCTGATGCCTGACGCGTTCCAGTCCTTTGTCACCATCTCCGACAATCTGGAGAAGCACTACCGCGACATGCAGGATCTCGAATTCACCATCGAGCGCGGCAAATTGTGGATGCTGCAGACCCGCTCCGGCAAGCGCACCGCCAAGGCGGCACTGAAAATTGCCGTCGAGATGGCGCGCGACAGACTGATCACGAAAGAGGAAGCCGTCGCCCGTATCGACCCGGCCTCGCTCGACCAGTTGCTGCATCCGACCATCGACCCCAAGGCCGCGCGCGATGTCATCGGCATTGGCCTGCCGGCGTCGCCCGGTGCTGCCACCGGCGAGATCGTCTTTTCCTCCGGCGACGCCGAGGAATTGAAGACGCAGGGCCGCAAGGCGATCCTGGTGCGCATCGAAACCAGCCCCGAAGACATCCACGGCATGCATGCGGCGGAAGGCATCCTGACCACGCGCGGCGGCATGACCAGCCACGCCGCGGTGGTGGCACGCGGCATGGGCAAGCCTTGCGTCTCCGGGGCCGGCTCGCTGCGTGTCGACTACAAGGCCGGCACGCTGATGGCGATGGGGTCGACCTTCCGCAAGGGTGATATCATCACCATCGATGGCAGCAACGGCCAGGTGCTGAAGGGCGCCGTGTCGATGTTGCAGCCGGAACTTTCCGGCGATTTTGCCGCCATCATGGAATGGGCCGACGCCGTGCGTCGCATGAAGGTGCGCACCAATGCCGAAACGCCGCTCGACGCGCGCATGGCGCGTTCCTTCGGCGCTGAAGGCATCGGCCTTTGCCGCACCGAGCACATGTTCTTCGACGGCGAGCGCATCGTCGCCATGCGCGAGATGATCCTGGCCGACACCGAAAAGGACAGGCGCGCCGCACTTGCCAAGCTTCTACCCATGCAGCGCTCGGACTTCCTCGAACTGTTCGAGATCATGGCCGGCCTGCCGGTGACGATCCGCCTGCTCGATCCCCCGCTGCACGAATTCCTGCCCAAGACCGAGGAGGAAGTGGCCGAGGTCGCCGCCGCCATGAAGGTGTCGCCGGACAAGCTCAGGCAGCGCACCGAGGCACTGCACGAGTTCAACCCGATGCTCGGCCATCGCGGCTGCCGCCTGGCTGTCTCCTATCCCGAGATCGCCGAGATGCAGGCACGCGCCATTTTCGAGGCGGCGGTGGAGGCCGGCAGGAAGGCTGGCGCCCTGGTGGTCCCCGAGATCATGGTGCCGTTGGTCGGCCTGGTGAAGGAGCTCGATTACGTCAAGGCGCGCATCGATGCGGTTGCCAAGAGCGTCATGGAGGAAACCGGCGTCAAGATCGACTATCTCACGGGAACCATGATTGAACTCCCCCGTGCCGCGATCCGTGCCCATGTCATTGCAGAGTCAGCCGAATTCTTCTCCTTCGGCACCAACGACCTGACCCAGACGACCTTCGGCATCTCGCGCGACGATGCGGCCTCGTTCCTGGAAACCTACCGCCAGAAGGGCATTATCGATCAGGACCCGTTCGTCTCGCTCGACATCGACGGCGTCGGCGAACTGGTGCGCATGGCCGCGCAAAAGGGCAAGGCGACGCGGCCCGACATCAAGCTCGGTATCTGCGGCGAACATGGCGGCGATCCGGCCTCGATCCGCTTTTGCGAAGAGGTCGGCCTCGACTACGTGTCCTGTTCGCCCTATCGCGTGCCGATCGCCAGGCTGGCGGCCGCGCAGGCAGCGGTGCTGGTTGCGAAGGCAGGCCGAGGATAGGATCCATCCAGCTTACCGTTTTGTAAGGCAATTCACGCGAACGTGCTGGCGGCGTCGCGTAATCTCGACATTGTTCCTGCCCAATTTGCGGCCATCCGCAAATTGCTCCCGGAAACAGATGCTGCAGATTTCTCCCGCGCCGTTCCACTCGATCCTGGTCATCCAAACCAAGTTTATAGGCGATCTCGTCCTCGCCTCGGCGCTCGCCAAGAACCTGCGGCTCGAATTCCCCGGCGCCAGCATCGTCTTTCTGTGCGAGGCCCGCTTCGAGAGCTTCGTCATGGCCCATGGTATCGCTTCCGAGGTGGTCGCATTCAGGCGCGACCGCATGCGCGGAACGCCCTTGGAGCGCGGGAAGGAGCTCTACACCATGGTGCGGGCGTTGCGCCGCTTCCGTTTCGACCTGACCATCGACCTGACCGATTCGAAGACGTCGCGCATGGTCACCGGGCTCGTCAACGCCAAGACCCGTGTCGGTTACAATCCTTCCGAAAGACCCTTGCGTATGTTGGAGCGGCAACCCGCCAATGTCTTTGCCAAGCCCTACGGCTTTGATGGTCAGCATTTCCTGTACCGCTACCTCTCGCCGCTCGAAGCGCTCGGCATCGAACTTCGCACGGTGATTCCGAACCTTCAGCCGCTGCCATCGGAGACGGCGAAAGCATTGGCGCTGCTGGGTAAGCACCATCTGCGGCCAAACGCATTCATCGCCGTGCATGCGGGTGCAAGCTTCGAGGGCCGACGTTGGCAGCCGGAGCGGTTTGCAGCAGTGATCGTCGAGATTGCCGGCGAGACCAGCCTGGATGTCGTCCTGGTGGGCGGCCCGGACGAGCGCGAGATCGCCGAACGTATCGTCGCCAGAACCGCGCCCTCGGTCGTCAATCTCGTCGGTGACCTGTCGCTTGAAAGCCTGCTGGCGTTGCTGAAACAGGCTCGGCTGTTTCTCGGCAATGAGAGCGGCCCGATGCACATGGCCGCAGCCACCGGAACCCCGGTTGTCGGATTGTTCGGTCTGACGGAGCCGTCGCGCTGGGGTCCCGTCGGCGTGCCCAGCATCTCGCTCCAGCCGCCGATGCCTTGCGCCTGCATGGCCGAAAACCTCTGCCGCGCGCCGGATCCGAGCAAAGCATGCTGCGTCTGGGGCCTGGAGGTCAAGCCTGTGGTCGATGCGGTGCGCGAGGTTCTTTCGCGCACCGAAATGAAACTGGAACACGCCATCTGAGATCATGCGCCGCATGCACGACCGCTCTCGACGCGGTGGAATGACCTGTCGCCCACAGGAACGGTCACATTGTCGCGGAGCGCTTTTCAGCTATGCACCATCCCGATTTCCGCCTTCATGCGGGTCGTTGGGATGCCTGCTTGAAATGACGGGTCCGGGAATCGGTTTGATGCGCCTGCTGCAAAAAAATCTCTGCATGATCGCCCTGTCGTGGGCGATGGCATCCGCCAGCCATGCCGCGCCGCTCGTCGAGCCGACGCTGCACATCAAGTCGCAGGCGAGCGGAGCCGGCCGTGTGGCGCTTACGCTCGACGCGTGCGGTGGACAGACCGACAACCGGATCCTTTCGGCGCTGGTGGACAACAAGATTCCCGCCACCATTTTCGTCACCGGCATCTGGCTGAGGCGAAACGCCGCCGCGGTCGAGATCATGCGGGCGCATCCCGATCTGTTCGAACTGGAAAATCACGGCGGCCACCACATTCCGGCGGTCGACACGCCGCGGAAAATCTATGGCATCCGCAGCGCCGGCAGCCCGGACGCGGTGCTGGCCGAGGTCGAATCGGGAGCCGCCGCTCTTGCCGGGACCGGCGAGCCGGCGCCGAAATGGTTCCGTGGCGCAACCGCCGAATACAGCCCGTCGGCAATCGCCATGATCCGCAAGCTTGGCTTCAAGGTCGCGGGTTTCTCGATAAACGGCGACGGTGGCTCTTTGCTCGGCGCCAAGGAGACCGCCCGGCGCATCGCAGCGGCCAAGGATGGCGACGTCATCATCTCGCACATCAACCAGCCGACCCATGCGGCCGGCGAAGGCGTGGTGCAGGGGCTGCTGGCGCTCAAGGCCAAGGGCTTGACCTTTGTGCGGCTCGACGATGCCGAAGGCATCGGCAACAACGGCACGACGGAGTGACTGGCCAGCCGAGCGGATCTCGATGCCGTCGGCGTGGGCTCAGTCTGGTTTGGCTTCGATCGTGACCTTGCTGGCGTAGAATGCGCCGTGGTTGCGGATTTCAGCCATTTCGTCGAAAGGCCGCTCGTAGGCCCACATGGCGTTCTGGCCGGTCTCGCCGGCAGGCAGCACGCTCCAATAGCTTGCATCGCCCTTGTAGGGGCAATGGGTCGAGTGGTCGGTGCGGCCGAGCTTGCCGAAATCGATGTCGGCGAACGGAATGTAGAACGCCGCCGGATAGGGGGCCTCGGTCAGCACCTTGGCCTTCGCTGTTGAAGCGATGACCACGTCTCCGGCACGCACGGTAACGGTGCCGGCATAGGGCTCGATGGTGATGATTTTGTCCGGGTTGCGTTGGAAACCGGGTGCGGGGTTGGCGATCTGATCCATGCGGGGGCTCTCCTTGCGTCGACTTAAAGGTGTGTCGCGCAAGCGCATTGTGCAAGCCGCTATCGCCATCCAGCACGCAAAACTTGCCTTGCCGACGCCGATGGACCGCGCCTTGGAACCCTCGAGATACTTGTCGTCAGCTGTCAGGCAGCGGCCTTGAACACGTCCATGAGACCGGCATAGGCGGCAGCGATCCCGGCGACCGGGTTGCTGCTTCTCGATACGGTCTCGACCTTCAAGGAACCGCCGCCGGTAGGCAAGGTGAGCAGCAGGAACTGGCGGTTTCCGCCATCGCCGACTGACGCGGCCGCGACGTGCTGGTCCTCGCCCTGATTCTGGACGCACATCTGGAACAGCAGCGTGCCGCCGACCGCTTCCAGCGCGCCGCCGACAACTTCAACAAATTCATCTTCGGAAACAGTCTTTGTGTCCGGCACCACATCGGCCAGACTTTCGGCAAGCGTACTCTCGAGAGCCTTGTCGTCGAGCTGCGCGTCCATGCGAACCTCTTTCAGTCGCCAATCGCACCCCTTTGCCCGTTAACGAAACTTAACGCGGACGATGGCCGGATTGTGGCGGTTTTCCACCAATGCGGCGCTGGGTGGTGCTGGCGGCTGGACAATCGGCCGGTTCGCTCCACAATAGCCCGAAAAGCACAACGCAAAAGCGTGAGGGAGGACCGAATGCTGGGACTGATGCAGGAATGGCCGCTGCTTTGCCATAAGCTCATCGACAATGCCGAGCGGCAGCATGGCGTGCGTAAGATCGTGACGCGCTCGATCGAGGGGCCGATCGTGCGTACCACTTACGCCGACATCCATCGTCGTGCCCTGAAGGTCGCCCAGCGGCTGGAGCGCGACGGCTGTGGGCTGGGCGACCGCATCGCGACGCTGGCCTGGAACACCGCACGCCATATCGAGGCCTGGTACGGCATCATGGGCATCGGCGCCATCTACCACACGCTCAATCCGCGGCTGTTTCCCGAGCAGATCGTCTGGATCATGAACCATGCCGAGGACAAGGCAGTCTTCGTCGACCTGACCTTCGTGCCGCTGCTCGAGAAAATCGCCGGCGCCGTAAAATCGCTGAAACAGGTGATCGTGCTGACCGACAGGGCGCATATGCCGCCGACGACATTGCCCAACGCGGTCGCCTATGAAGACTGGCTTGACGAGGCGGATGGCGACTTCGCCTGGAAGACCTTCGACGAAAGCACCGCCGCCGGCATGTGCTACACGTCCGGGACCACGGGCGATCCCAAGGGCGTCGTCTACAGCCATCGTTCGAACGTGCTGCACGCCATGATCGCTGCCATGCCCGACGCCATGGGACTGTCGTCGCGCGATACGATCCTGCCTGTCGTGCCGATGTTTCACGCCAATGCCTGGGGCCTTGGCCAGAGCGGGCCGATGATCGGTGCCAAGCTGGTCATGCCCGGCTGCAAGATGGATGGCGCCTCGATCTATGAATTGCTCGACACCGAGAAGGTGACCTTCAGCGCCGCCGTGCCGACCGTCTGGATGATGCTGCTGCAGCATCTGGAGGAGACCGGCAAGAAGCTTCCCTATCTGGACAAGGTTGTCATCGGCGGCTCGTCGTGCCCGCGCGCGATCATGACCAAGTTCCAGCAGAACTACGATGTCCAGGTCATCCATGCGTGGGGTATGACCGAAATGTCGCCGCTCGGCACGCTGTGCACCCTGAAGCCGGACCATGCCGGTCTTGAGGGCGAAGCCCGGCTCGATGTCCAGCAGAAACAGGGCCATCCGCCCTTCGGCGTCGAAATGAAGGTGACCGACGACGACAACAACGAGCAGCCTTGGGACGGCAAGACTTTTGGCCGCCTGAAAGTGCGTGGGCCGGCCGTTGCCCGTGCCTATTATGGCGGCGCCGGCGTGGAGCAGTTCGATGAGGATGGCTGGTTCGACACTGGCGACGTCGCCCACATCGACGCCGGCGGCTACATGCAGATCACCGATCGCGCCAAGGACGTCATCAAGTCCGGCGGCGAATGGATTTCGACCATCGACCTCGAGAATCTGGCTGTTGGCCATCCCGATGTCGCCGAGGCGGCAGCCATCGGCGTTCAGCATTCGAAATGGGGCGAACGGCCGCTGCTGGTCGTCGTCCGCAAACCGGGCAAGGAACCGACCAAGGCTGACATTCTCGACTTCATGGACGGCAAGGTGGCCAAATGGTGGATGCCGGACGATGTCGCTTTCGTCGGTGAAATTCCGCACACCGCCACCGGCAAGATCCAGAAGATCACCTTGCGCCAGCAATTCAAGGACTATCGCCTGCCGACGGATTGACGCGATGGTGCATGTTTCGGCTTCATGCCATCGCAAAAAGGCACTAAGTCTCCGTTCGGGTTGGGGCAGCACGGAAAACGATGGTTAGCATTCCTGAACGGCAAACGTCGAAGGCGGCCGGCTGGTCGCGGCGCACGGCCGCTTTTTCGTTGGTGCTGCTGCTGACGGTCTTCGTCGGCCATCGCTTCGATCTCGTCGAAACACCTGTCTTTCTGTGGGTGCTGGGCATTGTCGCGCTGCTGGCGGCGATGGCGCTGTTGTTTGCCGGGTTTGCCTTTTCGCGGCTCTGGAATTTCGGCGACCGCGGCGGTCGCGACCTGACGGTCGGCGCGCTGCTGGCACTGCTGGTGCTCGCACCCTATGGCGTCGCCGCCTACTGGGCGACGATCTATCCGCCGCTCAGGGATATCTCGACGGATTTCGACGAACCGCCGGCGCTCGACGTGAGCGACCGGAGGAAGGATATGAACGTGCTTGCGCCGTCGACGCCTGGGGAACAGCGGCTGCAGACCGATAGCTATCCGCTGGTCAGCGCACGCAGCTACGACCTGCCGTTCGAGACCGTCGTCAATGCCGTCGAAACCGTGCTCGACCGGCGCGACTGGGAGCTGTCGGAACCCTATCCCGATCTCGCCGGGCAAAGCGAGGTGACCATCACCGCCGTCGCCAAGGGCTTCGTGATCGGCCTTCCCGCCGACGTGGCGATCCGCGTGACGGACGATGGCGACACGGTCATCGTCGACATGCGGTCGGCATCCCGCTACGGCCGCTACGACCTCGGCGACAATGCGGCGCGCATCACCGAATTTCTCGCGGAACTCGACCAGGAAGTCGCCGGTCAGGTTGGCGCCGCTCCGGTCGAATGAGACCCAGGGGAGGCTATTCGCCAGGGTCGAACTCTCCTTTGAACAAGACTGTCGCGACCGGTCCAATCGGATTGGCGATCCGGCTCTCCAGGACTTCGACAAGTTTGCGTCCGACACCCGCTATGTCCACGAAATGAACGCCGATCTTCGCAGGCAGGAAGCGCGATAGCCGCGTGCTGTCCCGAGTGACAATGTGGATGTCACTCCCTGGCGCGAGACCTCTTCTGCCGAGAGCGTGTAATGCCCCCAGAAGGCCCAGTTCGTTGGCGCATGCCAAGCCCGTCGGCGGATCTGACCAGGCCAGCATGCGATCGAACCAGGCTGCGCTCGATTCCATGGTGAACATTCCATGACCGATCAGCGACTGGTCGATCGGAATACCAGCCTCGGCCATTGCCCTTCCATACCCGGAAAGACGCATGGCACTCGCCTGGTCGCCCGGAACGAGAAGTTGCAGCGCAATGCGTCGGCAGCCCTTGTCCATGAGCCGCCGGGTCGCCTCGTAGGCAATCTGTTCATTGTCGATGTCGACATAAGGATATGCTGTATCCAGGTCAGTTCTTCCAAACGCGACGAATGGCATGCCTCTATCCAGCAATAGCTTAACGCGCGGATCACCCGAGACCATGCGTGTGATAATCAGTCCGTCTGTGCTGCCCGCCTGAAGCTGTCGCTGCACACTCTCGATGGGATCATCATCGGGCGTGGTGGAGTAGATGGATAGGCTATAACCCGCTTGCCGCGCCGCCAGCGTCATGCCTTCGATTAACGGAAGCTTCAACAGATCGGACAGATGATCTTGTGTTTCCATCGGGTATATTGCTGTCATCGTCAGCGTGCGGCCAGTTTTGAGCGCGAAGCCATGATGATTTGGCACATAGCCGACCCGCTGCGCCACTTCCTTGACGCGAGCGATGGTGGCGGGATGAACCTCCGGCCCATCCTTCAGCGCGCGGGATACCGTGGTGACCGAAAGGGAAAGTTCCGCCGCGATCTGTTTCAGGTTGGTCATGTCGCCCGACCTCATTTGCGAAAGCGCCGGCTGATTTGCTGACTTCCACTACGTGACCGAATTCCACCTCACGGTCAATCCAAGCTCTCGCTAAAGCAGCTTGACTCTCCTGCAATTGGATGCAATCGTAACGTTACGATTGTCAAGAATTGGCCATTTTGAGCGCGTCTCAACAAATTCTAGGGAGGAGAACCTATGTCTTGGTTACGCATTTCCTTGACGGCATTAGCATTCTCGGCCGCCGTGCCGGTCTATGCCCAATCAGTCACCATCACGACCGCGGGCGGCGATTATGGCAACGCCATGAAGGAAGCCATGTGGGTCCCCGCTGCAAAAGAGCTTGGCTATGATGTCCGCGAGGAGACCCTCAGCGACGGCTTGGCCGCCCTGAAGATGCAGGTCACCTCGGGCGCGGTCACAACCGACGTCATTCACCTGGGCTCACCGGAGGGCGCGCAGGCCGCCGCACAGTCGCTGCTGGAGCCGCTCGACTACAAGATCATCGATCCAAAGGCCGTGCCGGATGGCGCAAAGTCCGACTACTGCTATCCGTTCGACTCCTATGGCACCGTCATGTCCTGGAACACCAAAACCTATGGCGAGAACCCGCCAAAGACATGGGCGGAGTTCTGGGATGTTGCCCAATTTCCGGGCCGTCGCGCCCTCCGCGCCAATGCACAGGACTCGATCGAGATCGCGCTGCTCTCGGACGGCGTAGCACCGGCCGACGTGTATTCCGTGCTCAGCACGCCGGAGGGCCTGGATCGCGCGATCAAGCGGCTTGAAGCGATCAAACCAAATGTCGCGGTGTGGTGGACTTCGGGAGCTCAGTCCGCGCAGTTGCTGAAAGATGGCGAGGCGGATTTGGTCGTTACCTGGAACGGGCGGGCCCAAACCGTGAAAGCGGATGGCGGCGCGGTCGATTACACGTTCAAGGGTTCCGTCATCGGTACGGATTGCCTCGGGGTACCGAAGGGGGCGCCGAACAAGGAAGCGGCCATGAAACTCATCGCGGCGATGACACAGCCCGCGCGCGTGGCGAAGCTGACCGATTTCATCGCTTATGGCCCGGTCAATCCTGCTGGCTATGAGGGTGGCCTTATTCCCGAGGACCGTCTGAAGACCCTTGCGACCGCGCCTGAAAATGCCGGCACTTCGGTGTTTTCGAATGCGGACTGGTGGGTCAAGAATGGCGAAGCTGCTCAAAAAACCTTCGATGAGATGATGGCCCGCTGAGTCTCAGCTTTAAGGCTGAAGCACATGATGAAGTCGCTCCCGATCACCATCGACAGCGTGCGCAAGACCTACGGATCTTACGTCGCGCTGGACAATGTCTCGCTCGACATTCAGGCTGGCGAATTTCTCACGCTCTTGGGGCCGTCCGGATCGGGCAAGACCACGCTGCTCATGGCTTTGGCCGGATTTGTCCGGCCCGATTCCGGTAAACTTTTGTTGGACGATCGGGACATTACCCGCCTGGCCCCCAACAAGCGCGACATCGGCATAGTCTTCCAGAACTACGCCCTGTTTCCCCACATGAACGTTCTGGCAAATGTCGAGTATCCGTTGGTGCTGCGCAAGACGCCGAAAGCCGAGGCCCGCCAGAGGGCACTCGACACTTTGGCCCGCGTGAAGCTTGAAGGTTTGGCGGAGCGCAACATTGCCGCATTGTCCGGCGGCCAGCGCCAGCGGGTGGCGTTGGCGCGGGCGATCGTCTTTGAGCCACGCGTGATGCTGATGGACGAGCCGTTGTCGGCGCTCGACAAGAACCTGCGCGAAACCATGCAGTACGAGATCCGGCGTCTGCACGATGATCTGGGGATCACCACGGTCTATGTGACGCATGACCAGCGCGAAGCGCTAATCATGTCCGACAGGATCGCGGTGATGAATTCCGGCCGCATCCAGCAGATCGATACGCCACAGCGGATCTATGATCGTCCATCGACCCGCTTCGTCGCGGAGTTCATGGGCGAGGCCAACATTGTGGCCCCGGGCTCGGCGCGCAGAATAGACGGCGCCGATGCGTCACGCGAAGCTCTGATGATCCGCGCGGAATGCTTCCATCTTGATGCGAAGCTCGTCGGGCCAGACGGGGTGGCCCTTGAGGGAACGCTGCGCGCCAAGGCGTTTCGTGGCGAGAACTGGCTTTTGACGCTGGCGCTTGACGGCGGGCAAGAGATACTTGTCTGCATTCCGGCGGCGCTGGCCAGCGGCTGCGCCGAACTTGCCGCCGGTCAGCGGGTGACCGCCTATGCACCAGCAGCGAAAGTTCACGCGATACCGGGAGTGGTAGCGTGACCGTCCTTGCCGATCCTGCGCTCGCGGCAGACGCGCGACGCGAGCGGCGGTTCTTCCTCTCGCTTTCACTGCCTGCGCTGTTCATCGTCGGACTGGCGGCGATAATGCCTATCCTATGGATCATCCGGCAATCCTTCCTGACCACGGGGGGCGAGTACACCGTCGGCAACTACGAGAAGGTGCTTTCGAGCGGGCTGACATGGTCGGCACTGGTCACAACCCTTGAACTGTCCCTGGGCACGCTGGCGATCTGCATTCTTCTCGGTACTCCCCTGGCGCTCGCCCTGGCCAGCGCCAGACCAAGGGTGGCCAATTTGCTGATGGCCTTCGTCATGCTGCCGTTGTGGACCTCCATTCTGGTGCGCACCTATGGCTGGCTCGTGCTGTTGCGGCGCGATGGCCTGATCAACGCAACTTTGACGGGTTCAGGCCTGACAGCTGAGCCATTGCCGCTGGTCTACAATTTCACGGGAACGCTGATCGGCATGGTTCACTACATGCTGCCGCTTTTTCTGCTGCCCGTTTATGCGGCGATGCGCGATATCGATGCAAACCTCGTCCGCGCGTCGGCGAGCATGGGCGCCACTCTCGGGCAAACGATCCGCACGGTCATCCTGCCGCTTTCGGCCGGCGGCATCTTCTCGGGTTCGATCATCGTCTTCATTTACACCATAGGGTTCTTCATCACGCCCGCGGTGCTTGGCGGCGGCAAGGTAAATCCGCTTTCCACCCGGATCGAGCGCACGCTATCGACCTTCCAGGATTGGGGCTCGGCGAGCGTCCTGGGCATTCTGCTCCTCGTTCTTATGGCGCTGGTGGGGGTGATGTTCCTGGCTGCGCGGCGGCTCATTGCCGGACGCAGCATCGGCACAGCCCATGCTTGAAGCCTATCCAGACAGCAGGCTGGCCCGCATCCTCCTGTGGAGCTTTTGTGCGCTCGTTATGGCGTTCCTGATGCTGCCGACGCTCGTCGTCGTCCCGCTCTCCTTTTCGGCGTCCAATCTTCTCGAGTTCCCACCGCGCGCATACTCGTTGCGCTGGTACGAGACTTTCTTCGGTTCGGCGACATGGATGGCCGCACTCAGGACGAGCCTGATCCTCGGCACATTGACAGCGATGATCACAGTGCCGCTGGGGCTTCTGGCCGGCATCTCGATCAACCGGCTCGGCGGAAAGGCCGCCGTAACCATTCAGGGCGTTCTGCTCACCCCGTCCATTGTGCCGGGGATCCTGCTCGCGATCGGTCTCTTCTTTGTTCTGGCGGCGCAACGTCTTGTCGGAACGCTGTTCGGTGTCCTGGTCGGACATGTGGTACTAGCCATTCCGGTCGCGTGCATTGTGTTGTTGCCCGCCTTGGCCCGCTTTGACTGGAACCAGGTTCAGGCGGCGCGCAGCCTGGGCGCAAACTGGGCGAGAGCCATTGGCGGAATAATTGTCCCCCAACTTCAGATCAGTCTGTTGTCGGCCACACTGATGGCCTTCCTGACCTCGCTAGACGAATCCGTCATTTCGATCTTCGTCGCGAGTGGTCAAAACAGCACGCTGCCGAAGCTCATGTTCCTGTCGCTGCGCGATCAGATCGACCCGACCATCGCGGCGATTTCGACCTTGTGGACCGTCATCGTCGTGGTCGTTGTCCTGGTCGTGACCCTTCGCCAAAAATCCTGAGCGAGACTGAAAACATGCCCAACAATCATCATGCAGCCGACGATCTGGCCGATCATTCAACGGACATACCCCAAGTGGGGTTGGCGATCATCACCGGATCGGCGAATTGGGGTCTCGCCTTTCCGGAAGATGTCGAAGTTGATGGCGTCCGCACCTTGCAGCGAGACATGAGTTTCCAAACGCCTTTCGGTCCCAGCGACAATTGGAAGCTGCTCGAATTCGATGCATCTATTACCGTCGAGGGCAAAACGAAACGTGCCCTGTGCATGTATTCGCACGGCAATCCCCGAGACCATATCGACCATTCCTGTCATCGCCGCGCGTTCTGGGTGTTGATGAGTGCGGGTGTAAAGCAGATTCTCTCCTGCTCGACCATTGGCGCCGTCAACAAGGCTATCAAGCCCGGCGACATGGTGGTGAACGCCGATATCCTCGAACTGACGCAGACCCCGTTTTCACTGCTTCCCGGCCGCCAGAGCTTCGACTGCTCGGGCAAGCAGATCGTATGTCCAAGATGTGCGGCATTGTTGGCCGAGACCGCCCGGCGCCATTGGCCAGCCGAATGCCGCGTCCATGGCATCGAGCAGCAGTTGGTGGCTGCCCACTGCTACGGGCCGCGACTGACAACTCCCGCCGAAGCTCTGGCATATCGAAACATGGGAGCGGACGTGCTCAACCACTCGATCGCCCCTGAGGCCACCTTATCGCGCGAGATCGGCGCCTGTTTCGTGCCCCTGGCGTTCGTCACGGCCGGTTTCAACGACTATATGGACCGCGAGCGCCAGAAATTGCTGCAGGAGCACGTGCTGCCGAGCCTCTCTATGACAGCCTCGCGGGTTGCGCTGGAGACCGCGGCACGTCTTCCAACGGATCCCGAATGCTCTTGCCAGGGCTTGAAGTCGCCTCAGCCAGCAGAGCGCTCCAGCCGGTTCTAGAGCGAATGGCGCCGATAGCCTATCCGGCCGGCGTGAAAATGCCGTCGATGGCCGGTGCGGCATCGGTCACAACCAGGCCGCGCGCCGTCAGATCCTCGAGATGGGCAAGCACCGACAATCCGGCGGCACCATGCAGCCGCGGGTCGGTGTCCCTGTAGATCGCCTTGACCATGTCCACGATCGTCCGGTCGCCTTCTCTGACCCGCTCCAGTATGGCGCGCTCGCGCATCTTGCGATGCGTCTTCAACCCGCGCATGAAAGCGCGCGGTGCTGTCACCGGCCCGCCATGTCCGGGCAACAGCAAGCGGTCCCCGCGTTCGATCAAGCGATCCAGCGAGGCCATGTAGTCGGCCATCGCTCCATCCGGCGGGGCGACGATGGAGGTTGCCCAGGCCATGACATGATCGGCCGAAAACAGGATGCCGGTTCCCTCCAGCGCGCCAATTCTTTCCAGCGCGAATGCCGCATGATTGGCGGTGTGGCCCGGGGTCAGAACCGTCCTGATCGACCAGCCGTCGCCGTCGACCACCTCGCCGTCGGGCAGGGCGACATCAGGGACGAAAGCCGTGTCGGCACTGGCGTCGAGCGCATTGGTCTCGCCGATATGCAGGGCTCTTGCCGGCCGGTGCGGCCCCTCTGCCAGCACGAGGGCGCCGGTGCGCTCTTTCAGCCGGGCCGCCAGCGGGGAGTGGTCGCGATGCGTATGGCTGACGAAGATATGGCTGACCGGCCGGTCTGCGATCACGCCGAGCAGGGTCCGCAGATGCGCCTCGTCATCCGGCCCCGGATCGATCACCGCCAGCGTATCGCGGCCAATTATGTAGCTGTTGGTGCCGTGAAAGGTGAAAGGGCTTGGATTGCGGGCCGTGATGCGCTGGACATCGGGCGCGACGTTCACCCCCTGGCCATAGAAGGGGTCGAAGCCGGTATCGAATTTCAGTGCCATGCATCGGTGCCTTGTTTCGGGAAACGGCAAAACCGATTGCCGCATAACACGCAAGCCAATATAGGAGGATGTGAGGCCGCGAACATCGGTGTGCGGCAATCGGATTGGGGAAATACCATGGCAATTGCAACTACGATGCGTCCGCTTGTTTCTCTGGCTCTGCCGCAAAATGGCGCGGCGCGGCTGGCAACGCAGCTTTTCCTGGCCATCGCCGGAACGCTTGTGCTGACCCTGTCGGCCAAGACCAAGGTTATGCTCGGGCCGGTCGACATTTCGATGCAGACGCTGGCCGTGCTGCTGATCGCCGCCGCCTTCGGCATGCGTCTCGGCGTCGCCACCCTGCTGCTCTACATGGCCGAGGGCGCCATGGGCTTCCCCGTCTTCCAGAGCACGCCTGAAAAGGGCATCGGCATTGCCTACATGCTCGGCTCGACCGGCGGTTATCTCGCCGGCTTCGTGGTCATGGCGGCCATTGTCGGCTGGGCGGCGGATCGCGGTTGGGACCGCCATCCGATCAAGCTTTTCAACGCCATGCTGGTTGCCGAATTCGTCATGATGGCAATGGGCTTTGCCTGGCTGGCGCTGCTCATCGGTCCGGAAAAGTCGTGGCAGTTCGGCGTCGTGCCGTTCATCGTCGGCGACCTGATCAAGGTGGCTCTGGCGGCAAGCCTGGTGCCGGCCGTCTGGACGCTGCTCAAGCGCGGCTGAAGCGCGCGATCGAAGAAACGGCCAGGGGCAATCAAGCCACTGGCCGGAGCGGCGTGACTGGCCGATTTCCGGTCTGGTGTCCGCCAACCTCGATAGATTGTCGGTTATATCGCCCTAGACGCTGCGACATCTTCAGTAATGATCATCAAGCCGCTTTATTAGCCTAGGCTTTTCAATTCCCGAACTGTTGACCTAAGAAATAGATGCTTGCTGGCGCAGCCGCGCTGTCGTAGCTCTTGGTCTTCGACTGTATCGAATCGCCGGGGGGCGAGACGTCCGATTCGTTGTTGTGAGCGATTAGGTCAGATGCACTATCGCGCTGGTCTGTCGCCGACACGGCAGCTTCGGGGAAGGGGGGAAGACGTTGAATGTCGCAGCGTCGACTATTGTCGGAAGCCGGCATTTCCTGTTCAGGATTCGGTTTCAACTGCTTGGCGGACTGACATTCGCGATTTTTGCGCCGGCGATCATCCGGATTGTCTTCAATCCTGAATTTATCTATTCGGCCAGTCTTCAGGTCACGGTGGCCGCTGCGGTCATCGCGCACCTTGTGGGCTTCTTGTCCTATCGCCGCATCGGAAATTTCCCGGGCGTGGCCGCGGCAAGTTACATCTTGCCGACATTTGCCCTGTCCTATGGGGCTGTTTTCCTGACCATCTTCTTTTTTCGGTTCGAGTACAGCCGGTTTCAAGCCGCCGCCAGTTTCACGCAGTCCACGCTCTGGTATTTCGGCCTGAGCCTGTTGACGCGGCGCCTCGATCCGTACCGGCTCGTCGTGATTCCCGGCGGAGATGTCGAGCGCCTCAAGACGTTACCGGGTGTGCATTGGTTTTGGATCAAGTCGACCAGTACGATAATCGAAAGAGCCAGCGGCGTGGTCGTTGATCTGCGTGCCGATCTTGGCGCGGAATGGGAACGATACATCGCGGATCGGGCCCTTTCGGGAACGCCCGTATACCACGTCAAGCAGGTCAGCGAGTCGCTGACCGGGCGGGTCGAGATCGAGCACCTGTCGGAAAACACGCTTGGTTCACTCAATCCGAACCAAGCCTATCTCAAGATCAAGCAGGCAGCCGACTGGGTCTCGGCACTTGTCTTGATTATCGTTCTTTCCCCGGTTCTGGCGTTGATAGCGCTGCTGATCCGGCTGGATTCCGATGGTCCCGCGCTGTTTCGCCAGCAGCGCATGGGCTACCGGGGCAAGATCTGCACGGTCTACAAGTTTCGCTCGATGCGCCAGCACTCTGACGCCGGCAGCGACAAGGAGAGGGCGATCACCAGGCGCGATGATGATCGCATCACCCGAGTCGGGCGTTTCCTGCGAAAATCCAGGATCGACGAACTGCCGCAGGTCATCAACATCCTGCGTGGCGAAATGAGTTGGATCGGACCGCGACCGGAAGCTGTCGTGCTGTCACAGTGGTACGAGGCTGAGCTGCCATTCTATCGCTACAGGCATATCGTCAGGCCAGGCATAAGTGGGTGGGCACAAGTAAATCAGGGGCATGTGGCTGCCGTCGATGACGTTATGGAAAAATTGCACTATGATTTCTATTACATAAAGAACTTTTCGCCTTGGCTGGACGTTTTGATAACCCTCAAGACAATGAAAACGATGCTTACCGGCTTTGGTGCGCGATAACCAATGCGAAGCATGGCTCTGGAATAGCAAGCGCAGGAAGCAGATGGATCTCGCCTCCAGGAAAATAGCGATCATCGGGCTTGGCTATGTCGGCCTGCCGCTGGCGGTCGCTTTTGGCGCCACCAGGGATGTCGTCGGGTTCGACATCGACCAGTCGAGGGTGGACGCGCTGAGGCGTGGTGACGATCATACGCTGGAAGCCAGCAGTGATGAGATCAGTGCTGCGTCGCGGCTGACATTCACCACAGACAAGGCCGATCTGCGCGATTGCGGGATTTTCATCGTCACGGTTCCGACGCCGATCGACAGGGCCAACCGTCCGGATCTGAAACCGTTGATCATGGCATCGACTTTGGTCGGTGAGGTCATATCGCCAGGCGCGGTGGTGATCTTCGAATCGACGGTCTACCCCGGCTGCACGGAAGAGGTGTGCGCGCCGCTGATCGAGAAACATTCGGGCCTGCGCTACAATGAGGGGTTCTTCCTCGGCTACAGTCCCGAGCGCATCAATCCGGGCGACCGCGAGCATCGGTTGCAGACGATCGTCAAGGTCACCAGCGGCTCGACGCCGGAAGCGGCCGAAGGTATCGATGCGCTCTATGCCTCGATCGTGCCGGCAGGCACACACCGTACCTCGAGCATTGCGGTCGCCGAAGCGGCCAAGGTCATCGAGAACACTCAGCGCGACCTCAACATCGCGCTGATGAACGAGCTGTCGCTTATCTTCGGCAAGCTCGGCATCGACACGTCCGAAGTGCTGGAAGCCGCCGGCACCAAATGGAATTTCCTGCGCTTCACGCCTGGTCTCGTCGGCGGCCACTGCATCGGGGTCGATCCCTACTATCTCACCCACAAGGCCCAGGAACTCGGCTATCATCCGGAGGTGATTCTTGCCGGCCGCCGTATCAATGACGGCATGGGTCAGCACGCGGCGGATCAGACGGCCCGCCTGATGATGCGCAAGGGAATACCTGTCGTTGGCAGCCGGATTCTGGTGATGGGCGCGGCCTTCAAGGAAAATTGTCCGGACCTGAGGAATTCCAAGGTCGCCGATATCGTTGCCCAACTGAAGGAATACAATGCCGGCATCGACATATGGGACCCCTGGGTCAACGCGCAGGAATGCGCGCGTGCCTTCGGCATAGCCAGCATGAAGGACATTCCCGATCAGCGCTATGACGGCGTTATCGTGGCCGTCGGCCACTGGCAGTTCCGCGCGCTGGGCGTCGACGGCCTGCAGGCGCTTTGCAAGACCCCGGGCGTCATCTACGACATCAAGGGTCTGTTCCCCAGGCATGTTACGGATGGGCGCTTCTGATGAGGGTTCTGGTCA
>NZ_JAMYOM010000045.1:0-24873 GCF_040319805.1 Mesorhizobium sp. M0848 | reverse complement strand
CGCCTTCTTGTCGGTGGGCGTGGGCTTGTTTTTTTTTAAAATAGCCCCCCATCATTCTGCCGTACGCACCGGGGGCCGGCGGCCGCCCCGCTTGTTGCACCAAAAACCCGGGGCGGCCTCGCCCCCCCGCTCTTTTGTAGAAGATCAGCTTCGGCTGTTAACGGCCGAAGAGATTCCGGTCGCTGCCCTGAGGGGCGGACTTCTCCACGTCGCCCGACGAATTGAGCAGCTTCTCGACGAGGCTACCGCTGTTGCGGACCGAGCTCGTATGCGCGCTGTCAACCGACGTAACCGCAGGCTGATTGGCGCCATTGGAGCCAAAGTTGTCGCTGCCGGCGAACGCGCTGCCGGTGATGGCCAGAACGGCGGCGGCAGCAATAAGGATCTTGTTCATTTTAATCTCCTGAATTCTGGATTTCGCCAGGACGGCAGACACAGCTGCCGTCGCTTGCGAAATTGGCTGTTAGCGACCGAAGAGGTTACGGTCGCTGCCCTGAGCGGGCGTCTGGGCAGCCGGTTCCGAGGTCTTGGTGGAAGCCGTGTACGACTGGTCCACTGCGGCGGCAGGCTGGTTAGAGCCGTTCGAACCGTAGTTGTCGCTGCCGGCGAAAGCGCTGCCGGAGATGGCCAGAACGGCGGCGGCAGCAATGAGGATCTTGTTCATCTTAAATACTCCTGAATGTCTGAATTTCGCCAGGGCGGCGGGCGAGCCCGCCGTCGACTGGGAATCGGCTGTTAGTTGTTGCCGAAGACGTTGCGGTCAGCACCCTGGGCAGGCGCCTGAGCAGCCGGTTCCGACTTCTTGGTCGAAGCGGTGTACGAGCTGTCGACAGCAGTGGCTGCCGCGGCGTTCGAACCGTAGTGGTCGCTACCAGCGAAGGCGCTGCCGGAAATGGCCAGAAGGGCTGCGGCAGTGAGAATGATCTTTTTCATTTTTGTACTCCAGTATCGTCTTTTTCCGTCCGTCTAGCGGCGTGTCTTGGAAATGAAATCGCGTCGTTCGGACAGCCCCGATGTGGGAGGGCAACCCCGCCTTTTCCAATCACGAAGTTGTTCCGTGTGGACCATGAATCCACACCTTGAAATTGTGCCAAGGGAATCTACGGGTATATTTTTCTTCTTTAAATCAGCATGTTAAGTGTAACCGCTGGATGGATCACTGACTGTTTCAGAGGCCCAGCGTTCACACCGTCCTGCACGCACCGTCAACAGAAACGAACCGTTCGGTTCGATTTTAGATCGAGCTAATAGTCACTTTTCGAAACCGTTAACCTTTTTTGACCCCGCCAAGGGGTCCGATTCGGGGATATCGCAGCCGGCAAAATGGTCATCCGGGAGGTGGATTTCAGCCCGCGACGGTCTGCGGGAACGTTCGCAGGCCGTGTCGCGCCGCATGGATACGATGTCGTTTTCATGCCGACGGCGCGCCCCCGATCGTGGTTAGATCATACCATCTCAGGTGCCGCTTCGTGACGACGAGGCGGAGAATTGGGAAGCCGGTCAGAATCCGGCGCTGCCCCCGCAACGGTGGTGGAGTTCAAGTCGCAACGGGAGACCACTGGGCAACTGCCTGGGAAGGTGTCGCGATGGTCCGCAAGGACAACTCCAGAGCCCGGAAACCAGCCCAAGATTGTTAGACTCGACTGATCGCGGTGGGCGGTCAAGAGGTGGATAGCGCATGTCTGGCACCTAGCCGGCCTGCGTTTCAATCCTTCCTCCATCACCACCAGTTCAGTCCTTAGAAACGAGGACAGGACATGGATACCCGCAACGACATGCTGAGGCTCCTGAAGGGGCGCCGGCAAGGCTTTTCGCTGGAGCAGCCCTTCTACACCGATCCGGACTACTTCAAGCTCGACATGGAGCTGATCTGGTATCGCGACTGGCTGTTCATCGGCCATGATTGCGAACTGCCGAAGCCGGGCAGCTACATCACCGTGCAGATCGGCGACTATCCGGTGGTCCTTGTCCGCGACCAGCACGGCAAGATCAACGCCTTCCACAATTCCTGCCGCCATCGCGGCAGCCGTGTATGCAACACGGAGAAGGGCACGGCGGCAAAGCTCGTCTGCCCCTATCACCAGTGGACCTATGAGCTGGACGGCCGCCTGCTGTTTGCCCGCCAGATGGCCGACGGTTTCGACAAGAGTGATTTCAGCCTGAAGCCGGTCGCCTGCGAGAGCGTCGGCGGCTACATCTTCATCTGTCTGGCCAAGGAGCCGGCGGATTTCGCGCCGATGCGGGCGATGATCGAACCCTATCTTTTGCCGCACCGGTTGCGTGAAGCAAAGATCGCCTTCGAGAGCACGATCGTCGAGAAGGGCAACTGGAAGCTGGTCTGGGAAAACAACCGCGAGTGCTATCACTGCGCCGCCAATCATCCTGAGCTGTGCAAGACCTTCCCCGAGGCTCCGACCGTGACCGGCGTCAACGGCGCCGACAGCGACCCTGAAATGGTCGCGCACTGGGCCAAATGCGAGGCATCAGGCCTGCCGAGCAAATTCCGCATCGATCCGGCAGGGCAGTACCGCGCCACCCGCGCGCCGCTGCTGCGCGATGCCGTCAGCTACACCATGACGGGAAAACGGGCGGTCCAGAAGAACCTGTCCGACAGCGTTTCAACCGACCGCATCGGCTCCTTGCTGCTTTATCATTATCCGACAACCTGGAACCATATCCTCGGCGACCATGCCGTCACCTTCCGCGTGCTGCCGATCAGTGCCACGGAAACCGCGGTGACGACAAAATGGCTCGTCCACAAGGATGCGGTCGAAGGCGTCGACTACGATCTCGCTGAGCTCACCCATGTCTGGACCGAGACCAACGACCAGGACCGTCGCATCGTCGAGGAAAACGCCTTCGGCATCTTGTCGCCGGCCTACGAACCAGGCCCCTATTCGGAGCTGCATGAGGGCGGCGTGATCCAGTTCGTCGAGTGGTACGCGTCGTTCATCGGACCGCGCCTTGCAGAAGGCGACCGGCCGGCCCTGCGCAGCGTCGCCTAGCCCAGGGGACAAGAGGATGAATGCGATGACGGACCTTGGCCTCTATCGCCATCTCGACCAGATGACGCCCTGGAACGACAGGCTGCAGGTGCTGGAAGTGATCGGCGTCAGTGACGAAGCGCCTGACGTGAAGACCTTCACCTTCCGCTCCGACAACCAGACCTGGTTCCGCTACAAACCGGGCCAGTTCGTGACGCTGGAATTACCGACATCGGACGGGCCGCTGATGCGCACCTACACGCTGTCGTCCTCGCCGTCGCGGCCGTTCTCAATCGCGGTGACGGTCAAGGCGCAGGCGGGCAGCACCGGTACGCGCTGGATGTTCGACCATCTGACGCCGGGCTCGCACGTCAAGGCCTATGGGCCGACCGGCGACTTCTCGCTACACAGCCACCCGGCGGCCAAATATCTGTTCATTTCGGCCGGCTCCGGCGTGACGCCGATGATGTCGATGCTGCGCTGGCTGAACGACTGTGCGCCATGGACAGATGTCGGCTTCGTCAACTGTGCGCGCCGCCCGGAAGAGATCATTTTCCGCAAGGAACTCGAGCTGCTCGGCAGCCGCATGCCCGGCCTGTCGCTCGGCTTCATGATCGAGGAGCGGTCGAGCCGCGAGGGCTGGTTCGGCCATATGGGCCGCATCGACGCGATCCGGCTGCCATTGCTGGCGCCCGATTTCCGTGAGCGCGAGATCTTCTGCTGCGGCCCCGATCCCTTCATGCGCGCCGTGCGCGGCATGCTGAACGCCGCCGGCTTCGACATGGCGAAATACCATCAGGAAAGCTTTGCGGCGCCTGCCGTGGAGGAGATCCAGGCGCCGTTCTCGCCACTGCCGGAAGACGGCGCCGCCGTTGCCGTCGAGGCCGTGACGCCGATCCGGTTTTCGCTTTCCGATGTCGATGCCGAATGCGTCGCCGGCCAGACCGTGCTGCAGACGGCACGCGCCTCTGGGGTGCGGATTCCCGCCGCCTGCGAGTTCGGCCTGTGCGGCACCTGCAAGGTGAGGAAGGTCGCGGGCGACGTCGAGATGAGTCACAATGGCGGCATCCTCGATCACGAAATCGAGGACGGCTTTATCCTCGCCTGTTGCTCGAAGCCGCTTTCTGCGCTTGAAATCGAAGCGTGACCGGCTGCGCTCGCCCGAGTCTGCGCCATCTTGCCAAAAACCCTGCAAATGGTTAGACGCCTGCAACGGTGGGGTTGACCGTAAGGCCCGAAGATCATCTCCGCGGCCTGCTCGGCGGGGGAGCAAACATGCGACAATCCGGCATCTATGCCATTGCCAGCAAGGATATCGTCTTTGAATCCTTCGACGGCGAAGCCGTCGTTCTTGACCTGACCACGGGCAAATATTTCGGCTTCTCTGATTCAGGCAGCAGACTTTGGGATGCACTGTCGTCCGGCGTGCCTGCCTCCGAACTGGTCGGCGCCGCGACCGGAATTGGCGCCCTCGATGCCGCCGCGATTGACGGCTTTGTTTCACAATTGCTCGAATTCGGTTTGCTGGCGGCCGTAACCGATGGCATGGCAAGACCGGTTCCAAGCGAATTGCTGGCTCAGCTCGCCGCTGCCAGAGAGCCCCTCAAGGTCGACATCCATGACGATCTCGCCGATCTCATTGTCGTCGATCCCATCCACGAGGTCGAGGAGCCCCTCGGCTGGCCCGCGGTGAAGCAAGCCAACTGAAGCGCCCATCAGGTTCTCGTTGCCGGACAGCTCCGGAACAGGCAAACCCATGCCGAACATCACTCTCGAAAACCTGGCTGACTACGCACGTCATGTCCTGGCGCAAGCAGAGAGCAGCGCCGCGCATTATCCACTGACCCGCAAGGCGAGCTTGCCGCATCTGGATCTGACCGCGCATGTCAGCGCCGGCGCGTTGGCGGATGCCTTCGCTCATGGCTTTGTCACGCCTCCGGGCAGCCGAACGCCTGCCGACATCTGCCGCGTCTTCGTCGCACATCCCGGTATTGACGGCATCGCGGTACCGGCCAGTTGGGGCCAGGGACCCTTCACGCAGCATGGCTTCGCCACCCAACTGGCGGAAGCAGGATTGCGCGGCAACCATTTCCACGACCTGGATTTCTGGCAGTTCTATGATCCGCAACGTCGCGTTGGCGTGCAATTGATGGCTTCGGCCGACGCCTTTCCGCCGTGGGAGCCGGGAGCGCCGCTGCGGGCTTTCCTGCATTGGGAATATGCGGCGCGCGGCATGCGCCTTGCCCATGCCGGCACGCTCGGCACCAATGGCAAGGGCGTGCTGCTGGCCGGCGCGGGCGGCGCCGGGAAATCCGGGACCGTCGCCGCCGGCCTTCTCCACGGGCTGGACAGCGTCGGCGACGACTATGTGCTGGTCGACCTCTCCAACGGCGTGACTGCCCGCCCGTTGTTTTCAACACTCAAGCAGGATCCCCAGGGGTTCGCGCGGCTTGGGCTGGAGCACCGGCTGAAGGCGCATGGTCCGCTCAACTGGCAAGGCAAGCATGCCTTTCACATTGATGACATCGCTCCCCGGCCGGTGCCTGAAACTCTCGACATCGTCGCGCTGTTGGCACCACATATCAGCGGTCGTGGGGCAAGTTCGATCGTGCCGGTGTCGCGCAGGGATGCCATGATCGCCTTGGCCCCGTCGGGCATAGCGCAGATGCCGGGCGAGCGGGAGAGCGGCTTTCGCTTCTTCAGCGACCTGACCCGCCTGCTGCCGTGCTATCGTCTGTCGCTGGGGACGCAGCCACAGGAGATAGCCGGCACGATTGCCGACTTTCTCGCGCGGGGCGATTCGTGAAACTGAGCGTGATAATGCCCGTCTACAATCGTGAGCGCTATGTCGTTTCGGCATTGCGCTCGCTGGTGCGGCAGCGGGACGCCGCCGATCTCGACATCATCGTCATCGACGACGGCTCGACCGACGGCTCTACTGAGGCCGTGCGCTCGATGATGCGCGAAAACCCCTGCATCCGACTGTTCCAGCAATCCAACATGGGCGTAGCCAGGGCGCGCAACGCCGGGCTGCGGCAACTGCCGCCGGATGCGGAGTTCGTGTCATTCCTGGATTCGGACGACATCTCGCTGGCCGGACGGTTCAAGGCCGATCTCGCCCGCTTCGAGGCTACCCCCGGGCTTGAGCTGACCTATTCGCTGATGACGCTGGTCGACCGGATCGACGATGAGCGGCTGAAACCGGCAGTCGACAGCCGCACGATGACGCTTCGGGGAATTTCGCTGAGCGCCGCCGTGTTCAGCAGAGGGCTTGTCGACCGGACGGGCGAGTTCGATGAGGATTTCGAGCAGGCTGAGGATACCGACTATCTGCTGCGCGTTTTCGAGGCGGGACCGAACTACGAATTGTTGGACGCCGTCGCGATCTACTACCGACGCCACGCCGGAAATGTCACCAAGGAACATAGCGGCAGGGTCCGCAACCACTTGCGCGCGATCCACAAGTCGATGCGGCGGCGCAAGGCCGATCCGTCACGGCGTGAGGTCCAGGGCATCTTCGAATTGAAGAGTCCCACCGATTGGCGGATGCTATGATGCTCGACACAATCGGGTCGGATCAGCCAAGCCCGGAACGCTGCTGGAGACGCCGATGAGGCTGAGCGTCATCATGCCGGTTTACAATCGCGAACAATTCGTTGGCCTGGCGCTACGCTCGCTGCTCAGGCAGCGCGAAGACATCGATCTTGACATCATCGTCATCGACGATGGGTCGACCGATGGCTCGGCAGCCGTCGTACGGTCGTTGATCGACGAGGCCCCGTGCATTCGTCTTTTCCAGCAGGTCAATGGCGGGGTCACCAAGGCGCGCAATGCCGGGCTGAGGCAGTTGCTGCCGCAGACTCGTCTGGTGTCGTTTCTCGATTCGGACGACATCTCCCCGACAGGGCGTTTCAAGGCGGATCTCGCCTGCTTCGAAGAGGATCCGGGCCTCGATCTGACCTATTCGCGCATGACGCTGATAGACAAGATAGATGGCGAGACGCTGGAACCAGCCGCTGACAGCCACTCCATCACCGTGCGAGGGATCCACCTGTCCGCCGGGATCTTTGCGCGAGACCTCATCGAGCGCACCGGTGGTTTCGACGAGGATTTCAAACAGGCCGAGGACACCGACTATCTGTTGCGTATCTTTGAGAGCCAGGCAAAATACATTATGCCCGATACGGTGGCTCTCTATTACAGGCGTCATCCCGGCAACATGACCAAGGAAGCCGATGTGCCCTTTCGCGAGTTCATGCGCGCCATTCACAAGTCGATGAAGCGTCGCAAGGCCGACCCCAGCTTGCGCCGGGTGGAGGGGATCTTCGACTTCAAGGATCTCGCGCAGTGGCGATTCCTTTGATGGCAGGCTACGGCGTCGTCATTCCGGCTTTCAACGCGGCCGCCACCATCGGCGCCGCCCTGAACTCCGTTCTGGCCCAGACGGCAAGGGCGGAGACCATCGTCGTGGTCGATGACGGTTCGACCGACGATACGGTTGCGGTGATCGATGCGATGAACCTGCCGGTGACGGTGCTGCGACAGGACAATGCCGGACCTGGCAGCGCAACGACCCGTGGCATTGCGGCACTCTCGACGCCGCTCATCGCGACGCTCGATGCCGACGATTTGTGGCTGGCGGACAAGATCGAAAAGCAGCTGGCCTATCTCGACCGTCATCCCGGGACAGCGGGCGTCTTTACGCATTGGCGGACGTTTCGCGGCGACAGCCCCGATTTGCCCGATGCGACCAGTGGAGCTGGCTGGTCGCGCACGACGATGATGATCCGCCAGGAGGTGGTGCCGCGCATCGGTCCCATCATCGACCCACCAGGCGGTCGCGGCGAGATGATCGACTGGATCGCCCGGGTTCGTGAGGCAGGCCTTGCCCTTGCCATGCTCGACGACGTGCTTGCATTGCGCCGCATCCGTCCGGGCAGCCTTTCCTACGGCCGCGATCCGGCACGCGACCGGGGCTATCTCCAGGTCGCAAGGCTCGCCATGCAGCGGCGAGCCCGGAACAAGGCAGGCTCCAATTGAACGCCAGGCCCGTTCGCCGCATCGGCCGCCGCTTCCCGGACTATGGCTGGTCGTGGCCCACCGGCCAGCTGGACCTGTTGCTAAAGGCGGCGCTGCTCTCCGACGAGGACGCAGCCGCCGGCTGCGCCGCGCGCTGGCTGGACGAGAACGACATCGATCTCGTCTCGTTTCGAGAACATCGCCTGCTCGCCGCCATCTCCGACAGGTTCGGCAGGAAGCTGGCCGGGCATACCGCGCACCCGCGCCTCGTCGGCCTGCAGAAGATGCTGTGGACGAAGTCGCGCATGGCGATGCGCGAGGCCGAACCGGCGCTGAAGGCGATGGCAGACGGCGGCGCCGACATCATGCTGATAAAGGGCGCCAGCCGCATTGCCTTGAACGCGTCGGCGCAGCGTGGCCGGGTGGCGCACGACATCGACATACTGGTGCGCCCGCGCGACATGGCTGCCGTCTTCGACATCTTGCGCGATCGCGACTGGCAGATCGCCTCGGGCGTCAGCGCGCAATATCTGCGAACCCGGTTGGCGTCGCTGCGGTCGATGAACTTCTTCAAGGGCCGTTTCGGTGACATCGACCTGCACCAGCTCGGCTATGACGGGTCGCAGACGAGCGCGGAAGACGACCTGGCGATCTGGCAACGGGCGGTCCCAGCCGAATTCAGCGGCGTCGCGGTCTTCGTGCCGTCGCCGGCCGATCGCATGGCCCTGGCCATCGCCCATGGCGGCCTCGACGCCCACACCCACAGCGACTGGCTTGTCGACTGCGCGGTCGCCATCCATGGCGAAGACGTCGATTGGGACATGTTCCTCGACATCGTCGGCAGACGCGGCCTGGCGGTTCCAGCGGCGGTGGCGCTATCCTATCTGGCGTTCGAGATCGGCATTCCGGTGCCGGAACCGACAATGGTCAGAATCTTGGAGATGGCCGACGGAGCTGGCCTGTCGCGTTGGTCGTCGGTTCTGCAAGCCAAGCCGCGCACGGATTTCGGCGGCCTGGTCTGGCTGTCGCGCGGGCTTGCCAAGCAGTTGCGCCTGAAGCGGAAGAAGGGCCGGTTGCAACAGGAGCCACCCGCCAAACCTTGGCGCGGCAAACCGGCCGCGCGCAAGCCGCAGGCCGTACCGGCGCTATTGGTGTTTTCGCAGGCCATCGCCTGTCCGCAAACGACCGGCGACATGATGCTCGATATCACCGTCAGGATCGGCGTTCCGCCGGTCCGGCGCCGCATCGAAATGGAGATCAATGCCGGCGACGACCATGTCGCCCGCCTGCGCGCCATGGCCATCAGCCGATCCGGCAGGGAACGCGTGCTGCATTTTCGCGGCAAGGTGACGCTCGACGGCGCGCGAGCTGCCTGGACGCTAGAGGCGCGACCGTCGCGGCAGTTTCGTGAATGGAACGACGAAGCCACAGTGGCTGCTTATGGCGCCTTGCCCTTCGAGCTGCTGTCGGCGGATTTCTCGCCGGTTGGCTAAAGGCGAATCCGACGAACCTTTCTCGAAAGGCGGCGTCGGTTCACACTCCGTAGCGTTCGGTGCGAATGATTTCGGCTGCAACGCCGGCATCGATCAGCGCCTGGGCGGCCGCGGAAACGAAGGCATTGGAGCCGCAGACGAAGGCGATGCCAGGCGGCTCCGGCAGCCGCGCCAATGCTTGAACCATCATCGCAACGTCCACCCGCCGCGCATAGTCGGCTGGACGGCGTGCGGCTTCGCGGGTCAGTGTCAGCACCAGGTCGAAGCCGTCCTGGCGCTCGTCGAGAACGATCAGCTCGTCACGAAAGATAACTTCGTCCCAGACCCGGACCGAAAAGACCAGGACGACGGGCACCGCTGAATTACGTGCGGCGCGGTGGCGGAGCATCGACATCAAGGGCACGACGCCCGAACCGCCGCCGACCAGAACAAGCGGCCCACTCTCATCCTCCGGCCAGACGAAATGCCCGCCAAGCGGCCCGCGCAGTTCGATTTCATCGCCCACTGCCGCGACCTCGTGAAAGAAGGGCGAGACCTCGCCATCGTCGAGTTTTTCGATCGCCAGTTCAATTACGCCATGCGTTTCGGGCGCGGAGGCGATGGAATAGGAGCGGCGCGCCTGATAGCCGTCCGGCGCCGTTAGCCTGACGTCGACATGCTGCCCTGCGCGATAGGCGAAGGGCCGAGACGGCTGGAAAAAGAAGCTGGTGACACGCGGCGTGCGCTTTTCGATGCGGACGATGCTGGCTGTTTGCCAGGGCGACTGCACTGCTGCCGCATCGCTCATGGATCATCCGTGTAGCGCTGCTCGCGCCATGGGTCGCCATAGATGTGGTAGCCGCGCAATTCCCAGAAACCGGGCTCGTCGCGCGTGGTGAATTGCAGGCCGTTCAACCATTTGGCCGATTTCCAGAAATAAAGATGCGGCACCAGCAGCCTTGCCGGGCCGCCATGGTCCGGTGTGATCGGCTTGCCTTCGTAGAGCAGCGCCACCATGGCCTTGCCGGCGGTGAGATCCGTGACCGGCACGTTGGTGGTGTAGCCGTCGAACGCGTGCGCCAACGTGAAGCCGGTCGGCGGCTCGACCCCCGCATCGGCAAGGATATCGTCGACCAGCACACCCTGCCACGGCGTGTCGAATTTGGTCCATGCTGTCACGCAATGGATATCGCGTGTCATTTTGGTCATCGGCAGCGCGTTGAACTCGGTCCAGTTCCATTTCTTGATCGGGCGTGGCCCGTGTTTCAGCGTGAAAGACCAATCCTCGGTACGCACGCGCGGCGTCGGACCGGCCGACAGCACCGGGAAACCCTGTTCTAGATACTGGCCTGGCGGGATGCGGGCATCGCCATCGGTTGGCAGGCGCCGTCCTGAAGAGAAACCTCGGGTGACCATAGCGGCAATCCCCATGCGATCAGGCCACTATCGGCCTGACGCAATGTTCTCGAAGATGTCGTGACGGGCAACCTAAATCTTGACGGGCGGAGACCGGCGGGACCGTCACCGATGGACCTGCCGCTCCGCGTGCACGTCAACGCCATTTCTCAGCCATTGGCGAAAGGCACCGCGATGTACATTTGAGCGTCGCCACGCTCGACCAGCAACAGCACCGATTTCCTGCCGGACTTGCCGGCCAAGGCGATCGCCTGGGTTACCTGCCTGGCATTCTTGACCGGCACCTGATTGACGGCAACGATGATGTCGCCGGCCTGTATTCCGGAAGCGGCGGCCGCTTTGTCGGGGTTGACGCTGGCAACCACCGCGCCGTGCTGCTTGCCGGCAAGGTTCATCTGCTGGCGAATGTCGGGTGTTATATCCATCAAGCCGAGCCCTATCGCCGGAGCGCGCCCGGCGCTCGGCGCGTCGGACCCGTCGTCCAGCGACGCGGTCCTCGCATCGGCGCTGTTTTGGCCGACATCGACGGAAATCCGAATCGGCTTGCCTTTGCGCCAGACATCGACCGTTTCCCGGGCGCCCGGCGCGACATCTGCGACCGCCCGCGACAGGTCCTTGGGATCCTTCACGTCCTGCCCGGCAAAGCTGGTGATGACGTCACCCGTCTCGATGCCGGCCTTGGCCGCCGGCGAACCGTCGTTGACCTCTGAAACCAGCGCACCGCCGGAATGGTCGAGCCCGATGGCGCTCGCGACATCCGGCGTCACCTCCTGGATCTGAACGCCGATATAGCCGTACTGGATGGAGCCGCCCTTCATCAGCTTGGCGACCACCTTCTGGGCCTGGCCCGACGGAATGGCAAAACCGACGCCGACGCTGCCGCCATTGGGTGAATAGATCGCCGTGTTGATGCCGACGACATTGCCGGCGACATCCACCAGCGGGCCGCCGGAATTGCCGTGGTTGATCGGCGCGTCGATCTGGATGAAATCGTCGAAAGGCCCACTATGCAGGTCACGGCCGCGCGCCGAGACGATGCCTGCCGTGACGGTGGTGCCGATGCCGAACGGGTTGCCGAAGGCCAGCACCTGGTCGCCTGGCATGAGCTTGTCGGAATCGCCCCATTTGACTGTCGGCAGGGGTTTGTCCGACTTGATCTTGAGTACGGCGAGATCGTTCTTGGCATCGCGGCCGACAAGCTTGGCCGGAAGTTCGGTGCCGTCGTCGAGCGTAACCTTGATCGAAGAGGCGCCATCGATGACGTGATTGTTGGTGACGATGGTACCATCCGCGCCGACGATGAAGCCGGAACCCAGCGCCTCGGCGCGCTGCGGTTGCTGTTGTGGCGGCGTCTTGGGCGTCGGCATGCCCTGGTCACCGAAGAACTGGCGGAAATAGTCATCGAAAGGCGAGCCGCCGTCGAAAGGAGAGGCATCGCTCATCGTTTCAGGCTGTGCCTTCATGACGGTGGTGACCGTCACCACCGCCGGCTTGTCGGCGGCAACGATGGGTGCGAACGAGCCATTGGGCGCGGTGATGCCGGCGACAGGCGTCTGGGTCGTCGGAATAGTGTTGCCCTCGCCTTGGGCGAAAGACATGACGAAGGGGGATATGATCAGCGCAGCGCCCAGCAAGGCCGCGACGCGATGCCTACGAAGGATATCTGACATGGTCGTTTGTCCGGGCGAGAGTTGATCCAGCGCCGTGGCCTCTCCCGTGCGGGGAAAATCGGTCATCGGCGTGTCGAGGTCGCAATTGCCCGTCTCGCCTACATGGCAGCCAACCGGATCGACGGCCTTGCATCTAGGGCGCGGATTCGCCCGATTTAGGGTTTTAGGGCGACCTTACGAAGATTTAATATCCGCACGGCGGCAGCGTCGCAAAGTCGTCGGGCCCCGCCTTGCTGCCTCGCTGGAGCCTCAGCCACCGGCGGTTCGCTCGAGATAGGCCGTGGCAATCTCGCGCATGCGCTTGCCGTCGAAGCTCGGTCCGTGTCCTCCGTGACCGATGCGGATCGGCAAGTCGAGCAGGCGCTGCATCGTGCTGACATAGGCGGCTCGGTCGGAATCCGGCAGGTCGTCGATCAGCATGGCGTCGTAGATGGCATCGCCGCTGAAGAACAGGCCGTCGACCTCGTCGAACAGCGCGATCGAATCCGGTGAATGGCCCGGCAAATGCAGCACGCGAAATTGCCAGTCGCCAAGATCGACGACATCGCCCTCGTCCAGGGTTCGCGTCAAGGGCGCGGGCGGGATCCTGTAGTCGGCCGACTTCCATCCGGGCGCCGGCAGTTTCGAGACGGCACCCTCGAGGTCATGAAACATGTAGGCGTAGGTCGCCGCCTCATCCATGCTCTCGAATTGTTCCGCGCTCATCCTTGGCCCGGCCCGCAACGGGAATTCATGCAGCGAGCCGACATGGTCGAGATGGATGTGGGTGGCGACGACCAGCAGCGGCTTGCCGTCCGCCGGCTCGATCTGCGGCGCCAGCGGACAGATGCCCATGCCGGTGTCGACGAGCAGGTCGGCATCGCGACCGCGCAGATGCCAGATATTGGCCCGAACATAGGCATGCACGAAGGGCTCGGTCAGCATCGTCGTCTTGTCGTCGACGACGCTCCTGCTGAACCAGCCCGGCATCACTGGCATCAAGCGTGAGCCTGACATCAAATTTGAGCCGGGCATCAGACGAAGGGCTTCCCGACCTTGTACTTTTCCGGCACCAGCCGCTTGAGATAGGCCATGCCGGCATCCGACAGCTGATTGACGTCGGGCTTCATGAAGTCATCCGGCATGTGGCGGGTCTTGCCGGCGACGTTCTTGAGCGGCACCTTTTTCAGCACCGTTCTGGTGACGTCATATTGAAGCGCCACCGAGCCGCCGCCCTGTTCGGCGACGGTGACGGCGAAAGCGCCGGCATCGAAAGCCTCCTGCGCGTCGACCGCGCTGATGGCGCCGATATAGCCGCGCGGCATGTAGCCGAGCGCATCGACGCGGGCCCGCTTGCCCGGCAGGCCTTCGGCCAACGCGCGCTCGAGTGCGGCCGGCAGGTCGCTGCCCGACAGCTTGACGTTGCCGTGCGCGTCGCGCTCAAGCTTGTCCGGCGGCACCAGGCTTTCGACCAGGGCCTTGCCGTCGGCGGTGCTGACCCCTTCCGAAACGGCGACGATGCAGCGCTTGTGGCGATCGAGCGTGGCACGGACGTCGTCGATGAAGCCGGCGGCTGAGAATGGGCGCTCGGGCACGTAGACGAGGTGCGGGCCGCTGTCGGCGTCGAGTTGCCAGGCAGCGGCGGCCGCGGTCAGGAAGCCGGCATGCCGGCCCATGACGATGCCGACATAGATGCCGGGCAGCGCACGGAAATCGAGATCGACGGAGAGGAAGGCGCCAGCGACGAACTCGGCCGCCGAAATGAAGCCCGGCGTGTGGTCGTTTTCCTCGAGATCATTGTCGATGGTTTTTGGCGCATGGACGAAGGCGATCTTGCCGCCGGCGGCATCGGTCAGGATCTGCTGCGTACCCGACGTGTCGTTGCCGCCGATATAGATGAAGGCGTCTGCGCCGGTCTTCTTCAGGCCGTCGAGGATGACGTCGCAATAGGCGGCATCGGGCTTGTCGCGGGTCGAGCCGAGGGCGGCGCTCGGCGTGCCGGCAATCAGCCGCAGCCGGTCCTCGGGGATGGCGGAAAGGTCGACATAATTGCCGTCACGGATGCCGCGCACACCATGGATGGAGCCCAGCACCTTGGCACCGGGATGCCGCTTGCGGATCTCTAGCGTCGCTCCGACAACCGTCTGGTTGATGACGGCGGTTGGGCCGCCGCCCTGCGCGATGACAAACGTTCCAGCCATGCTTGATTTCTCCCGGCGCGATGGTTTTCAAGGCACCTTGGCCTGTCTTGCCGCATCGCGCAACGGGAGTTTCGAGCGGCGCCAACACGCCGCATAAGCGTCAGACGACGACGACCGGATTTTTCTTGGAGACGCGGCTGTAGAGGTCGATGATGTCCTGGTTGATCAGGCGCACGCAGCCCGACGACATCGCCTGGCCGATGCTCCACCATTCGGGCGAGCCGTGGATGCGATAGCCGGTGTCCTTGCCGTCCTGGTAGATGTAGAGGGCACGCGCGCCGAGCGGATTGGTGAGGCCGCCGGGCTGTCCGGCTTGCCATTTCACCAGTTCAGGCTTGCGGGCAATCATCTCCGGCGGCGGCGTCCAGGTCGGCCATTCCCTGCCGTACTGGATGTTGGCGCGACCCGACCAGCGGAAACCATCCTTGCCGATGCCGACGCCGTAGCGAATGGCGTCGCCACCCGGCTGGACGAGATAGAGCATGCGCTCCTTGAGATGGACGACGATGGTGCCGGGCGCCTCGCCTGTCGTGTCGACGACAATCTGGCGGCGGAATTCCGGCTTGACCTTCAGATACGGCACTTCCGGCACGTTGAAGCCACCATCCGTCATCGCGGCATACATCACGCCGGGGCTGGTGATGTTCTTGTCGACGCTGATGCTTGGCCGGATCGGCCGCACGGAACCCGTGGTGACGTCGTCGAGCTCGAGCGCCGGCAGACCCAAGCCCGAGGTCGAGCAACCGGCGGCGCTCAGCAGCGCGAGCGCCCCTGCCCCGGACAGGATGGCACGGCGGGAAAGATGATGATCGGTTTCGATTGCGTCGCCATTTCGCGGCGGCGTCAGACCTTCCGGCAACTCACGCATATACCCAGACCCTACGCTGTCGGCGGGAAGCACGGTCCGGCCGGATAGCGGGCATTTTCATCATTCATGGTTGATAAAGCGTGAAGACCTTGCACAGCCTGCATTTGCGCATGGCCTTGACGATGTTCGACCTTCTTGCCTGAGCTTGAACGAAGGCTGCTGCACAAAAAGACCTCGGCCGGGTCATATTCCCGGCGCCGGCGTTTCCTACTCCTCGAACCATCAGCGAGGGCCCTCCATGTGCAAGACCTTAAAAACCGACATCAAGCTTTTTGCCGCTGCCATTGTCGCGGCGGCAACTGTTCTCGGTGCCAATGTCAGCCTGGCCGATATCGTGAGCACGCTGAGCGGCGCGAACTGACACCGATCCGCCGCTGGCGCAGTCAGGTCAATCGCCTCTTTACATTCTCCCGGGCCTAAGGATTTATCCTCTTCTTTAAGCTCAAAGGAGACGAGCATGTCCTTCGAAAACTGGGCCGCCTTCGGCGCTGCATCGACGATCCTTCTCATCATTCCGGGACCGACCATCCTTCTCGTCGTGTCCTATGCGCTGGGCCAGGGTTGGCGCACCGCGCTGCCGATGGCCGTCGGCGTGGCGCTGGGCGACTTCACCGCGATGACCTTGTCGATGCTGGGCATCGGCGCGCTGCTGGCGGCTTCGGCGACCGTCTTCACCATCCTGAAGCTGATCGGCGCCGGCTATCTGATCTATCTCGGCGTGAAACTGTTTCGCGCCGGCGGCGCGCTGAAGGCCGAACCGCGCACCGACGCGGTCTCCTCGGCCAAGATGATGGCGCATGCCTGGCTGGTCACCGCGCTCAACCCGAAAAGCATCACCTTCTTCGTCGCCTTCCTGCCGCAGTTCCTCGACCGGCACGCCGATTTCTGGACGCAGATGCTGATCTTCGAGACGACCTTCCTGGCGCTCGCCTTCGCCAACGCTTTCGGCTATGCGCTGATCGCCTCACGCGCACGCAACGTGGTGCGCAATCCCAAGGCGATCCGCATCTTCAACCGCACCGGCGGCACACTGCTGGTCGGCGCCGGCATCGCCACCGTGGCGATGCGTTCCAGCAATTAGGCTCTCTGTCTGACCATGACCCCGAAACTGTTTTTCGGGGTCATGACCGGCCTTACCATTTGACGCTGAACCCCAGATTGCCTTCGAGGATCCGACGCTCGTCGCCGCCGAGATTGGTGGTGTAGTCGCCGGTGGCGAAGATGCTGACCTTGTCCGTCACCTTGGCGATCACACCGCCACCGAATTCGAACGAGGTCGATCTGCCCTCGGTGGAGATATCGGTGGTGTCGAAATTGACATGGCTCGTGCCGCCGAAATCGTGCCAGATGTTGGCCTTGAGGTACGGCTGCAGCGCCATGCCATTGATCGTTGTTTCGCCTTGCAGCCGTGCGCCGAGCCGGCCGGTCACGCTGCCGTCCGTATCAAAGGAAACCGAAGCAAAGCGGTCCAACGCATCGTCGAGCGACAGTTGCTGCCAGACCAGTTGCGCCTGCGGTTCAAGCGTCCAGCCTTGCCCCAGCGCGATGGGATAGCCGCCTTCCAGCGAAGCGGTGACGCCGGTCCCGCCGACATCGATGCCGATGTCGCGCGACGATGTTGCGTTTCCACTGAAGAAGGTAGCCATGAGGACGCCGTCCAGGTACCAGCCACCCTGGCCGATCCGGGTCCAGTAGCCGCCGACGCTGGTGCCGTTGATATCCATGCTGCCGACGGACAGATTGTCCCAGCCCAGCGCCTGGCCGCGCACGTCGCCATTCATGCTGGCATAGGCGACGAACAGGCCGGCGCGATCGGTCTGGCCCGACGCGGTTTCGCGGCCGAACAGATCGAAGCCCGCCTGAAGGCCGAACAGGGTGCCGTCGAAGGACGGCGATACCGTTCCCGAATACGCCATCTTGCTGTCCTGACCGAAGATGCGGCCCCAGACCGGCGACAGCTCGGTGTTCGACAACAGGCTCTGCTCGCCGCGCCGTTCGTGGAAGGTGCCGAGCGTCGTCATCGCCAGATGTTCGGCGACCGGCGGCAAGGCCGAATAGACCGGAACCTCGATGCGATAGAGCAGGATCTCCTCGCCCGCCGCTGGTGTCGGTAGGTCGGGCACCTCCGTTGGCACCACCGGCGGCGGCGGGGGCGGATCTGCCACTGGTGCCGGCGGTGGTGCCGGTGGTGTCGCGGGCGGCGGATCGGTCGGCACGACCGGCGGCGCCGGATCAACCGGATCGGGGTCGCCGGGGGTGGATTCCGGCGGCGGCGGCGGCGCAGGGTCGATGGGCGGCGGCGGCGGCGGTTCGGCCGCCGGCGGCTCAGGTTCCGGCGGCGGAGCAGGTTCCAGCACCGGCGGGGCTGCGGCCGGCGGGGCCGGCGTGTTCAGCGTCGAGCGCAGGTACCAGTTCTCCTCGCTGCCGGCGCTGACGCCGCCCTTGAACAGGTAATATTCGAAGGCACCGGCGGCGACCGGGGCGTCGAGCGCAAATGTCGTGGCGCCCGAGGTGGCGCCGTTGATTGCCTGGACGACCATGATGCCGTCCTGCGTGGTCGCAGCCCCCGCGCCGCCGAGATTGACCACGGAGATGCCGGTCGAACCGGAAGCCGTTCCGCTCGACAGGACCAACTTGTCGGATGCGGAGGAATCGTCACCGAGCTCGGTCTGGATAAGCAGCAGGCCACCCAGGCCGACATAATTGCCCGAAATCGTCAGGCTGTCGGTGGCACCGGTGCTGCCATTGGTCAGGTCGATGCGTCCGGCATTGGTGACCTGCGCCAACTGACCCGCCGTAAACGCCTGGATCGCCGCGTTGAAACCGCCGCCATAGAGCGTGCTTGCGGCATCGACACTGAGCGAACCTGTGCCGGTGCCGCTGTCGCCGAGCACCAGATTGCCGTCGAGCGTCAGCTCGGTGTCATTGGTGGCGTCGATGCTTTCCCAGTTCTGGAGCCGGCTGATCCCATCCAGTTTGACGTTGTCCAGGGTGAGCGCGTCGGTGCCGAGACCACCCGATATGGTATTCGTGGCACCGAGATTGGCGTTGGTGAGGTTGCTGAGTTCGGCGGTGTCGTTGTCGCCGCCGAGGTCGACGGCGCCATAGATGATGCCGCCACCGTTCCAGACGAAACTGTCGGCGCCAAAGCTCATCAGTATATCGCCACCGACCGTACCGCCGGTGACCGTGACGCTGTCGTCGCCGCCGCTGACGCTGATGTTGCCGCCGATGGTGCCGCCCGACAGGATGATCGTGTCCTTGTCGAAGCCGGTGACGAGGTTGCGGTCGATGGTGCCGCCGGACATGTTGAAGTAATTCTGATCGAGCTTCATGTTGACGCGGCCGATGCGGCCACCGGTCATCACGGCACGGTCGCCATCGTCGAAGAAATCGACGATGCGCCCGCCGGTCATGGTGAACGTGTCCAGGCCATCGCCCTGGTTGAGCGAACCGATCTGGCCGCCGCTCATGTTGAAGTCGTCGATGCCGGCGCCCTGCTGGACATTGCCGGCGACGGTACCCGCGCCGATGGTGAAAAAATCGGTGCCGCCACCCTGATCGACGGTGCCGGTGATGGCGCCTGACTGCATATCGATGCGGTCCGTGCCGACACCAAAGGTGACATTGCCTGATATCTGCCCGGTGCCCCCGGCGGGAAAATTGAGCGTGTTGTCGCCATCGGGATCGGCGAGGCTGCCGCCTGAATCGCCGCTGTCGCAGGTGTAAACGGTGTTTCCGGCGGATGGACCCAGCACGCATGCGGCAAACGCGGCGGAGTTGGGCAGCAACGCAAAAGCCGTAGTTGAGAGGATGCTAATAAGCCACGGGTGTAGCGGATGCGGCTTTCGCCGTAGCGAAGCAACTGCCACCTGCACATCCTCCGAATGACTGTTCGGAAGTGAGTTCTTCATATGCCGCATCGCGTCCCCTCTCGATTCGCGATTTCCAGCCCCCGCCAGTCGCCGTAATGAAGACACAATTCATTCGGTTTTACAAAGCCTGATCTGCCCCGCATGGTTGCTAAACTGCAAAGACTACTCAAATGACCTGGCGTAGCGCGCGGTTGGCGTTGCCGTGGCCCATGCTTTAGGATCGGTTTGGGCCGAAGGATCGAGGGCCTGTCACGGGTCGACAGAAGGACATCGCATGGCAACCAGGGACGCATTCGGCCTGGCATTTTCGGGCGCCACGGAGGCGGGATTCACCCCCTACAGCCAGGCAGTGCGTGAACTGCAGTGCTTCATCGGCGATCCCGTAGCCTCCGTCGACCGCGCCATCGCGGAAGATCCCGGCTTCGTCATGGCGCATGTCTTCAAGGGATATCTGTTCGGCCTCGCCACCGAGCGGGAGGCGACGGCCGTGGCCAAGGCCTGCCATGAGGCCGCACTGCCGCTTGCCGCGACCACGCGCGAGCGGGCGCATGTCTCGGCCCTCGGGCATCTCGCCAGCGGACGATGGCATCAAGCCAGCCGCATTCTCGAGGACATCACCATCGAGACGCCCCGCGACGGGCTGGCGCTGCAGGTCGGCCACCAGATCGATTTCTTCACCGGCAATGCACGCATGCTGCGCGACCGCATCGCACGCGCCCTGCCGTCATGGCAAAGCGGCATGCCCGGCTACCACGCCATGCTCGGCATGCAGGCCTTCGGGCTGGAGGAAATGGGTGATTATGCCAGGGCCGAGCAGCTTGGCCGCGCGGCGGTCGACATGGAGCCGCGCGATGGCTGGGCCCAGCACGCCGTCGCCCATGTCATGGAAATGCAGAGCCGGCAAAGGGATGGCATCGCCTGGATGCAGGCCAACCCGGAAGCGTGGACAAGGGAGAGCTTCCTGCAGGTGCACAATTGGTGGCACCTGGCGCTGTTCCATTACGATCTCGGCGAAACCGACGCGGTGCTGGCCCTCTATGACGGCCCTATCTACAGCGTGCAATCGACGATGGCGCTCAACATGGTCGATGCCTCGGCAGTCCTGTGGCGGCTCGCCCTGGGCAGCGTCGATGTCGGCGACCGCTGGGCAGCGCTTGCCGCCAATTGGCGCAAGGCCGGAGCGGGCCTTTATGCCTTCAACGATGCCCACGCGATGATGGCCTTTGTCGGTGCAGGGTTCGATGCGCCGGCCCTCGCTTTGCTCGAGGCGCAGCGCGAGGCCATGCGTGGCAGCGACGACAATGCGGCTTTCACGCGGGATGTCGGCCATCCGCTGACGCTCGCCATCAAGGCATTCGGTGAGGGCAGCTACACCGAGGCCGTGCGCCTGATCCGGCCGATCCGCTCGATCTCCCATCGCTTCGGCGGCAGCCACGCTCAGCGCGATGTTATCGACCTGACGCTGATCGAGGCAGCGTTGCGCGCCGGTGACGGTGCGCTGGTCAGGGCGCTCACGGCGGAGCGTTCGATGGCGCGGCCCGACAGTCCGCTGTCAGCGCTGTTTGTGCGACGCGCCGCCGATTTGTCGGAGAATTGACCCGAAGCGGATCTTGTTTTAAAAACTGACCAAGCCAGATTTTTTCGAGACCCGAAAAAATTAACTGGCGTGGGAGGAAGACATGTATCTGGGCCTCGATCTCGGGACGTCGGGCGTCAAGGCGCTGCTGATCGATGCCGGGCAAACCGTCATCGGTTCCGGCCACGGTTCGCTTGATGTTTCACGGCCGCATCCCGGCTGGTCGGAACAGAATCCCGAGCACTGGATCCGGGCCTGCGAAGACGCAATCGCCGAACTCAGATCCTCCCATCCGGATGAACTCGCGGCAGTCAAGGGCATTGGCCTGTCCGGGCAGATGCATGGCGCCACGCTGCTCGACGCCGCCGACAAGGTGCTGCGTCCCTGCATCCTGTGGAACGACACGCGCAGCCATGCCGAGGCGGCCGTGCTCGACGCCGATCCGCGCTTCCGCGCCCTGACCGGCAACATCGTCTTTCCCGGTTTCACCGCGCCGAAACTTGCCTGGGTGAAAAACAACGAACCCGCTCTCTTCGCCAAGGTCGCAAAAGTGCTGCTGCCCAAGGACTTCCTGCGGCTCTGGCTTTCGGGCGAACACATTTCGGAAATGTCGGATTCTGCCGGTACCTCCTGGCTCGATGTCGGCAAGCGGCGCTGGAGTACGGACCTGCTCGCAGCGACGTCGCTCGACGAGAGGCAGATGCCGTCGCTGGTTGAGGGTACGCACAAGGCAGGCGCACTGCGCAGCGAATTGGCATCGAAATGGGGCGTCCAGGCCGGCATTCCGATCGCCGGCGGCGCCGGCGACAATGCGGCCTCGGCCTGCGGCATGGGCACGGTCGGCGCCGGCCACGCTTTCGTCTCGCTCGGCACATCGGGCGTGCTGTTTGCCGCCAACGCTTCCTACCTGCCCAACCCGGCTAGCGCGGTTCACACCTTCTGCCACGCCCTGCCGAACACCTGGCATCAGATGGGGGTCATCCTGTCGGCGACGGATTCGCTCAACTGGCTGTCCGAAATCACCGGGAAGAGCGCCGGCGAATTGACCGCTCAGCTCGGCGACACATTGAAGGCGCCCAGCGGCGTGTCCTTCCTGCCTTATCTTTCGGGTGAGCGCACACCCTACAATGATGCCGCCATTCGCGGCGCGTTCACCGGGCTGGCGCATGAATCGAGCCGTGCCGTGCTGACCCAGGCCGTGCTGGAGGGTGTGGCCTTTGCCTTCCGCGACAGCCTCGAAGCCCTGGCCACGGCCGGCACGACCTTGACGCGGGTGACGGCGATCGGCGGCGGCTCGCGCTCGCACTACTGGTTGAAGGCGATTGCCACCGCGCTTCAACTGCCTGTCGACATTCCCGCCGACGGCGATTTCGGCGCCGCCTTTGGTGCCGCACGGCTCGGTCTGATTGCGGCAACGGATGCCGATCCGCTGGCTGTGTGCACGGCGCCCAGGACGGATGCTACCGTTGAACCGGACGCTGCGCTCGCTGGGGCGTATGCGGATGCATATCAGCGCTACCGGTCGCTGTACCCGGCAATTAAGAGCGTGACCGCGTGAGTGAGCGCGAGGCACCCCCCTCTGCCCTGCCGGGCATCTCCCCCGCGGGGGGGGAGATTAGCAGCGTTGGCGGGTATGCCAGTCCTGCAAGGTGGGTGATTGGCGAAGGCGCGGATGCCAACCAATCTCCCCCCTTGCGGGGGAGATGGCCGGTAGGCCAGAGGGGGGCGCTTCACGCCCGCCTCCCCCAGAAGTCCTTACTGCGCAGGCACCTTGTCGAGAAAGCCGGTGACGCTCCTCAGGCGTCCGTTCTCGATGATTCCGATGTCGGTACCTTCGATCACCGAAGGCGTCCCCTCAGGTCCGAGGTTCCACGAGAAGCGGATCTTGTCGGCAAAACCATCCGGCGTGCCCTTCAGCGAGAACCGGAAGCCGGCAAAGCGCTGCTGCACGCCGTCGATCAGAGCCGTGACGCCTTCATGGCCGTCGCCCTGCATGAGCGGATCACGATAGCTGACGTCTTCCGTGAAGGTCGCCTTGAGCAATTCGGCCCGGCGGCCGGCATCGCTTTCGTTCCAGGCGGTGATGTAGTTTTCAGCGATCTTGGTGAGGTCGGTCATGGTCTGTCTCCTTCGTTTGGTGGCTTTGACATGACCTTTTTCGACCAGCGCTGGCCTGAAACCAATTACGCCTGAGGTAATGGCGGCAGAACTTTGTGAGAGGACAGAAATCATGAGCAGCGGATTCTTCGGCGACATCAAGAAAATCAAATATGAAGGGCCGGATTCGACCAATCCGCTGGCCTATAGGTTCTACAATCCCGACGAGGTCGTCGCCGGCAAGCGGTTGGAAGATCATCTGCGCTTCGCCGTGGCCTACTGGCACTCCTTTGCCTGGCCGGGCGGCGATCCGTTCGGCGGCCAGACCTTCGACCGGCCGTGGTTTCCCAAGGCAGGCGGCACCGACACGATGGAGCTGGCAAAACTGAAAGCGGACGTCGCCTTCGAGATGTTCTCGCTGCTCGGCGCGCCCTATTTCTGCTTCCATGACGCCGATGTGCGGCCGGAGGGCAAGGACTTTTCCGAAAGTGCCGCGCGCCTCGACGAGATCGCCGATTACTTCGCGGGCAAGATGAAGCAGACCGGCGTCAAGCTGCTTTGGGGCACCGCCAATCTGTTCTCCAATCGCCGCTTCATGTCGGGTGCGGCCACCAATCCCGATCCGGACGTCTTTGCCTACGCGGCGGCGACGGTAAAAAGCTGCATCGACGTCACCAAGCGGCTGAAGGGCGAAAACTACGTGCTGTGGGGCGGGCGCGAAGGCTATGAGACGCTGCTCAACACCGACCTCGCGCGCGAGCAGGAACAGGCCGGCCGGTTCCTCAGCATGGTCGTCGACTACAAGCACAAGATCGGTTTCAAGGGCACGATCCTGATCGAGCCGAAGCCGCAGGAGCCGACCAAGCATCAGTACGATTACGATGTCGCCACCGTCTACGGCTTCCTCAAGCGCTTCGGGCTGGAGAAGGAGGTCAAGGTCAATATCGAGCAGGGCCACGCCATCCTGGCCGGCCATTCCTTTGAGCACGAACTGGCTCTGGCCAATGCGCTCGGCATTTTCGGTTCGATCGATATGAACCGCAACGACTACCAGTCGGGCTGGGACACCGACCAGTTCCCCAACAACGTGCCGGAAATGGCGCTGGCCTACTATCAGGTCCTGCAGGCCGGCGGCTTCAAGACCGGCGGCACCAATTTCGACGCCAAGCTGCGCCGCCAGTCGCTCGATCCGCAGGACCTGCTGATCGGCCATATCGGCGGCATGGATTCTTGCGCACGCGGCCTGAAAGCCGCGGCCGGCATGGTCGAGGACAAGGCGCTATCGGCGCCGCTGGCCGAACGTTATGCCGGCTGGAACACGGCCGAGGGCAAGGCGATGCTCGCCGGCAAGCGCACGCTGGAGGATATCGCCGAGCGCGTCGTCAAGAAGAAGATCGAGCCGCAGCCGAGGTCCGGTCGCCAGGAACTGCTGGAAAATATCGTCAACCGCTACGTGTAAGGCGCGCGCCGCTCCATCTCTGGACCGACATCCGACACCACTGGCTGAAAGCCGCCGCCATCGCCATCTGCTAGTCAGCCCACTTCGCACGAGGCTGCCGAGGATCGCACAGATCTTCGGCAGCCAGCGTGTGATCAAGATGCCACGCGTGCCGCCGAAAGAGGGCCCGTGCGGCTAATGCAGTTCACTTAAGTTGGGCTGGATGAGGATCTGGTAAGACCTATCGAACAGGATGGAGATTCGTTTCCATCCTGTTC
>NZ_JAMYOM010000044.1:0-36251 GCF_040319805.1 Mesorhizobium sp. M0848 | reverse complement strand
ACTCGCGAACGCAAATCCTCCGATATGGCTCTAACCATGCCTGCTGGCCTCCATACCCAGCCGACATGATGAATCAGATATTCTCCCCGATGGAAATCCCTCGCGATTCCATCAGGTCAGATTATGCTCTAGCACTGGAATGCTCGAACCGCGCTACCCACCGACGATCGGCAGGGCCGTCTTCTCATGAAGTCGTCGACGTGCCGGCTGGATTGACCGGCTGGTGCCGCTCGGCGTGAGTCTGGTGCAGCTCCGGATAAAGGATATGGACGAGAAAGGACTGCAGACGGAAATCCGCCGCGCGAACGACGCCTGCGCGGTCCATGGTTGCCAAGTGAGCGTCAACGACTATTGGCGCACGGCAATCGAGGAAGGCTGCGACTCGTCCATCTTGGTCAAAAGGATATGGCTGCCGCCGATGCTGATGATGAAATACGCCGGATTGAAGCTCGGCCTTTCGATCCACGATCACACCGAACTGCGCCAGTGGCCGAGCCGGAGTATGTGGCGCTCGGCCCAGTCTATCCAACTAGCCTCAAGAAGATGAATGGGCGTCGCAAGGGCTCGAGCGGATCAGCGAGTGGAAGCACCAGGTCGCGCCGATCCCATTGGTCTCCATCGGCGGCCTCAACCTGACCGGCTCGAAGGCGTTTTTCGAGGCTGGCGCGGAAAGCGCAGCCGTCGTCACCGACTTTGCGCTGAACGACGCCCCAGAAGCGCGCACGCGAGAATGCATCGAAAGACAGAACAATGGCGCTGGGGCGAGAACCGCATCTGCTCGTTGTTGTCGGGTCAGATTCCCGCGGTGGGGCTGGAATTGCCCGCGAGATCGAGACGATCGCTTGCCTTGACGTGCGCACCTGCCTTTGCTGTCAGCGCGCTGACGGTGCAAACCCAGGAAGACGCCTTGGAAATCCAAGTTACGCAACCCGGTCTGGTGACGGATCAAATGCGCGCTGCGCTTCAAGCTAACAGAGTGGCCGGCACCAAGGTTGGCATGCTCGCAACGGCTGAGATCATCGTCGCTGCGGTTGCCGCTGTGCTGCGCGAATATCGGGCGCATATCGACAGTCCAGATCCGGTGCTGGCTTCCACGTCAGGCCGAGCGCTTCTTGAAGCAAGCGCCATCCCGCATCATGAAGTAGCATCTGATGCCGCTTTGCCGTGTCGACACCCAATGTCATTGAACTGGCGCTTCTTGCCGGCTCAGAGCTAGCGGCCAATGAGGTCGGCGCGCTTCAAGAAGGACCACAAGCTACCCCGTCTGCTGGACTACTCCTCCACCATTCGAGACACGGATGGTTCCTATCCAGACAATTGATTTTATCAATCTGCGACAATACCGCATAGCGGCGCCGGCGGAATGATCATCCGTAGCAAGACGAGCTGCTTTCGGCGGCCTGCAGGACGCGCACCGCGACCGAGTACAAGCCGGCTCGTCTGCAGCCATGTTCGGATCGGCCGCATCGGTGCGCCGAATGAGATTGCCGGCGGAACGCTCTATTCGTGCAGCTGTGACGGCAGTCATCTCACCGGGGCCATCCTGCCAATGGATGGCCGGCAGTCGATGCAGCATGGCTGACACTGTTCACGGAATGAAGCCGCTCGCGCTTCGGACGGTTGAAATGGAGGACATTAGCTTGGAACCGATCAGTCTCAACGAGCTTCTGGCCAGCGTCGGCAAGGAAGTCGGCGTGTCGCCGTGGCGGGTGGTCTCGCAGCGGATGATCGACCAGTTCGCCGAGTCCACCGATGACCACCAGTTCATCCACTGCGATCCGGAGCGCGCCAAGCGCGAGACGCCGTTCGGCGGCACCATCGCACATGGCTTCCTGTCGCTTTCGCTTTTGTCGGCGATGACTTTCGAGACCATGCGGCCGCTCGAAAACTGCAGGATGGGTGTCAACTATGGCTTCGAATCGCTGCGCTTCCTGGCGCCGGTGAAAACCGGTTCGCGCATCCGCACCCGTTTCGTACTGGCCGACGTCAAGGTCAGGCCGTCGGGCTGGGTGCAGACGGCGCTTGGCGTGACGATTGAGATCGAGGGCTCGAAAAAACCGGCGCTGACCGCGCGCTGGTTGACGCTGACGCTGATCAAACGCCAGCCGGAGGCGGCCTGAATTGCTCAACGAGCGTCAGCAGAGACGATCTTCACGTGCCGGGGCGATGTTGGCGACCAGTGCGCGCCGATCGGCAACGCGGCCACGGGGGTCGGCTAGATAGAGTGGCAGGAATGCCTAATCGGGGCTCCGTCTCGGAAGGGGCGTCGATGTATCGGAAGCGCTTCGGCTTTCGGCACTGCATTCCTTCTTCACGAAGGTCCATGGAGAATTCCCGACCACGGGGTCGAAAGATCGGCTTGTGATCGGAGTGGGCAGATCCTCCCCGACTGAATCTGCCAATAGGGTGTTATCGAGTCAACCGGGTCGAACTTGAGGTCGCGGGTGTCGCTGATCGGCTCCTCGTCGAGCTCGAGAGCTGCCAGCAAAAGCAGAACACGGCGATGCCAAGAGCTCCGCAGTTGATGTGGACGCCCAGAGCTGGAGCACAGACCGACGAGTTCCCGGCGGGCGAACTTGCCATTGGTAGCGCGCCAGACCAGTCGCGAGAAAGCCTCGATGAGAAGGCCGCCGAGCCGCACGCGGGATCGACTACAGTGGCGTTTGGCGAGAGGCCTTCGAAGACGAGATCGAGTGTAAGATGGACGAGCTCGACACGCGTATCGCGCAGTCCCTGCGATCGCGCCTTGTCCGCGGCGCTCGTGCGTGCGAACTGCTGGTAGATCGAGCTGACTAGATGAACCGGGATGGCATTAAAGCGGAACTGGAAGAGACGTCCCTGGCCGAACTAAGCAAGATCAATCCAGCCATCGCTAAAGGTAGGCGAACGAGACGTTCGGACTCCGTGCCGCTGAAATCCTCAAATTGAATCGGCCGGACCGTTGGAGCTATCATCACCCGCTTGGCTTCCAGAGCTACGGAGCGGGTTGATTGTCTGAACGTCCTCGAAGTCCTTTTCATTGTCGGTCACTACGACACACTCGTTGGCTTCGGCTATAGCGGCAATGATTGTGTCTAGGGCGCTCCGCGAGGCTTTGCCGTTGGCCATCAGCCGCGCCCACACGAGGCCAGCTTTCTCGTCGAACGATAGCACGCGGCCAGCGAACAGCGCTTGCGGGCCTTCGGAGCCCTCGAACCAAGTTTCAAGGCTGCTGCGCTTTTTCCCCTTCGGCTTCTCTAGGATGCCTCGGCGAATTTCGGCGACAGTAAGCGAAGCAATGAAGAGGTCTTCGTCCTTCTGCGCGCCCATCCAGGCCAGCAACGAGCCCGAAGGCTCCGGCTTTATGACGTTGCTGATGATATTGGTATCAAGAAGGTAGCGCGTCACAGGCCGATCTTGCGCCCCTCTTCGCGCGGCCGGCTGAGGTCGAGATTGGAGCCAACCAGAGGCGAGCGACGCAACGCGGCGAGAATGCTGCCCGCTTTCGGTGGCTCACCCGCCACGGCTTGCTGTATGGTCCGACGAAGCTGTCGGGCATCCGGCCCGCTCTCCGTTAATTTTCGGGCAAGAGTTCGCAGTAGATCGCGGTCTGCGTCGAACGCCAGGATCTCGAACCGCGCGATGCCGCGCTCAGCCAGGCGAGAGCGATAATTCTCGATGGCTCTCTTCTGTGCAGTGTTGCCCATCGCGTGCCTCCGTTCTCTATCCGGATATATAGCCATGGCTTCTTCGGAGCACAAGGTGCCCGTCCATCGGCCAGCACTGGCTCCTGCGCGACGCGCGTTATTGATCACAAAGAATTTCCAGCTTGTCGAAGCACTGTGACTTGGCATCATTGTCGCGAAACGGAGTATTTCGCGTCAGGACAGGAACGCGATCATAGCGCGCCGAAACGGCAACAGCCGAAAAGCTTCGTGTGGTCGCCGGCGCGGCCCGCGAATCGGCTGTGCCTGCGTCGCCGAAGCCCGATCGACGCTTCGTCAATCTGGTCCGGCTGCTGGCGCGACAGGCCGCACGGGATTTCGTTCAAGCCGAAACGGATAGCCAGACGCGAGACCGCGTCCCGGAGAAAGGGGCCGCCTCATGAAGGTCGCGCTTGGCGCTCGCTACTCAACTGACAATCACCGAGACGCCTCGATCGAGGATCAGTTGCGGCTCTGCTGCTTGCGTGCTGAAAAGCAAGGCTGGACAGTCGTCCACAGCAATACCCACCGCGCGATCTGCGGTGCGTCGCTGTTGCGTCCCGGCCTTCAGGAGCTGATCAGCGATGCGATGCAGGGCAAATTCCTGATCGTGCTCGCAGAGGCGATGGATCGCCTGACCATGACCGCTGCAAACCGGGAGCAGGCCAGGCTGGGCAAACGTTGCAACAGATCCTTCAAGGAAATTCATAGACTCTTAGCAACTCCGGCTTGCTGTGAATGGTAGGCTTATTGCAACGTCTGAGGTCAGTGGTTCCAAACCGTGGCCCCGCTTGTCTTCGACTCGCCGAACTGCTTGCAATTTCGGCTAAAGGCAAGAAGAGCGCCCATTTGTCTGTTCGACACAGGATATCGACGGTCGTCACGGCCACCGAGATTTGTCCGGTCGTTGGACAACCTTCGAAATCTCCAGCTTCTGTGGAGAACGCGAAATGAGAAATTCGGCAGGACTTGGTCCTGAGCCATGATGACACTGGTTAGTCGCCTACGCATGGCAGCGCATCCAGACCGCCTTCGAATCCTGGGCCTTTGTGCGCATGCGGACCTAACTGTCTGCGAGCTAGCGGAGATTCTGGGCGTGTGTCGAGAGCGGGTTGCGCGACACGTCCGGCTGCTCGCCAGAGCCGACTTTCTTTGCTGCAACGAACAGCCTCCGTGGCGCTCGTACCATCTCAACGCAGGATCCAACGACGGCGGGCTGGTTCAATTATTGGTGGATCTCCTGCCCCATCGCGACGGCTATCATAAACAGGACCTGCAGCGGCTCGAAGCGGTACGAGACACGCGGCCGAAGGGGACCGCGTGCTTGATCGTGAAATAGGTCAATCCAATTGGAGCGCGAAGCTACCATGGACAACTCCGCAGACGGTGCGATCGCACAGCCCGACACCCACGGGCGGTCTTCCTTGGCCGCGGTTGATTGCCGCGTTCACGAGCTGCTTCTGAGACAGGAGCGGCAGGAGCGGACGACCCTCAAGCTCATCGCCTCAGAGAACTTTGCGTCCTCGGCCGTGCTGGAAGCGAACGGCTCGATTTTCACGAACAAGTACGCCGAGGGGTACCCCGGTGCGCGCTACTACGCTGGAAACGAGATCGTTGATGAGCTTGAGAATCTAGCCATTGAGCGCCTGAAATCACTATTTGGCAGCGAGCATGCCAACGTCCAGCCTTATTCCGGCTCGCCGGCCAACCAGGCTGTCTATCGTGCGCTTTTGAGTCCCGGTGACAAAGTCATGGGCTTGCCCCTTCCGGAAGGGGGCCATCTGACTCATGGTTGGGCCATCAACTTTTCCGGTACTGACTATCAACGCGTGCCCTATGGGTTGGATGAAACGACACAGCAGATTGACTATGACCGCTTGCGCGAGACAGCCAAGCGGGAACGGCCGCGGCTCATTTGGGTCGGCGGAACTGCTTACCCGCGTGTCTTTGACTACGCGGCAATGGCAGAAATTGCCCTGGAAGCGAACTCCTATCTCGTAGCCGACATTGCGCACATCAGCGGCCTGATTGCCGCGGGAGCGCACCCGAATCCCGTGGGCCATTGCGACGTGGTCAGCAGCACGTCCCACAAGTCGATCCGCGGTCCCCGCGGTGGCTTCATTTTGTCAAGGAACGAAGATCGCTATCAGGCCCTGTATCATACAAAGAGCAAATACAATCTCGCCAGACGAATAGACCGGGCGGTCTTCCCTCACCTGCAAGGCGGGCCTCACATGAATGCCATCGCTGCGCTAGCGGTTGCCTTGCACGAAGCCGCGAACCCGTCCTTCCGAAGCTACGGCCAACAGACGGTCAAGAACGCCAAGGCTCTGGCACATGCACTGCTTGAGCGAGGTCATGACCTGGTGACCGGGGGGACGGACAATCACATGCTGATCCTTGATCTTCGCAATCGGCCACTATCGGGCAAGGCCTATGCCGAGCGACTAGCAAAGGCAGGAATCATCACAAACTTTAATATGGTGCCTGGCGACCCGCGGGATCCGGCGGTCACAAGCGGAATTCGCCTGGGGGCACCAGCAGTGACGTCAATGGGCATGCGCGATGTGGAAATGGAGCAAATTGCTGGCTTCATTGACTCCGTCCTCCAGCGGCCAGACGACGAAGATCTCCATGCCTGCGTGCGAAGAGACGTTGCCGACTTGTGCGCTGCGTTCGAAGTCCCGGGCATCTCCGACAAGTAAGGTGGGCCAAGCAAAATGCCCATACCACATCCAACACCCGAAGCGAGGTATTCATGGCTAGGCAGTTCGTGTTCTCTTCCGAATCGGTTGGCGCGGGGCACCCGGATAAGTTGGCCGACAACATCTCGGATGCCATCCTCGACGCCATCCTCCGCACAGATCCCAAGGCGCGCGTCGCCTGTGAAGCGTTGGTAAAATCAGGGATAGTCGTTCTGGCTGGCGAGATTACCAGCGATGCCCAGGTGGATTACAGCCAAGTTGCGCGCGATACGATTCTCGACATTGGGTACGACGACGAGGCCGTCGGCTTCGACGGCCGGCGTTGCTCCGTCGTCCATGCCCTCACCGAGCAGTCGCCCGACATCAGCCAAGGCGTTGACGAGGGAAGAGGGCAAGACCTCCAGCAGGGAGCGGGAGATCAGGGCCTCATGTTCGGCTACGCATGCCGCGAAACCGATACCCTGATGCCTTTGCCGATCCAGCTCGCTCATCGCTTGACGAAACGGCAGGCGTATGTCCGGAAGGCACAGCTTGGCTGGTTGCGTCCTGACATGAAATCCCAAGTCTCAGTGCGCTATGAGGGGTTGCGCCCGGTCGCCCTGGATACCATCGTCGTGTCGACGCAACATGACGAGCAGGTCTCGCAAGAGACTGTCCGCGAGGGCGTCATTGAGGAAATCATAAAGCCTGTCCTGCCGACCCACCTGGAGACGGAAGGCATCAGAATTCTGGTCAACCCGACGGGGCGGTTCGTAGTCGGCGGGCCGCGCGGCGACTGCGGTCTCACTGGACGCAAGATCATCGTCGATTCCTATGGCGGGATGGGTCGTCATGGCGGCGGCGCCTTCTCGGGCAAGGACCCGTCCAAGGTTGACCGCTCGGCTGCCTATGCGGCCCGCTATGTCGCAAAGAACATCGTCGCCAGCGGACTTGCGGACGTGTGCGAGGTGCAGCTTGCTTACGCAATCGGCGTGGCCAGTCCGGTTTCCGTCATGGTCAACACGTTCGGGACAGCCAGGGTTGAGGAAAGCAGGATCGAGCGCCTCATTCTTGAGTTGTTCGATCTCAGACCGAAAGGCATTATCAAGATGCTTGATCTCTTGCGCCCTATATACCGCAATACAGCCACCTATGGCCATTTCGGTCGTGAAGAGCCTGATTTCACCTGGGAGAAGACAGACAGGGCGGACGAATTGCGTCGCGAGGCAGGACTAGCCGCCCCGTGAAGCCGCCGGCGAGCGAATTGGCAAGCGGAAAGCCCAAGCGGAGACATTGATGCCGGATTATGACGTGCTTTGCATCGGCAATGCCATTGTCGACATCATCGCCCAGTGCGACGACGCTTTTCTGGTGACCAACGGCATCATCAAGGGTGCCATGAACCTCATCGATACCAAGCGCGCCGAGCTGCTCTACAGCCACATGGGGCCGGCGATCGAGGCCTCCGGTGGCAGCGCCGGCAACACGGCGGCCGGCGTCGCCAGCTTCGGCGGCCGCGCCGCCTTCGTCGGCAAGGTGTCCAACGATGCGCTGGGCGAAATCTATGCGCACGACATCCATGCGCAGGGCATTGCCTTCGACACCAGGCCGCTCGAGGGCGAGCCGCCGACGGCGCGCTCGATGATCTTCGTCACCCCGGACGGCGAGCGCTCGATGAACACCTATCTCGGCGCCTGCGTCGAGCTTGGGCCGGAGGATGTCGAGGCCGACAAGGCGTCTGGCGCCAAGGTCACCTATTTCGAAGGCTATCTGTGGGACCCGCCGCGCGCCAAGGAGGCGATCCGGCAGACGGCGAAGCTCGCGCACGAGGCCGGGCGCGAAGTCTCGATGACACTGTCGGATTCGTTTTGCGTTGACCGCTACCGCGACGAGTTCCTCGATCTGATGCGCTCGGGCACCGTCGACATCGTCTTTGCCAACAGCGACGAGATCAAGTCGCTCTACCAGACCTCGTCCTTCGACGAAGCGGTGGCGCAGATCCGCAAGGACTGCAAGATCGCCGCCGTCACACGCTCGGAACAAGGTTCTGTGATCGTGCGCGGCGACGAGACCGTGGTGATCAAGGCGACCGCCATCAGGGAGTTGGTCGACACGACGGGCGCCGGCGATCTCTATGCCGCCGGTTTCCTGCATGGCTACACGCAGGGCCGCGACCTCAAGACCTGCGGCGACCTTGGCTCGCTGGCGGCCGGCCTGGTGATCCAGCAGATCGGCCCAAGGCCAAGGCAGAATTTGCGCCGCGAGGCGGAACGGGCTGGGTTGCTGTAGATGCGCGGGCAACTAACCAGCCGCCCTACTGACGCGATCATCGCAGTGGCGGAACTGTGTCAAAGCTCGCTGATAGCGACAGCCATTCGCTTCGGAGAACTGACCGATTCTGCTGCCGTGAAGCTCGCTGGAAGAGCGGTGCAAGGCGGGCTTGCCTTGACGGCATTCACCGTCATCGAGATCGCCACCGGCATTTTCCAGAAGCTCAGCTTGGGGAAGGCCAGTAAGGTTCCTGAGGTAACGGAGAACTCGCGGCGTCCGTCGGAGCACTTGACTTGCGATCACGTCCCACGATGCCGAATGCGGGCAGACTGGTTCGCCATTGGTATGGGACCAGCGGAATTGGCAGCAGGGCTTCATCTTCGTCATCTCGACGAGGCGCCGGATGTGGAGCCCGGCATTCCGCGGATATTAGGAAGTGCTCGCCTAGCTGGTATTTCACACATCCGAACCTAGGCATCGCGGTCTGGCTTCCACGATTTTGGGATCGTCGAGGGCAACGAGGAAGGGATTGCGATAAAAACGGACCCTGACGGGCGGAAAGGGACTATCCCGCCCTCTCCGATCTCCGTGTCAAAACTCTTCGGCAGACGCAGGATCGCATCACGGGGCCCGGCAGCCTTGGCGGCTGCGACATAGTTTCAGTTCATTTCAACAGGTGCTGGCATCTACTGGGTGTATCTCTTATCCGAACAATCCAACAATGCCGCAAGCACGGTCCGCTCGATCGGGTCGCCAGCTATTTTCGCGATAAGCCGGTTCTTGAGGGCGCCGAAGCCGAAACGCGACAATCGGTCGCCATTTGCTCTGACGCTCGTCAGACTCGTCAGCAGGGGGTGTGCCAATCTGGGAATGCCAGTTGCTCCCATCATGGGGAATATTCAACGGAGGCATGAAATGGACGCATTGAACAACGCCAACTCGCCACGCCGGAACCTCACATGGCAAACTGGGGCTGTTCACGAACTAATCGCTTTTGAACAACCCCTGAGAGACTTGCCACAGGAGCGAGAACAACAAGCCGAAGTTGGCCCGTCCCGTCCTGTTGTCTCAGCCGCAGACCAGCGCTTCAACACGGCGGCCCAGCAGCCACATAGGAGTCTTATCGCAATTTCCAACCGCGGTGCGACTGTCAATTCTGATCAGCCCAAGACAGGCGGGCTTTCGGCGGCCCTGGAGTGCGTCGTGGAGCGTTCCGGCGCGGTCTGGGTAGGTTTTTCCGAGCATCTGGGCGACGGGGATAAGCAACAGGTGCCCCTCGTGCAGCGTGGCAAAGGTCAAATCGGGTGGCTCGATGGGCCGGCAGCGGACTATTCTCGGTACTATCAAGGTTTTGCAAATTCAATATTGTGGCCGGCGCTCCACTCGCTGCCGGACCGGATCTCAGGCTCGGAAGAGGATTATAAAAGTTATCGCGACGTCAATGCCTTCATGGCGCGCGCGGTGTCCGAATTGGGAGATAACGCAGTCTACTGGGTTCATGACTACCATTTCGTGCCGCTCGGCGCTGATTTGCACAGACTCGGCATTGACCGGCCGATCGGCCATTTCCTGCATACGCCATGGCCCGAGTCTGACATGATGGAGCGCGTGCCCAATTCTGGCGAGCTAATGAAATGTATGCTCGAGTATGATCTGCTCGGTTTCCAGACCGACCGTGATGTGAGCAATTTCCTCGCCTGTGTCCAATCTCATTTGGGGCTGGAGAGCAAGAACGGGGTCGTTTTCTCGGACCATGGCCAGACGCAATGCCAAAATTTTCCTATAGGTATCGATCCGAAGCAATTCGAACAGTGTGCCGCAGATTCGCTTGAGGCGCAGAAAGCCTACATTTCGCAGTTGAAACTTGGCGGAGCAAAGCTAGTTATCGGCGTCGATCGGCTCGACTACACCAAGGGCATCGACAATCGGATTAAAGCTTTCGATCTGCTGGCAGTCGAGCCGCAACGTGTCTCGCTCTTGCAAATCGCAACTCCCTCACGTGGCGACATCCAAGCGTACAGCGAATATCGGCGCGACGTCGAAAGACTCGTCAATCAAGTCAACAACCGGCATGGCACGGACGAGTGGATGCCGATTATCTATGAGAACAGGTCGTTCACCCAAGCTGAGATAGCGGGTCTTTACAGAGCCGCGCGTGTTTGCGTTGTGACGCCGTTGCGCGATGGCATGAATCTTGTGGCGAAAGAATACATTGCTGCACAAGATCCGAGCGACCCTGGCGTTCTGGTGTTATCGAAGTTTGCCGGCGCGGCCGAAGACTTCGGCGAGGACGCCCTGCTGGTAAATCCGAGGCTCTCCGACGAGATAGCTACCGCGATCTCAAGAGCGGCCAGCATGCCGCGCGAAGAACGCATCCAACGCTGGCGGAGGATGATGGACAAACTTGAAGCGTATACGATCCACCATTGGTCAGCGGACTTCGTTCGGCAACTGGACAGCAGCCGGGTTACGGTCCCTGCGGATCACTTCCACTATGTTGGCTTGGGCTGGATCAGCGAGGCCCAAATGCCTTCGTATCGGACCGAGCCAGAATTGCACACCGCGCTGACGCGTGCACTGGATAAAAACTGGGTCCTGCCGATCGTATGATGCAGAATATGAAGCACGCGAGCTTTGCCTGCATTTGCGCATCCCTCAATGCCGAGCGCTTGGAGAGAGAGATACTTATCCTGACCGCCTGAATGCGGCTTAAGCGGCTTATCGGGACCACAGTCGGGCTTTGCATCAGACCCTTGAGAGCCAGGCTCCGTCAGTGTGGTCTCTTGCCGCCGAGCGGAGTCATCACGATTGCCTAGTCACCCGTGATGACGACTGGCGTGCCAATTCCCCTCGGACCACGGTTTGGCGCTCACTCCGAGAAAACCGCTTCTACCACGCACGCACGGCTTGCGGCCGCATCGTTAAACATCGCCACCAATGCGATCTTCTGCATTCTAATGACGTTGTCACGCGCTTGAAGTCTTGTCCGAAATCCTTCATCGGCGACCTGCGAGGGATGTCGCAGCCCGACAGGGATCCATTAGTTGGACAATGGTGGCAGCGGAGCAGCGCCGCCAATGCGACTGAATATTTCACACTGTTAGACAAGCGTAAAAGCGAAATCACATAACGACATAAACATTTCGTTATGCGTCATTGACAAAAGTGCGGACTCCTGTGATTGTCTGCGTGTCGTGGTTCTCGCGTGCGGCGCTGCCGCAGCGGAGCTAAGAGGGAAGCCGGTGCAATGCCGGCGCTGCCCCCGCAACTGTTAGCGGCGAGCCAACCCCACTCATGTCACTGAGGCGAATACCCTCAGGAAGACCGGTAGAGGCTATGACCCCGCGAGCCAGGAGACCTGCCACGGCGAATTACGTCCACGGGCGGGGTGTCTCGGTGGCCGCTGCAAGCCGGCGTTCGTGCCGGCCTGCTAGCGCCTTCCTTGTCATCGACGCCCCAACCATCGGGGTATGACATGACTGACTCTCAGGAAATTCCTGTAGCAACGCTCGGCGTGCCGCGCTTCGGTCGTCGGCGAGAACTGAAATTCGCGCTTGAAAGCTACTGGTCCGGAACATCGTCCGCTGGCGACCTTCTCACGACGTCGAAGGCGCTCCGTGCCGCTAGCTGGGAAGAGCAGCGCGATCGCGGCGTGTCGAAAATCCCGTCGAACGACTTCTCGCTTTACGACCATGTGCTCGACACCGCAGCCATGGTCGGGGCCGTTCCATCCCGTTACGGCTGGAATAGCGGCGAGGTCCCACTTGACATCTACTTCGCAATGGCGCGCGGCAACCAGGGTCAGACGGAGGATTGTGGACACGCTGGTCACCAGGAGGAGGCTCATGGACCTGGTGTAACCGCGATGGAAATGACCAAGTGGTTTGACACCAACTACCACTACATTGTGCCGGAACTCAATGATGATCAGACGTTCGCCCTCTCGTCATCGAAGCCGGTCGATTACTTCCTCGAGGCTAAAGCTCTCGGCATTCACACACGCCCAGTCATCCTTGGACCCATCACCTTCCTCAAGCTGGCGAAATCGCCTGCCGAGGGGTTCGGTCCCATCGCGCTCCTACCGCGGCTGCTGCCCGTTTACGAGCAAGTCCTGCAGAGGCTGAAGCTGTCGGGAGCCGACTGGGTGCAGATCGATGAGCCAGCGCTTGTCCTCGATCTGAACCCGAACGAACGAGCTGCGTTCGAATTCGCCTATGGCCAGCTGTCGAAAGCCGCGCCCGAGCTGAAGATCATGCTGGCTACGTATTTCGGGTCGCTGGGAGACAATCTCGAAACCGCGGTTTCTCTGCCCCTGGCCGGGCTGCATATTGATCTCGTGCGCGCTCCCGAGCACCTGGAAACGGTGGGTCGGCTCGCTCCGAAGGATCTGGTGCTCTCGCTTGGCTTGATCGATGGCCGCAACGTCTGGCGTGCGAACCTGCCCGCCATTCTCGACCGCATCAAACCGATCGTCGCCGGCTGGCCCTTGGACCGCGTCGAGATCGCGCCTTCTTGCTCGATGCTGCATGTGCCGATTGATCTGCGCATGGAGACGGAACTCGACGCCGACATCAGGTCGTGGCTCGCCTTCGCGGCCCAGAAGACCGACGAGCTGGTCTTGCTGGCCCGGGCCCTGTCCCAAGGCAGGGATGCGGTGGCAGGCGCGTTGAAAGCGTCTGCCGAGGCTGCCGCCACGCGCGTGACATCCACGAGGATCCATGACCCGCTTGTTCAGGGGCGGATCGCTAGCATTGAGGACAGCGCGAAGCGACGAGAGAGCGCTTTTGGCGAGCGCTCCAGAGTCCAAGCCGGCTCACTCGGGCTGCCGCCGTTCCCGACGACGACCATCGGGTCCTTCCCGCAGACGCCGCAGGTACGCAAGGCGCGGGCCGCTCATGCGAAGGGCCAGCTGAGCTATGTCGACTATGAGACGTTCCTGAAGAAGGAGATCGAGGCTGCAATTCGCTGGCAGGAAGAGATCGGGCTGGACGTGCTGGTGCACGGTGAGTTCGAGCGAAACGACATGGTACAGCATTTCGGCGAGCAGTTGTCCGGCTTCGCGCTCACCCAGCATGCCTGGGTACAAAGCTATGGGTCGCGCTACGTGCGTCCCCCCATCATTTTCGGCGACGTATCGAGGCGCAATCCGATGACAGTGCGCTGGTGGCAATTCGCCCAGTCGCTTACGGAAAAGCCCGTGAAGGGAATGCTCACAGGCCCCGTCACCATTCTCAATTGGTCTTTTGTTCGCGACGACGTACCCCGCTCCGAAGCCTGCCGCCAGATCGCGCTCGCCATCCGCGACGAAGTGAGGGATCTCGAAAGGTCCGGCGCAAGGATGGTCCAGATCGATGAGGCCGCCTTTCGCGAAGGATTGCCACTGCGCCAATCTGACTGGAAAGTCTATCTCGACTGGGCTGTCGAATGCTTCCGGATCGCTTCAACGGGTGTAAAGGACGCGACTCAAATTCATACCCACATGTGCTATTCGGAGTTCAACGAGATCATTCACGCGATCGCTGAAATGGATGCGGATGTCATTTCGATTGAGACGTCGCGCTCGAAGATGGAACTGTTGGACGCCTTCACGAGCTCCAAATATCCGAACGAAATCGGTCCCGGCGTTTATGATATTCACTCACCACGCGTCCCGGAAGCCGGCGAGATTTCGGACTTAGTCATGCTTGCCCGCGAGCGACTGTCCGACGGCCAACTGTGGATAAACCCGGACTGTGGCCTCAAAACACGCAAATGGGAGGAGGTCCGCCCTGCCCTCATTAACATGGTCGCTGCAGCACGCGCGCTCCGGCAGAAAGTGCAGGCGTGAGGCTTCTCTTCCTCACCGTGTGGGGAGTTGCCGACTGGCGGATGTCGGCCGGGAATATGCCAAACCGATCACACTCTTGGAAATAAGCCACTCGGCGAAAATGTGCGATTTTTCTTCGGCACGTGTCCTCATCCCGCAGAAATATGAATGTGACACTACGCTATAGTATTGGTCCTTGGGAACATACAGGCCCCGCGCCTCGAACAAATCGTACACACGTCGTTTCTCAAAGTAGACTGCTTGGCACGTTCGCTCAGGCGGCGACAATATATGGTGCTGCGCGTCTGTCCACTTCCCCAGTTGATTCGCGCAGACTACGGGCGAAGTGGCAGGTTTCGGGTATTGCTAGCCTCCCGCCAATTCGGAGATGGATGTGGCAATTCGTGTGGCACAAGTAAAAGCCGCAATCATTTTCGATTGCGACGTCCGCAGCCAGTTGGCCCTTTATTTTCCTGAGATCTGCGTTACAGGCCGGGGCGTTGTCGCCGTTTCGGAGGGTAAGATGGGATAGGCGACCTCGGGTGCCTCTCCGGTCAGCGAGTTGAGGAAGGCAACAAGCAGGTCAACTTCTTCGTCCGCCAGTACTACGCCAAGCTGGGTGGTCCCCATGATGGCGACGGCCTGTTTCAGATCCCAAACCTTGCCCGAATGAAAGTATGGCGCGGTGAGTGCAACGTTGCGCAGCGGCGCCACGCGGAAAACATAGTAGTCATCGGCTGCATTGGTGACCGCAAATCGGCCCTTGTCTTTGTCCGGCAGGACCTCGGCGCTGGGCTGTTCCACGAGGCCGAATGGGAAATAGGCTTGCCCACCAACGTTGATGCCGGCATGGCAGGACGAGCAGCCTTTGTCCATGAAAAGCGCCAGGCCCTGTTTCTGTTCGGAAGTCATGGCAAGCTCATCACCATTCAGGAAGCTGTCGAACGGGGCCGGTGTGACCAGTGTCGCCTCGAAGGCTTCGATCGCCTTGGCGAAGTTGTCGAAGGTGACCCGATCGGCTTCAGCCGGAAAAGCTGCATCGAACCACTCGACATATTGCGGCATGGACTTGAGCGTGGCGATGACTTGGTCCGGTGTATTGGCCATTTCGATGCCGGCTTGGACCGGTCCCTTCGCCTGAGCCTTCAGGTCTGCGGCACGACCATCCCAGAACTGAGCGATGTTGAAGACAGCGTTCAGTACAGTCGGCGCGTTGCGCTGTCCCTTCTGCCAACCATGGCCGATCGAGGTTTCGTGATTGTCGTCGCCGCCGGTGGCCAGGTTGTGGCACGAGTTGCACGACAAGACGCCTGACGCCGAGACGCGTGGATCGAAGAACAGTGCCTTGCCGAGAGCGATCTTTTCCGGGGTGATCGGGTTGTTGGCGACTGTCGGCGTGGTGGATGGCAAAGCCCTGAAGGTGGCCAATGCCGTATCTCTGAGGTCGGTGGGGATCGAATCCGCAGCAAAGGCGGTGGGTGCCAGCAAGGTGACAGCCATCGTTCTGAATAGGATTTTCATAAATGGTCTTCCTGCGTCGTGCACGCAGCCACTATGCGATCTGCGGCTCATGAACGCCCTGAGCTAGATCAGTTGAGGGAGAGGATCGGGGTCTGGCACCTGTTTTCGCGGCTGAGCTGGGACCCTCTTGGAAGTGATCGCTCTTCTCGATTGGACTTCAGGGAGGAGGAGTATCCCTGCTCGGCAACCGTTTGTATGCATCAAAGCACGCCCTGAGGGCGGCTTCGTAGATTCGGTCACTGCGATCTTCCCGCCATCGTTGAGAAAGTCGATAGCATCCGCAAGAATGGCAATCTCTTGCACGATGTGCGCTGCACGCCTTGCGAAAAGTGAGCTTCTGAAACCTCAGGGTTCATTCGTTCCTCCTGACCGGCTGATTGCGTGAATCGACGTTGTCGACACCCGCCGACTGCACATTGTGATGTCACCAGCGATGGCGGTTTCAATACCTAAGCAGCGACGGTCTATGCGACAGTATGGATGTCCTATCGGAATAGCCGGTCCGCCTTGTCGATCGTCACACCGGCATATAGCTCCGCTTCTACGAACATCCCATCACGCGAGGAAAGACATGGCCAATACGCGCAGTATCGCCAATCTAGCCCTTGTGCCGGCGCGGCGCTTGAGCAGGTCCACCGGCTGTAACTGCCTCACACCTCGATCCACAGATCCTAGGCGATGACCACCTTGTCGTCATCATTTGACGGACGCGGGGCATTGGCCCATAAGCGAGCCACCGCAAACTGTGCGGTTGCCAATGCGTAATGATGTGAATTGGAATGATCTTCGGTTTGCGAAACACGCACGTCCGACGCAGCTTGCGTTGACAGAGGCGGTTTTACGCGCAATAGCACTTCCGCCGGCCTATTTTTGTGGAGTTCAATTGTGGTTCGGCCAAGGGAGCTGGGCGCCGGACCGGCCCCGTGTAAACCTCATCAAGAGAGAGAGACTCTGCATGGAAGAATTCTTACCGCGCATCGCCACTGGTGTCGGCATCGGCCCGGCTCTCGCAGAGAAGGGCGTTGGGTTAATGCTGGGTTTCCTGCAAAGCCACGCGGCCGACGGTCCCGTTGCGCGCATGATCGAGGCCATTCCGGGAGCTTCGGAATTAGTAGCGAAGTATCATGGCGACGACCCAGAGGGTGGCGGCCTTATGGGGCTCGGCCAGCAATTAATGAGTGAGGGTCTCAGCATGGCAAAGATCGCCGGCCTCGCCAACGAGACGATCGCCTGCGCCAAGGAACATGCCGGCGACGAACTCGTGGACGAGGTCCTCAATTCCGTTCCTGGCCTTCCCCAGTTCGTCTGATCAGCGGCAGCCGGGGGCGCATGACCTCGTGCGCCCGTGCCGGCCCGTCTGCGCAGCAGGCATTCTCCGCCGAGCGTTCCGTACCGATCTCGCCAGACCACCGACCGCCGGGCACGCGAAGCGAGCGTTGGAGTACTTCATTCGTCTATTCCAAAATCGACCTCAGGCGAATCGATGTGTATAATTTCCGGCGGTAAGGGTTTATCCTGAACGCTTTCGATGAAGCTCGCGAGATAAGCAAACGTATTGTATTTCTCGAGGACCAACCGCTTCGCCTCTCTTATTGCGCCGCGACGTTCCTTCCAGAGGTCTGAGTCGATGATTTCTTGAATTTTTGGGATTACGTTCTTGTCCTCTGGGTCAATCAGAACCATAGAGTCCGAAGGGAAGAACCTCGTGATTGCCGGGCTGCCGTAATAGATCGGCATTGTTTCAGCAACGAAGCAGTCCATAAGCTTCTCTGTAAAATAGTAATCAGCACGAGTATTCTCGAACGCTATACTGTAACGGTAAGGTGCGAGTGCGTTCCATTTATCTCCAATCAGCCGAAAACCTCGGCCGAACAGGTCAAAATCGAGCTCCTTTCTCAGCCGTTCCAGAAACGCCAGCCGATATCGATGTCCTTTAAGCAGGGCGATGTCACTGGTAATCCATGAGAGCCGAAGCGGCTTATCCACGACTTCGCTGACCAGAAGTTGGTCATATGTCTTGTTTACAGACCAAGACCGAGTGATAGGTGGAGACAAAACGAATCGGCGCGCTGCATTCTGCCGAGCAGCCAGCTCTGCGTCACACGTCAGGACGATAGTATTTTTCCCCTGCCCTTCATGAAACGCGCGATGAGCTTTCGTCGGCGGTTCGCCGATTGCAAAAATTGTCCTGTTTGGGCTCGCCTCGATATCAACAGGGAGCCCAAAAAGAGAAGCAGAGTTAAAGACGATATGCCAATCGGGCACGAAGGATGTCGTGCGAACAAAAGCGACATTGTTCCAGATTCCACTGCCCTTTGGAGTGAGATGGTGGATCGCATCATCCAAAACGCCCCAAGAATCTAGACATGTAGCAACAATGGGCGCCGGGCGTTCCGTCAACAATTTGGCCGACAAAGAAATTTCACTCCCTTCACTCGTGAAGGTACTCAATCGCCATTCCGGATTGCGGTAACATTGGCCAACATAAACCTTCCGGGACCCGCTGTCGAGGCAATTGTCGCTTTGCACTTGACTAGGTTCTTCCTCGCTTTGTGCGGTTATCAGGCCGGCTGAGTGGCAGCATGCGTGCCCTAAGGAGTTCGCAGCCCGCTCTGCCTACATGGTAAATTTGATCGTCTTCAGGCGGTTGATCAGCCCTTCCGCCTGGCCGTTGCTCCACGGTAGTTCAATGGCATCGCGAACGGCGTCAGCGTCACGGCGTAGGACCCGACCGAAACGCGTGATGGCGACGGACCCGGAGTTGACGCCACGTCGATCGAAGTGTCGAGCTCGCCCAATTCACAGGCCCCGCAAAATGCCGCGGAAGCGCATGGCAAGCCTGCGCATAGTGGCAAACTCATGTGATCCCTGCTTCAGGACGTCGACCTTTGTGGCCTGGTTGATCATCAGCGCATCCCGAGGCTTCGTGCAGAGGGCCGGGGCGACTACCGGCGAGATCACACGGCCGGTCGCGGGATTCGTATGGGACAGCGTCGCTGGCTGGTTGACGCGTATGATTGAAGCAGGCGACGCACTGTCCTTGCCCGGCCTCTCGGCGCGGCGCCAACTTGCGAGAAGCCGCTCCAGATTCGAGAAGCTGCCTGTGTCGCCGCGCTGTTCGATATCGTGGAACAGGTGTCGTCCGCAGCGAGGACCGGCTAAGAAACGCCTCGAAATACATTGATGTCCTTGGTTACCAGCGGCGGTTCCCAGCCCCTTGGAAGAGCGGCTCACCGGGCGATGAACTTACATTTGGCCATTGCCAATGAACGTCCATCGTCCCTGACGCCCACCAGCAAGCGATCACGATCCCTCGATTTCACAGTCCAAAGAGGTAATACCGAGACAAAAGTACCGCGCTTAGGCCCGAGACTACTAGCAAATTCGACGCAAAGTTACAGCCGGGACGCGTCACGCACCTCGGCAGCGTCGCCAACAACGAGTGGCTCAGCGTCACGACGGGAAATATGGCGCATCGATGTCGCTTCTGGACGAGCATTGGCAATAACGCTGTCGAGACATTATTGCTTTCGGCGGCAACCGGCCCTATGAAGCGACGCTTCGCTGACTATGTTTCACCGCCTGGAGAGTTTCATGACAGAAGAAGCCGGAAAAAACGTCGACACCCTCATTGAGCTTGCCGCCGATGTCGTGTCGGCCTATGTCTCCAACAATCCGATCCCGGTGGGGGATCTCCCTGCCCTCATCGGCCAAGTGCATGCGGCTCTGAGAGCGACGGCCGGAGGTGTCTCTGCGCAAGAGCCGGTCGCCCTTACGCCTGCAGTCCCGATCAGGAAATCGGTGACACCGGACTACATCATCTCCCTTGAGGACGGGAAGAAATTCAAATCGCTAAAGCGCCATCTGTCGACCCACTATGGGCTGACGCCGGATGGATATCGGGCCAAATGGGGCCTGCCGGCGGATTATCCCATGGTCGCGCCGAACTACGCCGCGGCGCGCTCGACATTGGCCAAGACGATGGGGCTCGGCCGCAAACCGAAGGCGTCGGAAGCGCCGGAGCCTGCGCCGACGAAGCGAACCCGCAAGAAGGTCGCGGCTTGATTTCGGCAATCGAGATTCGTTCTGGAGCGTTGCAGCCATCGGCTTAATCTGCGCGTCATATAAAAAGGCGGGGCCAACCCCGCCTTCCTTTCAAACAACCTTGTTTCATGAGGAATTCGCGACCCTGCAGCAATCTGCTGCCCTCAGTTTTTGCTCGGTCCCATCGAGCGGCCGTGAGGACTTATGTGCTTACTCTTGCCAGGACGCAGGAGAAAATTTCAACCAGCTTTGCTGAGGCTGCCAGCGGAGGACTTGCCAGTGCGGCGATCCTGCTCGATCTCATAGTTGATCTTCTGGCCGTCAGCGAGGGTCGAGAGGCCCGCGCGTTCGACAGCGGAAATGTGGACGAAAACATCCGGACCGCCATTGTCGGGCTGGATAAATCCAAACCCCTTGGTGCTGTTGAACCACTTTACCGTTCCAGTCGGCATATACTTGTTCCTTCTTTTACAATGCAACGTGGGCAGGCCATTAGGCCTGTCCGAGTCATAGCCGAGAGTTGGGCGCAGCAAAAAGCGAAAAATTGTTAAGCCCCGATCAGCTGGCGCACTCCATTGTGGGCGTAGCCGCCAGCAAGCACTGTCCTACACTACCGCTCGAGCGTGGCCGGAAGCGCCCAATTTCTTCCAACGCTCCTCAGCGCCACGTCGATGGCTCGTGTTTGGAGGCACGGGACGTAAGGCCGACCGCTGCTCGTGCCGCAGGTCAAAGGCCGGGTAGTTCACGGAACTGCCTTCGAGCATAACGGCTTGGCAAGCGCATGAAGGAGTTTCGATTTGGATTGTTTCAAGAGGGTCGAGGGGTTGATCGATGCGACCAGCGTGGAAGCGATCGATAGCGCGCGCGTTTTGCTGGACCAGTTCAAGGGCAAGTCAGAAACAATCGCCCAAGCGATTGACGACTTCCTGCTTGATTTCATGACCTTGCTGTTTGTGGTAGAAGCCACCCGCGAGCAGTTCCACAATCCGGCGAGGCGGTTAGCGCGCATCAGATTGAGCAAGGTCAGGCTGTTACTCACGCGATGCTCTTGACCTAAGCGACCACTCCGCCAGGCATGCATTTGCAGCCGAGCGCACCAGGCGGTATTTTACGCACATGAAATCAATCGCGACTGCTAATTCTCCTGTTTGGTGCCCAGGGACAACGGCAAGCGCGCACAGCTTCGGTGCTGCTGTCCTGCAGCGGCAAATGTGCTGCATGCCCCATCCAAGGCGAGCTCGACGTTTGTTTCTTACGTTGACCAAGGTCCCGCGAAAACACTCCCCTTCCCGCAGCAACTCACCAAGTTTAACGGCCTCGCGGCAGGCCATCACGCCAGAAGAGAGCAACGGCATCGTTTTTCCCGCCCAGTCCTACGACCTCGTTTTCCAGCGCCTCGCGAATGTCGCCACCCGCCGTTTTTTTCAGGTCCGTCTTCGCGCGAGCGTCTGATCTTCAAAGCGACCACCAACCGCGCCGACAGCGAGTTCACCGAGCCGTCTAAGTGAGTGGCGGCTACAATAACGCCCTCACCGCCTATGACTCGTTTTTGGGCGAGATGATGGGCTTCGAGGCCGATCGCATGTTCAACCTCATCCTCAACGAGGATGATATCAAGACCGAGCGAAATGTGATCCTGGAGGAGCGCCGTTGGCGCAGAGAGACGAACCCGCAGGTCTGCTGGACGAGGAGGTCAACACGACATAGGAGATGGAAAAGCTGAACGGCACCGACGCATTCACGATCTACAACAAATATTGCCGACCGAACGACGCGGTGGCCGGCACGTAGAACCAGGCGCTGGCCGCGAAGACCTTTGGCAGGGTTGTGCGCGGGCCGGACCCGCCCGCGCGCAACCGCGGGTCGAGCCCGGCTGTAGAACCGCGACTCATCTTCTAGCGAATTCAGGTATTCTCCCTTTCCAGTTGGCAACCGTGGTCTGCTAGCTGTCTGGCCGAGGTCCTATGAGGAGCTTGGACGTCCAGACTACACACCGAACCTGCTATATACGCCTGGCGTTGAGGAGGAAACCGATTGCCCCTGTGCCCGCCGATGATCCGTCACCTGAGATCCCCTGACCTGTTTGGACCCATCGATCGCCTGCCGGCACTTGGCACGCGGATTAGAGAGCGGACATTCGAGGTCCTCAACCCGTCGACCGGCGAAGTGCTGGCAGAACTACCTGACATGGGAGTCGAAGAGACATGCGCTGGAATCGAGAAGGCCTATGTCGCGCAGCCTGGATGGGCAGCGTTTACCGCACGTGAGCGCAGCGATGTTCTATGGCGATGGCATGAGTTGATCATCGACCACACCGACGATCTCGCTGCAATTCTCACCGCGGAGATGGGCAAGCCGCTTGCCGAGGCCAAATCGGAGATATCGCATGCTGCGGCGTATCTGCAATGGTACGCCGAGGAGGCAAATCGCGTTTACGGCGAGACGATCTCCGCACCATCGACGGACCGCCGAATGCTGGTGATCAAGCAGCCCATCGGGGTGGTCGGCACGATAACCCCATGGAATTTCCCGGCCTCGATGGTGGCGCGCAAAATCTCGCCAGCCTTGGCGGCGGGCTGCACGATTGTCCTCAAGCCCGCTGAACAGACGCCGCTCGTGGCTGGAGCAATGTTCGCCCTCGCCCATCAGGCAGGCTTCCCCGAAGGCGTCGTCAACCTGATCTATGCGTCCGAAGGTCACGCGGTCGGCCGCGAACTTTGCACAAATCCCAAGGTCCGCAAGATCAGCTTCACCGGCTCTACTGAGATCGGGCGCTTACTTATGCGCCAGTGCTCGGACCAGATCAAAAAAGTCAGCCTAGAGCTCGGCGGCAATGCACCCTTCATCGTCTTCGATGATGCCGATATCGATGCCGCGGTTGACGGTGCGATCCAGGCGAAGTACCGCAATGCCGGCCAGACCTGCGTTTCAGCGAACCGCCTTTACGTCCAGTCGCGCGTTCACGACGAGTTCGTCGAGAAATTCGTGGAACGGGCTCGCCAACTTCAAGTTGGTGACGGTTTCGCTCCCGGAGTGGACATCGGGCCTCTCATCGACAAGCAGGCTTTGGCCAAGATTGAATCCCATATTGCCGATGCCGTAGCTAAAGGCGGCGCAATTCGATGCGGGGGCAAACGCGTCGGCACGAATGGCACGTTTTTCCAACCAACGGTCCTGACCGGTGTCACCAGCGAGATGACCGTGGCGCAAGAAGAGACATTCGGGCCGCTCGCACCGATTATTCGCTTCAACGATGCGGATCAGGTCGTGCGTGATGCCAATGAAACGATCTATGGCCTCGCGGCGTATTTTTATGCCTCTAACCTGAAGCGTGTCTGGCGTGTCGCCGAGGCCTTGGAATATGGAATGGTCGGGGTAAATACCGGCCGGATGTCTTCGGAAGCGGCGCCGTTCGGTGGGATAAAACAGTCCGGCATCGGGCGGGAGGGATCCCGCCATGGCCTCGAGGACTACCTCGAAATGAAATACCTCTGCATGGGCGGCATCTGAAGCATCGGCTTGCAGGGTTCACAGACGGGTTACCTAGCGAGCGATCTCCAAACTTGTGAATTGTAGAATCGCTCCTCGATTGGGAACTGAGGGGCGGTCCGCACCCGAGCAAACACGCAATCCTGAGGAGGCCCCTAAAAGGATGTATCTCTCGACGAGACAAGCGTCTGCATTTTCGGCGAAGACGGCGCGCATGCGACGGAGGATACGCTTGCGATTTGGCGGCCCTCGCCGACTATCCTCAGGCGACGGGCTGTCGTTGCGCGGTCTGGTTGGAAGCTTGTGCACCAAGCCATCGTAATCAGTAGCTCAGCTGTTCTTCGGCTGACTGCCGCGCCGATACATGCTCGGACAGAATCGACGTACCATCACGCGGCATTCGCATCCACATTGGTGATCGGCGCACGGTCCAGGGCGCGCCAGGTTGACCGAGCGGGTCGAACCGAATGACAGCCTTGACCGGCTGGAGGACGGAAATCCCGATGCCGAAGAGGTTGGTCAGCCCAGTCGAGCCCACACGCATTTTCGGCACGAACAGCAAGGGCTGGGAAGCGATCGGCCGAGCGGTCCTTGAAGGGGCGGGCCAGGGTTGTTTGACGACGCGTTGCTAATCTAGTCTCTACCGTTCAGAGCGGCTTCCCTCGCCAGTGACAGCGAGTCAAGATATTTGGCATCGTCGGCTTTGATTGCCGCGCAGATCTGGTCGAGATGAGGACAGCTCACTGGTGCACCTTTGGGCTCATAGTGTTTCCTCGTCATCGAGATGAGGATTGCCGGATTTGGCGTAGAACACCAACACGGGTCCGAGATCAAAGCGCGTCCCGGGCGCAAGGCGCTGGACGGACCGGGGCCATGTTTCAGTTGAGGCGCCATCGATGCCTCGCGACAGCGTTCTGGCGAAGCGGGGCATCAGCGGAGCGAGTGTCGGTGCCAGGATCGCAGCGGCCGTCGTCTGAAGGGCTAGCGAAGTCCGATTGCGGGCGGGATAGAAACGTCGCGCCGCCGCAAAGTCTCGCGCCCCGCGGTAGATCACGCAATCGCGCACGAATTCGCAGACCTGAGTGGCCGCGCGCCGAACCGAGAAGCCTTCGTCCGAATAGGCGCGCTCCATCGCAGCGCGATAGATCTCTATGCGAGCAAAGAAGGCTCGGTCGACCGGGCTCCAGTCGCCTGCATCGGGTACACGGCCGGCAAAATCCTGCTTGATTTCCTGGTTCAACGCCTCAAGCCAGTTCAGCCAGATGCTTTGGAACACCTCGTTCTCGGTGCGGCGCAGCGCGTCCAGCGTGAAATCCGTCCGCTCATCTTCCGGGCGTGTCAGGCCCAAATGAAGGCGTACGACATCGACTGTGTTTGGGCTCAGAACCTCCTTGCCCCAGACCGCATGGCGGCAGCTGGTTGAGAACTTCTTGCCGTCGAGCAGGTAGAACTCGTTGACGTGATAGCGGATGCGTGGCTTCCAGTGGGAGAAGACCTCGGCGTAAAGAGCGGGGTAGAGTAGCGCGTGGTAGAACGAATTGTCGAAGCCGAAGAAATGGACAATCTGCCAGTCGTTGCCGGGCATCTCCGCCTTCCAGTCGCGACCCATCGAGCGGCCGAGCGCTTGGATGTTGTACAGAAAACCGAATGCCATCTCCGGCCACACCCAGATCACTTGCCCCGGGAACCCCTCGGCCGGCAGGCCCCAGTCCGAGGGGTGGGTAATGGGCACTGAAAAGTCGCGGCGTTGGCGTAGGCGCGCGAAGAGATCCAAGATCCGTAGCGGGACGCCCGACGCCCTTAGATGCCGGTCGATATTGTCGTAGCATTGGTCCATGGCAAGTTCTGGACGGCGGAGGGAGCCGACCACCGGCGCCTCGGCAGACTGCCGTGACCGCGCTGCACCTAAGTCGTGGCAAAGGTTTGGGGCACCGCATTCCTCGCAGATGTTGCCAGCGGCGGAGCCGCCGCAATCGGGGCAGAGGCCGCCAACATCCGGCTCGTAAAGATAGTGGCCTGTCACAGCATCAAAAAGCGCAGGGCTCTGGCGCAAATCTACCGCCGCGCTGCTCAGAAGACTCCGGAAACACGCGGTTTGGAACTCGCCGTAACCGTCATCGCCCATTGTGGCTTGGAAGCTGTGGATCTCACAATCGAGATGTGCAAGCGTGGCGCGAATCTCGTCGGCGTAGTAGCGCGCCACATTTGCAGGCGTCGATTGATCGGCATCGGCGCGTGTCGCGACGTAGCTCTGGTAATCGTCGCTTCCGGTCAGGTGATAGGCCTCCACTCCTTTCATGCGCAGGAAACGAGTATAGACGTCAGCGCCGAAATAAGGGCCAGAAAGATGCCCCAGATGCAGATCGCCATTTGGCGTTGGCGGCGTGGAGAAGACGAAGATTGGGCCGCGTGGAGTCGTGGTCTTTGCAGCGGCATCAAGGGCGGCCTCGCCGTCTCGCCAGTAGACAGCGACGAAATCTAGGTCTTTGTTTCCGTCATTGCGCAGCACATGCGCTTCAAAAGGATGGAACAGAACGACATCGCCCGCCTCGACCGAGATTTCCCCCCGGTCGGTGGTGACATTGCCCGATCCTGACAGGATCACGAACGCCTCGATTTCGTCGTGCCGATGGGGCTCGGATGTGAGGCCGGGTCCAACCTTTCCGAATGAAAACCCCGTGCGAGCGCTGCCCGTTCCAAGCATGGCCGTGTCGATACCAAACGCCCGCGACAGTTCCGTTCGAGAAAACGTGTATTTGCGCATGACAACCAACCTAAGCTGTTGAAGCAGTGGGACCTTCGGCTGCCAACGCAACAGCCTCCCGTGCAATTCGTGGAGAGAAACGGCAGCCCGACCCGTTGGCGGCGCGACCAGGATAGTGCAGCTCTGGACCGGCAAGCGGGCAACCAAGGGGGGGCACTAGTCGGGCTGTAGGCGCACAGAAGACCGCCTGCGACCACCTCCGCAATCCACGTGCCAAAGCGTCGTAACGGGCTGCGGTCGATGCTCCGCGAGCCCGCAAATCCGACGTCCATACCGTCCGCGCATTTTGAGCGGTCGATCAGTTTCGTGTGCATGCCTCCGCCTGGCTGCGTGAGCTCAATCGCGATAGAAGATGCCATTTGGGGGCTTGAGATTGTCGAGATCGGCCACTTTGCCCTCGGGCGGGTTAAGGGCGCGCTTAAGCACGTTATATTCAGCGCGGGTCGGCCCGCCGGTTGAAGCACGCTGGAACACCAAGTAGAGTGTCCGCCGAGAACGATTGCTTTTGTTCGGTCGTGAGTAGTGCGGTGCGTAATCGTCGAAGATGAAGATGTCGCCAGACTTCCATACTGCGGGTTCCCAGGAGAACTTTTCGGCAACTTGAGGGTCGATCACCCCACCGGCATCCATGGGAAACACCCCCTTCTTGTGGTTGCCGGGGCTGAAGAAAAGCCCGCCGTTTTCCTCGTCGGAGTCGTCGATGCCTATGGCAACCACCGCATGGACCATCCGATCCGGGAGTTTGTGTGGAATGTGATAAATGTCCTGATGCGGGAGATAGCCGCCGCTGTCGGGGTAGTGGAAAATCAGCAACTCCTTGAGCCTGCGCGAATCTTCGCCAAGCAACTCCTCGACCGCTGACTTTATGCGCTGATCTTCTAAGAGCAAACGACGCAATGGACCATGGAAGTCGAGAAAATTCTCCATCTTGGAGGTGATCTTTCGATTGTCCGTCGTCTTCTCGAACCACATGAGCCATTTATCATCGCTGACGGCCCAGCGTGACATATCTTCGACAAAGGTAGAGATATCTTCCTGAGCCGCTGGATCGAAGAACCTTTCGAGCCTGACGTATCCGTCCTTCTGCCACTTTTCTCTTTGTGCATCAGTCAACATGCGAAAAGCCTCCTGTTGGAAACACTGGTTTGGTTGGACATGCCAATTAGGGCGGTCGGGCGCTGATCCAAGTTGCGGGTCCACAGAGACGGACTCACGTGATGAGGGAGGCGATGCTAAGTGCCGTTCCGCTCCGGCGGATATTGTCCGCAGAAGCTCGGCGCGAGACTGCCTATGTCAGGCTCAGCCGGGTCTAGGGGTTCCGCAAACTGGGCCGGATCAATCGCTTCACCCGGTTCAACCACGACACGCATCGCCAAAGGCCGGCACCATCCGCTACCTGCCGACCCAGCCATGGCCGCCAAGACCACGGCGGTCTTTCGAGTGAGCGACTTGGTACGGCCTTGGCAACCGTAGGGGAAATGCACGCCGCCAGAGTGATGCGATGCGCCGCTTGGTCGAAGGGCTTGGTCGGTCACGATGATATCGGAGAAGCCTCCGGGGTTCGCCGCAGCGCAGGCGGGCATCATTCCTAGGATGCCACCGCCGATGATCAAAAGCATACGAGTCATATTCCACTGCCCATTTCTTCGGCTGCGTGGTCGGGCCAGCTCTCGATCGAGGTATGAGTGATGAAGCCGGGATGCTCGGGGTTCGCGCATGGCGCGCGCCCAAGTAGGCTATCGAGGATGCGACGCGCGCGCCAGGCCAGCAAGCTCAGGTTCGGATCGGCCAGGCCGCGCTGCCCGAGGCTCGCATTTTGTACGAAGATGCGTCTGTCACACGGTCCGTCCCAGCTCACCGAAAAATCCTCGCGAATAGCTAATTCATTGTCGATCTGCTCCAAGCGGCCCATGATCGGTTCCAACAAGCTTGGGACCGCGTTCTCGTAACCGGTGGCCAGGATGACGATGTCAGCCGTGACTTCTTCGACCTCGTCCATGCCATGCTGCAGGGTCAGCCTATGACCCGGTCCGGCGTTGATGCAGTGCGAGACGGTGCAGCCCGGCCGCAGTGTGATGTCGCATCGGTATGGCTCGAAAAATGCGTGGCGGTACAGCGCCTGATAGATCGCGCGCAACGTGCTTTCTGAAATGCCGTCCGAAGCAAGCACGAAACGCCGCAGGAGCAGCTTACGCTGCGACTCGCTCATCGCCGCGAAGCGATCCGAAAAGCAGGGCATGAACAACTCGTTTGTGAACGGGCTGTTGTCCAGAGGCAGATAGTTTTCGCGCTGCGAGACCCAAGTGATCGAGGCAGGCCGCCGTTCGTTCGGCAGGCCGACAAGGTGCAACATCACCTCGGCTCCCGACTGGCCTCCGCCGACAACGCAGACATGCTTTCTCCGCACCTCAGGGTGGATGTGCAGTAAAACCGATGAGTGGAACAGGTTGCGTCCAATCCAGCCCTGAAATTGAGGCGGAATTTGCGCCTGCTTGCCAATGCCGACCACAACGTTTCTAGCGCCGAGAACCGCCTTATCGGTCCGCACCTGAAACTCGCCGTCAAAGCGGATTTCGCGCACTGTCTCGCCGCCGCGCACAAGTGGGTTCCTGTGGAAGACCCAGTTCAGGTATTGTTCGAACTCCACTCTGAGCACGGCTTCGAATTGTGCGTTCAGGAAGTGATACAGACGCCCGTTCTCGTGCAGGAAGTTTACGAAAGTGTAGGCTGATCGCGGATTCACTAGAGTGACCAGGTCCTTGAAGTGGCTGACCTGGAGCTCCGAGGAATCGAATGCGATCCCTGGATGCCAGCGGAAGTCGACCTGCCGATCCAGGAACACTGCCCCTTTCCCAACTTGCTCGTGTATCTGACACGCAAGGCTCAAATTGGACGGGCCAGCACCGATCCCAACGCAAGATGACTCCACCTGCTTCCTCCTATAGCGTCTTCCCACTAGGCGGCGAATATCGGCCATAGCCATTAGCCTCCGCTCACGGACTTCGAGCCCCAGTCCCGACCGGGCTTGCGAGAATTTGTCCTGCGCGCTCGGGTCTTCGCATGTAGACCCGCGCATTCCAGTGCGGTGATAATCGACGGGTCATGCCGGCGACGTGGGGCAACGACGTTTGTCCTTTCCGCCCGTCTGGATGCCCCCTCGCCGTCACGCGAGGAGCTCTCCAGGCCCACTAAGGTGTGAAGCCGGCGCAATCGCCTGTCTCGACCATGACGCGCCGGCCTTTCGGCGGCTTGATGGCAGGCGAGAGCGCGGTTTTCACTGCGGCGACGGCATTTTCGGTGCGCATGATCATGGACGACGTCTCGCTGATGCGTTCGCAGAGTCCCATGCATGGGCCGTGCCAGAGAAGGAAATTTTATTAAACAATGGGTTGGCGGATTTACGATCCTGTCGGAAATCCGACATTGGGGGGGGGACGCCTCACTGCGGCGCCCGATTTGCACGTCGATGTCGCCTTGTTCCGATAGCTAATCGGGCACCTTCTGCACCAGAATAATTCTCTTGTGGAGACCAGCACGAAGTCTTCATGAACGGACAGTGCAGAACCTTGCGTATCTGCCGGACAGAGTACCCGCACGATCGGCATCTGTTCCCCGCCGACCAGCCGACCGCGTGGCAAAGATTGAGAGCGGCGAAGCTTGCGCTAACGGCCACATTTCTCCGGTATTTCAGCGATGCATTCCTCGAGACGCTTCAGGCGGCACTTCGCATTGCGAAGTTCATGTCCGGCTTCGAATCGCCGATGGCGACCCTGAGGTGTAATCGCCACGAGATCGCGCTCCAGTTCGGCAATGCGCGCACGCAACCTGCCGAGCCTCTTCCTGACGCCAACGCATTTATGCATCCACGCCCGCAAATCGGTCTTCCTGGCAGCACCCTAAAAGCTATGCGGATTATGCCACCGAGACGTAATTTCCGGCAAGCCCACGCTCTAAACATCCGCTAATGCAATCTAGAGAAAGCGTTCTTCCGGGAAGAAGGCTGACGCTGCTTGAGCGAAAGCACTAGGAACCCTCGGATCTGACGCGTCGCGTCGGCCGATTGCGGCAGCTCCAAAGCGCAGGGACAGGCCGTCAAGCGCCGGGCAGCGTGCCCTTCATCGACATTGCGAGGACATCGAGCAGGATGGCCAGCCCGACGCCGCACGCGGTCAGGATAAGGCCGGCCATGAAGATGCGGTTGGCGCGTTCGTAGATGGGTCGGCGCAACGAACTCATGTCGAGTAGCAGGGACAGCGCCCGCAACTGCAACGTGATGCCGACCAGGATCGGCACAACGGCGAACAGGTCGTAGAGCCGCCATGGCATGGGGTTCGCAGCCCAATGGGTGACGAAGCCGAGCGAAAAGGCAAGCAGAATGCCGACGACGGTGATTGTGCCGTTGCGAAAAATCGTCTCGATCAGCTCTTCCTTCGGATCGTGTTCGTCCAAGCGTCCCTCCTCTCACTCAGCAGTTGCAGGCCTTTGCACGGTCGACGTAGGCTCTCGGGAAATCCCTGTACATCGCCGCCAACTAGTCAAGGGCCGAGGACCGAAGCCGCGAGGCAAACGTTTTTGGTTTGCGCTGGCCTCATCACTTCCTCAGGCGCCATCGGCCTTTGCCGCGAAGTGAACGATGGAAGCGCCGCCTGCCACGGGTGCTGCGCTCAGAGCGGCAGGGTCAAGAGCGTCATTTCAGCTGGAGTGTCTACAATGAAATAAAAAAAGCTGAACGCACTCTAGGGCCTGTTGAGATTCATCGTGAGTTTATGACGGCGGCAGCGAGTTGGATGATTGCGTTGAAGCTCTGGTCAGTTTTGTCAGCTCGCATGGCCATACGCTCGAACTCCTTGAGTTTGCAGAAGAGTTATCGATGAGATGACGCCATTTGTAGAGTTCGAGATTGAGAGGGAGCGGCAAGGCGCGCCTCGGATGCTGCGAGATGACGATCTTGGCTCGCCGCGTTCGTTCAGATCGGCAATGATGGTGTTGCTGTCGAAGGCCTTAGCGGCGATCAGCCCGCCGAAGGCGAGGACGCCCGAGGCCGCAAGCACGCAAGGGCGCGCCGTCGCCGACCAGATCCGGCCGAAGGTACCGAAGCTGGCGACAATCATGGACGACGCCGAGCCAGACGTGCTTGCCTACATGACTTTCCCCTAGGAGCACCGCGCCAAGCTGCACTCGACAACCCGATCGAACGCCTCAACGGCGAGATCAAGCGGCGCACCGAGGTCATCGGCGTCTTCCCAAGGATGATGCTCGTCCGCCTGGTCGGCGCGATCCTGCTCGAACAGAACGACGAATGGGCCGTGCAGCGCGCCAGATACATGACGCTGGAAACCATCAGCCAAATGAGCGATGATCCGCTCATCAGCCTGCCAGCCGTGGCACGCTGATCAGCCCGGCCCCATGCGGGAGAGCGCGGCGACCAAGCCGTCAGCTACGCCTGTATGGGGCGATGATTGTCAAGCTTGATTCGTTTCCTCATCTCCTCGTTCGGCTGATTGGCGACCATGTGCTCGTGCCGACCTGGCTTCGAACTGGCTGCCGCCCGCAGTGACGGTCAAGGGTAGCTGCAGGCCATCGCGAAGCGACTTGTCCTTGACGGTCACGAGCACGGGCGCCGGCTTTGCCGGGTCAGGTGGAGCTCTTTCCGGTGGGGCCAAATGCCGACGACAGATTTCCGAGGCGAGCTCGCCGAGGCAGGCGCGAAGGTCGCGCGGCAGACTGGTATGCGGTAGATCGCAGTGGATTTGACCATGATGCAGCATGGGCATCGGTGGCGAAGCTCCGGGGCGGTGCGTCCCATTCCTACGTCGGCGATCCGAACTGCGAGGTCGCCACTCCAGCCTCTCGCGCGATCGCCGACACATTCGCGCCAGGCTTCAGCGTCGCCTCGATCAGCGTGCCTTCGCTTGCGCCGACCGCCGCAGACGCTGCGGGCTTGCCTCCGGTTCGGAACCGCCTCAAGAACATGGAAACTTCTATCATCAGACATAGGCGCAGATATAGAAATTGACACCGCAAGCTCCACGCTCCTTCAGTGTCATCATCTCTCGCCCATCATCTGATGCCGCGCCAGATGGGATGGCTCCGCGCTTACACTAGATCGATCAGGCGCCTACCGTTGCAGTCATTGTCGGAACTACGACGATGTCGGACATAAGACACAGCGTTATCAAAGTGATCGTATTGTTCTGAAAAGATTTTCCTGGTTGGCACGACACATGCAAGTCCTATGCGCAAACGCACTGCCGCGCCGCACCAACTGAGAAGACCTCATCCATGATCACGCTCGCTGAGCATGCGGTCTCCGCCGCAAACACCGAGCTTGCCCGAGCGGAAGGAAGCCTTTGCGCTTTCATTCTTCAGGTTGTACGGACATGACCGCGTTCGATTTCCGTCCAACTCTGAATGCTCCCGACGATGATCCCTATCTTTGGCTTGAAGATATAGAAGGCGAACGGGCACTTGACTGGACCGCCAGCCAGTCGGCCAGGACACTGGGGCAGTTCGGTGGAACGCAGTTCGATCGCGACCGTGAGGCCATGACAGCGATCTTCGACCATCCTGACAAGATTCCCTTGATCACCCGCCGCGGCCCGTACCTCTACAATTTCTGGCAAGATGCCGGAAATCCGCGCGGACTGTGGCGCCGGAGCACCCTTGCCGCCTACATGAAAGTTGAGCCCCAGTGGGAGCTACTGCTTGATCTGGACGCCCTCACGGCTATCGACGGAGAGGACTGGATCTGGGGCGGCGCGTCCCTTGAGCCGGAGAGACGGGAAAGAGCCGTTCTGCGCCTGTCGCGCGGCGGCAGCGAGGCGGTCGTGCATCGCGAATTCGATCTGGAGTCTCTTAGCTTCGTCGCCGACGGTTTCAACCTCGCGGAGGCCAATGGCGGGGTTAATTGGCTCGACCCTGACACGCTTCTGCTTTCCAGTCCGCTTGGTGATGGCATGGCCACCCGTTGCGGCTACGCGCGCACCGTTCGGTTGTGGAAGCGTGGCGCGGATCCGCTCACCGCGCCGGTACTCTTCGAGACCGGTTCCGAATCCCTCGGGGTGTCCGGCCATCTGGACCGCACCGCCGAGAGCGAGCGCCTCTGGTTCATCGAGCAGTCGACCTTCTTTGAGAAGATCGGCCGAATCGGTGACAGGAGCGGGCCGAAGACGCGGATCGACCTTCCTCGAGACGCCTCGTGGAGCGGGTTCAGCGACTGGCTGGCGGTAAAGCCGCGCAAGCCATGGACAGTGGGAGGGATGACACATCCCGCGGACGCGCTGATCGGCATCTCGCTTTCCTCCTTCATCGCCGGCGAGCGCAGTTTTGCCATCCTCTTTGAAACAGGCGACAGGCGCTCCCTGCAGTCATTCTTCTGGAATAACGGGAAGCTCATTATCTCCTACCTCGTCAACCTCGATCCGCGTTTGGAGATGTTCACTCCCGACCGCCAGGAATGGACGCGCCGAGCGCTGTACACCCTGCCCTGCGAAGGGACTGTTCACCTTCGGTCGCTCGATGCGGAACTTCACGAGACCAATGGAGAGGTCCTCATTTCGGCTCAGGACCCGATCACGCCGCCGAAGCTTCTCCTATTAGACCTCAACGCCGCGGCGCCTTTCGGCGCTCCAGTAATCCTGAAGCGCAACCCGGAGAATTTCGACGCATCCGGGCTGGTGATCACGCGCCACGAGGCAGTCTCGACTGATGGTGAGATGATCCCCTATACGCAGGTCGGTCCGGCGAACGGGAACGGGGATGCCCCGGTTCACCTCACCGCCTACGGCGGGTTCGGCCTATCGCGCCTGCCCCACTACAACTCCTCGCTCGGCAAGCTGTGGCTCGAACGCCGCGGCACCTGTGTGGTGGCGAACATCCGGGGTGGCGGAGAGTTCGGCACCCGTTGGCACGAGGCCGGGCGCAGGGAGGGCAAGCGTCTCGCCCATGACGATTTCGCCGCCGTTGCCGCCGACCTCGTGCAAAGGGGCATTACGCTGCCGAGGCGGATTGCCGCAGAGGGCGCTTCAAATGGCGGCCTCCTGATCGCCAATATGCTTACACGCTATCCTGAGCGTTTCGGCGCGCTGTTCTGCACAATGCCGTTTGTCGACATGCGCCGCTACACCAAGCTTTTGGCGGGCGCGAGCTGGATTGACGAATATGGCGATCCCGACAAGCCGGAGGAATGGATTTTCCTAAAGGAAATCTCCGCCTATCACGCCGCGACACCAGGACAGCCCTATCCGCCGATCCTGCTTGCCACCAGGAAGCGAGACGCCCGCGTCCATCCGGGCCACGCGCGCAAGATGGGTGCAAAGCTGCAGGCTCTTGGCTATCCCGCCTACTTCTACGAGTCCGACGCAGGCGGGCACGTCTCCGGCAAGAACAATCGTGAGCGGGCCGCATTCATTGCCCTGGGCACCAGTTTCCTTCGCAGTGCGATCGGCTGGCAAGTCGATGGCGTTCGATAGTGCACGGAGACAAAGGGCAACGTTTCACAAGTGAGTACAGGTCGATGATTGCGAGCAAAGGGCAAATAAAATGTGCGCGCTGTCCCACGCAAACTGCGCATGAGCGCTTCGTCGATTCCAGCAGGTTTTTTCATAGTGCACCGCATCATTTCTGAAGAGCAAGGAGAGAATATCATGGCGAGAAAGCGAATGGGCGTGGGGCGGGGCGTAACAGCGGCCATCGTCCTGATGCTGATGGGACAGCAGGCCGTGGCGGCCGAGCTTGCGCAAGCCGCGAGCGTCCCGCAGGCTGGAGCCTCGGTCACGGAAGCGCCAAGCCCTTGGCAGATCCGGCTGCGAGCCTTGGGGGTCGTCACTGAGGATTCGGGCTACGTCAATGCAGTGCCCGGCTCTGGTCTTTCTTATTCAAACACGGTTACGCCGGAGCTCGATATCTCCTATTACTTCACGGACAACATCGCCACGGAGCTTATCCTCGGCACCACCTATGCCAACATTGAGGGCCAAGGAGCGATCGGCGCGCTGGGCAATGTCGGCAAGGTTTGGCTGCTGCCGCCCACGCTCACATTGCAGTATCATTTTACCAATTTCGGCGCATTCAAGCCCTATGTCGGTGCCGGCGTGAACTACACGATGTTTTATAACCAGGACGTCGGCAGTGCAGATGCTCTCCATGTTAAGAACACGTTCGGCACCGCGCTGCAGGTCGGGTTCGACTACATGGTGGATCAGCACTGGGGCGTCAACTTCGACGTGAAGAAGGTTTTCCTAAAGCCAGACTTCGACGTCACGGTCGACGGCGCGAAGCTGACGGGGAAGGCCGACCTCGATCCCTGGTTGATAGGCGCAGGTGTCACCTACCGCTTCTAACAACGAAAGGTGAAGGTGGCTGCTGATAGCCGACCGAAATGAAGGGCGCGCCTTGTGCGCCCTTTTTCCGTCGGCCCTGAACGGGCGACACCTGAAGAACCCGTTGTCGAGGGGCGGCCGCGCTCCTCCAGCGGACCAAAAAGGGTACCCCGTGATCAATGCGGGCTCGACCAACGCCTGAAATCGAGGTGCTTAGATGCTCTTCGGACCAGGATGGCTGTTGGGTATTGTTGATGGAATGCCCGGCATCAGTCTCCCGGACGTCATGTCAGAGCTATGCGCCTGCGTAAGGCGAGCACGGAGCTCCTCGACGCCGACAAGATGCCTTGTTCAGCCATGCTGCGACAGCTGCCGTTCTTTTTGCTGCAGGAGCGGTGGCTGGCGCGCCGGAAGCATTCCTCGGCAGGCCGAGGCCTGCTTTTGCGCTGCCCCATGGCTTGACCCATGGCACGGTGCCGCGCTCCAGCTCGGCAATGATGCGGTCTGTCATCTCCTGATAGAGGCTGGCGCCCGGGCGCCCGCCCTTGCCTGCGCCAGCCTCTCCGCTGGTGGTACGCTTGCTCTTTGCATGCATCGTTTCATCCTCCGCTCACCAATCGCCGCGCCTTTCCCCGGAAGCGGGGTGGGCGGCGAGTCGCGACCGGAAAG